>DASUCK010000050.1:0-2788 GCA_036276095.1 Nonomuraea sp. | reverse complement strand
CAGGCGCCAGAAGGAAGACTTCGCCCGGCTGCGCGAGGAGCAGAAGCGGCAGTGGATGGAGCACGCCTACCACTGGCAGGACGAAGGGGAGCGGCTGGCCCACCAGTGGCGCAAGATCTGGACGGAGATCTGGGCCACGCTCGGCGGCGCCCCGCCCAGCCGGGCCGACCTCGACGCCGAGTTGGGCGAGCTGCTGGCCGACTTCGTCGGCGCGGTCCGGCAGGAGGCGTCCCAGGCCCGGCTGACGCCGGAGAAGCTGGCCGAGCTGCGTACGGCGCTCGACGACGCGAGCCGCCGCGTCCGCGACATCCTGGAGCCCTGAACCCTCGCCCGGCTCCTGAACCCTGAACCCTCACCCCGCTCTGGAGCCCTGAATCCTCGCCCGGCCGGCGGCCCTGCGGGCGCGGTAGGCGATCGGCATGTAACGCAGGCGTTCGGGCAGGCGCGGCGTCAGCAACGCCACGGCGTGGCCGACGCGCCGCAGCCGCCGCTCCTCGCGTGCCGTCCAGCGCAGCCCCAGCTTCGCGCGGACGGCGGGCGGCAGCGTGCCCACGGCCAGGAAGTGGTTGAACGCCCCCGTCGCCCTCGCGACCGGCGTCCACAGCCGGCGCAGCGGCCCGGGGACTCCCGGCGGCGCCGGCGTGCCCCGCAACCCGGCCAGCACGTCGAGCGCGGTCGGATGCGCCTCCAGCCGGTTGGCCACCATGTCGTCGAAGTACCGCCAGAACGCCTCCAGGCCGTCCGGCATCTCCCGTTCCGGCACACGCAGGATGGCGCCGAGCCGGCGTGACTCGGCGTAGAGGCGGTGCTGCTCCTCGGCGGTGAGCGGCGTGCCGAAGTAGCGGTTGAGCGTGATGAACCGCTCGAACAACGTCAGATGCACCCACGCCCACGCCTCGCCGTTGAGCGCGTGGTAGGGGCGGCCGTGCTCGTCCACGCCGCTGATCGGCCGGTGCAGGTCACGCAGGCGTTCGCCCTCGGCCGGCCCGTCGGCGTACACCCATTTCTGCACGGACGCGAGCGTGCGGTCGAGCCGCCCCCACGGGTCGGATTCGTACGTCGAATGCTCGGCGACGGCCGCCCCGACCGCCGGGTGCATGGTCTGCAGGACCAGCGCGCTGCCGGCCACCAGCAGATTGCGGTACTCGCCCGCGGTGTCCCAGTGCATCGAACCTGGGCCGAAAGGCTCGACGTCCATGATCACGGCCTCCTGGTTGATACATCCTCAATCCCGTTGTATCACCCAGGAGGCCAAGAAGTAACCATTCACTTATTCAGGGCGTGAAGACGATTTTTCCGAAGATCTCCCCTTCTGCCATGGCCGCGAAGCCGTCCCGGGCCTGCGCCAGCGGCAGCGTACGGTCGATCTCCGGCCGCAGCCCCGTCTGCTCCAGGAAGACGGCCAGCCGCTGCAACTGCTCGCGGGTCCCCATCGTCGAGCCCACCACGGACAGCTGCAGGAAGAAGACCCGATTGAGGTCGGCCGGCGGAACGGCGCCACTGGTCGCGCCGCTGATCACGATCCGGCCGCCCGGCTTGAGCGACTTGAGCGAATGGTCCCACGTGGCCTGGCCGACGGTCTCCATGACCGCGTCCACGCGCTCGGGCAGCCGCGCGCCGGTCTCGAAGACCCGGTCGGCGCCGAGCCGGAGCGCCCGCTCCCGCTTGGCCTCCGAACGGCTCGTCGCCCACACCCGGAACCCGCCGGCCCGGCCCAGCGCGATCAGCGCGGTGGCCACGCCCCCGCCCGCGCCCTGGACCAGCACGGTCGAGCCCGGCTGCAGCCCGCTCTTGTCGAAGAGCATGCGGTACGCGGTCAGCCACGCCGTCGGCAGGCAGGCGGCCTCCTCGAAGCTGAGCGCGGCCGGTTTGGGCACCAGGTTGCGGCGCGGCACGGCCACGCGTTCGGCGAACGTGCCGTCGTACACCTCGGACAGCAGCGAGCGCTTGGGGTCGAGGGTCTCGTCCGCGCCCGAGCCGATCACGGCATGCACGATGACCTCGTTGCCGTCCTCGTCCACGCCGGCGGCGTCGCAGCCGAGCACGATCGGCAGCCGGTCCTGCCGGATGCCGACGCCTTTGAGCGTCCAGAGGTCGTGGTGGTTGAGCGCGGCCGCCCGCACGGAGACGGTCGTCCATCCGTCCGGCGCCTCCGGCTCCGGACGCTCCCCGAGCGTGAGCCCGGCGAGTGGGTTGTCGGGGTCGGTCTGTGTGGCGGTTACGGCATACATGGCCGCACCTTACTAAGACCGTGTCCTATGTGGTGAGCCGGATGAACCGCTTGTAGCAGCACAGGGCGGCGGCCAGGCCGAGAAAGGCCAGGTAGTTGCCGGAGTAGCGTTCGTAGCGGATGGTAAGTCGTCGATAGCCGGTCAGCCAGGACATGGTCCGCTCGATCACCCAGCGATGCCGGCCTAATCGCTGGCTGGATTCGACTCCCTTGCGCGCGATACGAACCGCGATGCGCTTGCCACGTAACCATCGGCGCAGGTCATCGCGGTCGTAAGCCTTGTCCGCATGGAGCTTGCCAGGCTTGATGTGTCGGCCGTGACGAGTGTCGCGTCTCGTTTGGAGCTCGGTCACGATGGGCTTGAGGCCCTCGCTGTCGTGGGTGTTGCCAGATGAGACACCGACCACGATGGGCAGACCGGACCGGTCGGACAGGATGTGCATCTTGGAACCCGGCTTACCCCGGTCCACGGGGCTCGGACCTGTAAGTTCGCCCCCCTTTTCGCCCGCACGTGGGCGGAGTCCAGCACGACACGGGAGAGGTCAAGCAGGTCGGCGG
>DASUCK010000049.1:0-2922 GCA_036276095.1 Nonomuraea sp. | reverse complement strand
GACGGGGAGGTGAACGCCCGCGCGTTCGCCGGGCGCGCCGCGGACGGCCGCACCCTCGACGGGCTCCTCACCGGGGCTGTCGTCGAAGCCAAGACGGCCGCGGGGCAGGGGCTCCCGCCGGACCTCGCGCTGCAGCGCGGTGGCCGCTGGCTGGACATGGCGGTCTCCACCCTCGTCGCGGACGCGGGACGCCAAGCGACCGGCACCGCGATCGCCGCCCGGCCCGCGATCACCGGGTATGTGCGGATGCTCAACCCGCCGTCGTGCGCGCGCTGCGCGGTCCTCGCCGGGAAGCACTTCAAATGGAACACCGGCTTCGCCCGGCACCCGCGCTGCGACTGTGTGCACATCCCCGCCGCCGAGGACATCGCCGGGGACTTCCGCACCAACCCTGACGCCGCTGCCCGGGCAGGGCAGGTCACCGACCTGCGCCCCGCCGAGCGACGCGCACTGGCCGAGGGCGCGGACCTGTCGCAGGTGGTGAACGCGCGCCGCGGCTCACAAGGCCTCACCACGACCGAGGGCACTACCCGGCGCGGACTGGCCGGGCAGCGTCTAGGGGCGCAGCGCGGCAGACGCGCCACCCGCCTCACCCCTGAAGGCATCTACACCCGCGCGGGCGATGACCGCGCTGAGGCGATCCGGCTCCTACGGGAGCACGGATACCTCCTCTGACCACCCCCAGCCGCACGGCACAGGGGCCATCCCGCAATGGGAGCACACCATGTCCGAAGCACCCGCCGAGGCGACGACCGAAACGGCCACCGCCGAGGAAACGACCGAGACCAGCCCCAAGGCTGAGGTCGACTGGAAAGCGAAGTCCCGCGAGTGGGAGAAGCGCGCCAAGGCTAACGCCGACGCCGCAGCGAAACTCGCGGCGCTCGAGGAGTCACAGAAGTCTGAGGCGCAGAAGCTTCAGGAAGCCAAGGACGCAGCCGAACGGCGCGCATCCGAGGCGGAGAAGGCAAACCTGCGTTACCGGGTTGCCGTGACGAAGCAACTCCCGGCCGAGCTCGTCGACCGTCTCCGTGGCGACACGGAGGAGGAGATGTCGGCGGACGCCGACGCGCTCCTGTCTCTCGTCGTCCAACCCGCAGGACCCCCGCCGTTCAACGGTGGGCCACGCACCCCCACCGGGGGTGGCAACGACATGAACTCCTTCATCCGTAAGGCCGCAGGCCACGGCTGATCCCGCAGCACCAGTCAGGCACGGCTGGACCGCTGCCCATCCCGAATGACCCTGGAGGTCCCCCGTGCCGTACAACAACCTGATCAGCCGCACCGACGCTGCGGCTGAGATCCCCGAGGAGGTGTCGCGGGCGCTGGTCAACCGGCTGCCCGACGACTCCGCCGCTCTCCAGCTGTTCCGGCGCGTGCCGGTCAGCCGCGGACAGACCCGGTTCCCGGTCCTGTCGGCGCTGCCCGTCGCGTACTTCGTGACCGGCGACACCGGCCTCAAGCAGACCACCGAGGTCAACTGGGCGAACAAGTTCCTCAACATCGAGGAGATCGCCACCATCATGCCCATCCCGGACGCCGTGGTCGCCGACATGGAGACCAACGTGTGGGACGAGGCGGAGCCGTACCTGCGTGAGGCCGTGGGTCGCGCGCTCGACGCGGCCGTGTTCTTCGGCACCAACGCTCCCGCGTCGTGGCCGACGAACGTGTCCGCTGCCGCTGCTGCGGCGGGGAACACGTTCACGGAGGCCAGCACCGCCGCACAAGGCGGGTTCTTCGGTGACGTCGACCAGGCGATCGCGCTGCTGGAGGCCGACGGCTTCGACGCCACCGGCTATGTGGCGGCGCGGTCCGCTCGCGGCAAGTTCCGCGCGGCCCGCAACGTCAACGGTGACGGTCTTGACCGTGACCGCATCAACGGCTCCCTGTCGGAGGTCGACGGCCTGCCCGTCGTCTACCCGATGCGTGGCCTGTTCCCGTCGGGCGGCGCCGCCGGCACCAACGTGCGCCTGTTCGTCGGCGACTGGGACGAGTTCGTCCTCGGCGTTCGCCAGGACATCACACTCAAGATCCTCACCGAGGCCGTGATCCAGGACAACACCGGCGCCATCATCTACAACCTGGCGCAGCAGGACATGACCGCGGTGCGGCTCACCTTCCGGGTGGGCTGGCAGGTCAGCAACCTCATCAACTACGACGAGCCGACCGAGGCCAATCGCTACCCGGCCGCGCGGCTCATGTACTGATGGTCGCTGGCCGAACACACGAGGCACGGACCGTGGCGTCCGTGTCGACGACCAACACATCGACGGCGATCACGGCCCCGGCTGGGTCCTTCCACGAGGAGGATGCCGGCCGGGCCGTGTCCGGCACGGGTATCCCGGCTGGCGCGACGATCGCCTCCGTCACCTCCGACACCGCGGCGACTCTGTCCGCGGCCGCGACGGCGACCGGCACCATCACCGCGACCCTGGGGGCCGCCGCGAGCGGCGCCTACGGGTTCCACGGATGGTCGCCGGAGACCGACGCGGAGTCGGAGACGTACACCGTGGCGGCGAACAACGCCGGCACGGCCACGCCTGACCGTTTGACGAACAACGTGAGCGCCAAGACGGCGCAGAGAGCGAGGGGCTGACATGGCCGCACGCAAGACGACCGACCCGGAGAAGCAGACCGACGCGGCCGCCGAGCAGGTGCAGGACGCGGTCGACGTCGAGACCTCGCAGGGCTACCGCGGCGAGGAGGTGGACCCGACGCCGAACGAGAACTACACGGTGGCGGGCGTCACGTCCGGGAAGCCCACGCCGGAGACCGACGAGAAGCAGGCAGCCAAGGCTGCTGAAGCGGCCTCTGCCGCTCGGTCCAGGTTCACCGAGAAGTAACCACCCCGCCCGAGCAGGGCGGCACCACCTTCCCCGGGTGCCGCCCTGCTCGGCGTGGTCGAAAACCCCATCCGCTCGGGGA
>DASUCK010000048.1:0-3785 GCA_036276095.1 Nonomuraea sp. | reverse complement strand
GAAGGACGACTACATCGAGAGCATCTTCGGCCTGCGCGACAACACGCACCAGGTCTGGGGCGTCGGCGCGGACTACGTCGCGAACGACAACGTGAACTTCGGCATGTCGTATTCGTTCGAGGAGTACAACGCGCTGCAGCGCTCCCGCCAGGCCAACCCCGGCGTGCAGTTCAACGACCCGTCGCGCAACTGGGCGGCCGATTCGACCGACAGCACGCACTCGCTGATGTTGAACGCGGGCGTCTCGAAGATTGCCGAGCGGATCGACCTCAACGTCGGCTACGACTTCAGCCGCGGCCGCGCGCGCTACAACTACATCACCGGCCCGGTTCCCGATCGGACGCTGCCCGAGGAGGTATCGGTACCGACCACGCTGCCGACGCCGACCGAACTGCCACCGACCCGCAGCGAGTTCAACCGCGGAACGCTCGACCTTCGCTATGCCATCAATGCGCGGCTGTCGATCGGCGGGTCCTACTGGTACGACCAGTACAGCGTGTCGGACTTCACGCTGGACATCGATGCGAACCCGGAGCTGGCGCGCGGGCAGGTGCTGTTGATGGGATACCTGTATCGGCCGTACACCGCGCACACCGGGTGGCTGCGGCTGTTCTACCGCTGGTAGCGCGCCTCCGGATCGGACGTGGAGGGCTGACGGTGCCCCCGCAAGGGCGGGGAACACCGTCAGATCCTCGCCCCGCCTACTGCTTCACATAAAGCACGAGTTCCGTCGGCAGCGCCGGGCTGCCGTCAGGCTTGACGACCTGCTTGGACGTGCCGATGCGCGTCCATCCGGGCGGCGGCGTGACCGACTCGAGCAGCCAGATCACCGTGCCCGGTGGCAGGTCGGACGTGCCTGCGGGACCCTGTGGACCCATCGCGCCCTGCGGACCAGCGGCTCCCGCCGGGCCCTGCGGCCCCGTTGCCCCGGTTTCACCCTGCGGCCCCTGCGGCCCTTGAGCGCCGGCCGGCCCCGCCGGTCCCGCCGGGCCTTGCGGTCCCGTCTCGCCGGTCGCCCCGGTTTCACCTTGCGGGCCCTGGGGACCGATCGGGCCAGGCGCACCCATCGGCCCCGTCGCGCCGGTCTCACCCTGGACACCTTGCGGGCCCTGCGGACCCACGGGCCCCACGGGCCCCGCCGGACCCGCGGGTCCCTGCGCACCCGCCGCCCCCGCTTCGCCTTGCGGACCTTGTGGGCCCTGGGGACCCTGCGGCCCCTGGGGACCCTGCGGTCCTTGCGGGCCTTGCGGTCCCTGCAGCACTGGCGACAGCAGCATCTCGGTGGTGGCCACCTCGGCGCCGCTCACGCCGCCGGCCGCCAGGACGCGCCCGTCCCCCAGCACCGTGGCCGTGTGGTAGCCGCGCATCGCGTTCAGCACGCCGTAGGGCACCCAGCTGTTCGTCACCGGATCGAGCCGCTCGACGCCGTTGAGCATCGCGCCCGTCGCGCCCTGGCCTCCGATGGCCAGCACGCCGCCGTCAGGCTGCGTGACGACGGCGAACCCCTGCGAGCGGGCCTGGGCCATGGCCGGACCCGGCACCCAGCCGGCACCGTCGAACACCACGGAGCTGCTCTGCGCGACGTAGCCACCTGAGACCCCGCCGATCAGGATCGGCGATCCGCCGGCGGTGCGTGCCGCCTGGTGGCTGCCGCGCGGCGCCGGCAGGCTGGGGCCCGCCGACCACGTTCCGGTCGCCGGGTTGTAGATCTCGACGGACGTCAGCACGCCGCCGAGGCCATAGTTCTCGCCGCCCGCCACCAGCACCCGGCCATCGGCGAGCAGCGTCGCGGTGTGCTGCCATCGCGCGACCGCCATCGCGCCGGTCGGCGACCACAGGCCGGTCGCCGGATCGTAGAGCTCGGCGGTGTTGTCGAAGCCGAGGAGGTTCGAGAAGCCGCCCACCGCGAGCACTTTCCCGCTGGGGAGCAGCGTGAGCGTGTGCAGGATCCGGCCCCGTCCCATCGGCGACGTCGCGGCCCACGTCGACGTCACCGGGTTGAAGATCTCGGCGTTGCTCTGCGAGGTACTCGAGAGCCGTCCGCCCGCAATCAACAGCCGTCCATCCGCCAGCCGCACCAGGGTGGCGCTGGTGTGGAACTGTGTGCTCGGCGGCCCCGCCGACCACGACGCCGTCGCCGGGTTGAAGAGTTCGACGGTGGTCGTCGCCGGCGTGCCGTCGTTGAAGCCGGTGAGCAGCACCTGGCCGCTGGGCAGCAGCGCGGTGACGTGGCCCGAGCGCGTTCGCGCCAGGTCATCGACCGGCACCCAGACCTGTCCGAACGTTCGCGTGGCGGAACACACCAGGGCCGCCGCCACCACGGCACACGTAAAGAAGGACCTTCTCACAATCGCACCTCCGCAGGAGTTTGGGAAGTTGCGACACTGTGTCGAGTGCGGCTACACTTCAACCGGCAAATCCAGACAGAACACGACATTTCGCGCCATTTCCCATGGTCGAACACTCGTCACGCCGTCTCGGGTCGTGGAAGGAGATCGCCAGCTACGTCGGACGCGACGCCCGCACCGTGGCGAGGTGGGAGAAGGAACGCGGGTTCCCGGTCCGCCGGCTGCCCGGCGGACCGCGTTCGAGCGTCTTCGCCTACACCGACGAAATCGACGTGTGGATGCGCGGCGCGTCCGCCGCCGCCGAGCCGACGGCGAATCCGCCGACTGTCGTGCCGGCCATCGACCCGCCGATTCTTCCACCGCCGCGGAACGCCAAGTACTGGCTGCTGGCGGCGGCGATCGTGCTCCTCGCCGGACTGGTCCTGATGTCGTACCCATGGGGGCGCCGTCTCGTCATCACCGACATCCAGGCTGAAGGCACCGAGGTCTCGGCGCTGTCAGGCGGCACTCGCCTGTGGTCGCATCATCTCGATCTCCCGGTGCGGTTCGCGCCGGTCCCGCAGCAGTATCAGATCGCCGATGTCGATGACGACGGCGCGGCGGACGCCGTGGCGGCGGTGCACGTGCGGAGCGCGGAGCGCGACGCCGCGCGCCTGCTGTACTTCACTTCCGAGGGCGCGCTTCGCTGGCAGCAGACGCTGGAGCAATCGGTCGTCTACGGCAGCGAGACCTACGCGGGGCCGTGGGGTTCGGGGCCGGTCATCGTCCAGAAGGGCTCGACAGGCACCCGCGTCGTCTGGGCGACGCACCATTACACGTGGTGGCCCGCCGTGGTGGCCATGATCGATCGCGACGGATACGTGCGCGGGCGCTTCATGCACCCCGGCTGGATCACCGCGATGCACGCGCTGCCGGCCGATCGGATCGTGCTGGCAGGGATCAGCAACGAGCACGACAGCGACGTCGTCGCCGTACTGGACGACGAGTCGTGGCCCGGTGCCGCGCCGCCGGGAGGCGACGCCGCATTCGCATGCCGCGGCTGTCCGGAGGGGCGGCCACTGCGCTATTTCATCGTCCCGCGCACCGAGCTGAACGCGCTGGCGGGCACGCCGCGCCTCCAGGCGCACATCCACTCCCTCGCGGGAGGCATCACCGTCCGGACCTACCAGAACGGCAACGATGCCGGCGGCGGCGAGTTGATCCTCGAGTTCGCGCCGGACATGACGCCGATCCGGGCGCGGATGAGCGACGCCTACTGGACGTGGCACCACCGCATGGAAACCGAGGGCCGCGTGCGGCACTCCGCTGACGCGTGTCCCGATCGGCGCGGTGTCGAGCTCCGGGAATGGCGGCGCGGCGCGGGCTGGAGCCGCCTGCTCGTCCCCTCGTCCGCTCACTACTGACGCATCGCCTCCTCTCCGGTTGGAACTTTCACTC
>DASUCK010000047.1:0-6752 GCA_036276095.1 Nonomuraea sp. | reverse complement strand
GGGGCGGTCGTCTACCGCACCGATCGGTCGGGCGATCTCGCGGTGGTGGACCGGGACGGGGGGTTGGCGGTGGTGGCGCGTGGGCCGTGAGAGCCCGCCAGGTTCCGGCCATGTGCGTCGCTCCCAGGAGTCTGGTGTGCGCTGGATCGGGTTGGGGGTCCTGGATCGGGTTGGGGGTCCTGGATCGGGTTGGGGGTCCTGGATTGGGTTGGGGGTCATGGTCGAGTACCGGGTTGCCGGGAGGGCGTGGCATGCTGCCTGGCATGGCGGGAAGTGATGCGGCACGTGTGACCTTGGTCCTCGGCGATGAGGAGTTGCTGGCCGAGCGGGCCGTCAGCGGCGTCGTGGCGGCGGCGCGGGCCGCTGATCCGAGTGTCGACGTGCACGATCTCGTCGGGAGCAAGGTGACGACCGGTGAGTTGACGCAGCTCACGTCGCCGTCGCTGTTCGGGGATCGCTCCGTGGTGGTGATCCGCTCGGCGCAGGATCTGGGGAAGGAGGTGATCGGCGAGATCGTCGCCTACGCCAAGCAGCCCTCGGACGACACCGTTCTCGTGCTGGCGCATCCGGGTGGGGTGAAGGGCAAGGCGCTGGTCGACGGGGTGAGGAAGGCCAAGGCGGCCGTGATCACGGTTGAGAAGGTCACCAAGGCGGGGGAGCGGCTGGAGTTCATCAGGGGGGAGTTCAAGCGGGCTGGGCGGAACGTCTCGGGTGACGCGGCGCAGGCGCTGCTCGACGCGGTCGGGAACGATCTGCGGGAGTTGGCGGCGGCGTGCAGTCAGTTGATGTTCGACACCGAGGACAAGACGATCAGCGTGGCGGCGGTGGCGCGCTATCACAAGGGTCGGGCGGAGGTCACCGGGTTCAACGTGGCCGACTCGGCGATCGAAGGCCGGCTCAGTGAGGCGCTGGAGCAACTCCGGTGGGCGCTCGGCACGGGGGTCGCTCCTGTGCTGCTGGTGAGTGCGCTGGCGGGAGGGTTGCGGTCGCTGGCCAAGGTGCGCAGCGCGCCGCGCAATCTGCGGGGAGGGCAGTTGGCCGGCCATGTCGGCATGCCGCCGTGGAAGGTCGATCGGGTGCGGCGGCAGCTGAACGGGTGGGGGCCGGAAGGGTTGTCGAGGGCCATCCAGGCGATTGCTGACGCCGACGAGCAGGTCAAGGGTGGAGGGGCTGATCCGGCGTACGCACTGGAGCACACGGTGCAGGTCATCGTGGCCAGCCGTACTGGGAGGTAGGCGGGGCCTTGCTGAGGGGGACGTAGGCGGGTGGTGGCGCTGGTCGGCGGTGGCGGGTGCGCCGGGAAGGTGAGGGTTCGCGGGTCCGTCCGGTCAGCTTGCGAGGGTGGGCTCGTGGAGCGCGCCGTCGCGGATCTCCAGTACGCGGTCCGCCAAGGTGATCAAGCTGGGGTCGTGGGTGGCGACCAGGGCTGTGACGCCCTCGCTCCGTACGACGGCCCGCAGCAGTTCCATGATCTGCCGGCCTGTCTGCGAGTCCAGTTGCCCGGTCGGCTCGTCGGCCAGCAGCAGCCGCGGCCGGTTCGCCAGTGACCGCGCGATCGCGACGCGTTGCCGCTGGCCGCCTGACAGCTCGTACGGCCGCTGGTTGGCCTGCTGTTCCAGCCCGACGAGGGCGAGGAGCACCCGTACGCGGGAGTCGCGTTCGTCGGTGGGGGTGCGGGCGAGCCGCATCGGCACTCCCACGTTCTCGGCTGCCGACAGCACGGGGATCAGGCCGAACGACTGGAACACGAATCCCACCACGTCGCGGCGCAGTTCCAGCAGCGCTTCTTCTGACATGGCGGTGACGTCGTGGCCGGACACGATGACCTGGCCGGCGTCGGGCCGGTCGAGGCCGCCGATCTGGTTGAGGAGGGTGGTCTTGCCGGAGCCGGAGCGGCCGCGGATGGCGACCAGTTCGCCGGGCCGGACGGAGAACGACACGTCCCGCAGCGCCGCGACTTCCCTGGGCCCGGTGCGGTACATCTTCCGCAGCCCTTCGACCACGACCAGGGGCGAACGGGCGTCAGTCACTTGACGGCTCCTCTCGGGCGGGCCATACGCCGATGTGGTCGGTTTCGAGTTCCAGGCGCACGCGGCGTTCCATGTTGAGGGCGTTGGTGAAGTCGCGGGGCAGTTGGAGGCGCCCGACGCGGTCGAGGACGGCGTACTCCTCGGCGATGATCTGCCCTTCGGCGCCTTCGCGCCGCAGCGTCTCGCTGCTGGTGCGCCCGTCGCGGATGCCGACGGTGCGGTCGACCTGCTCCGACACGAGCGGGTCGTGGGTGACGATGACCACGGTCACGCCCAGTTCGCGGTTGGCGGTGCGGAGTGCGGCGAAGACCTGTTCGGAGGTCTCGCTGTCGAGTTCGCCGGTGGGTTCGTCGGCCAGGATGAGCTGGGGGGAGTTGGCGAGGGCGACGGCGATGGCCACCCGCTGCTGCTCGCCACCCGATATTTCGTGAACTTTCCGGTTCGCGCAGGAGGCGACGTCCAGCAGCTCCAGCAGCTCCACGGCCCGGCTGCCCCTGCGCGCGGTGCCGGCCAGCCTCATGGGCAGCTCGACGTTCTCCCGTGCGCTCAGGTACGGCAGCAGGTTCCGCGCCGTCTGCTGCCAGACGAACCCCACGACCGAACGCCGGTACCGCAGCCGGTCCCTCGGGCTCATCGACAGCAGGTCCATGCCCGCCACCCTGGCCACTCCGGCGGTCGGCACGTCGAGCCCGGACAGCACGTTGAGCAGGGTCGACTTCCCCGACCCCGACGCCCCCACGACGGCGACCAGCTCGCCCTCGTCGATCACCAGGTCGAGGCCCTGCAGCGCGACGACCTCGACGCCCTCGGTCTTGTAGATGCGCACCAGATTGTCGCACACGATGTGCGCGTCGCCGCCGAACGCGGCCTGCTTGCGCGCGGCCCTGGCTTCCAGCTCGGACAGGGTCAGGTTCATGGCGATTCTCCCACTCGCAGGACGGCGCCGAGGTTGCGGCGGCGGCCGATGGCGGTATGCGCGTACGCGCCGAGCGCGGCGACGACGGTCAGCCCGGCCGCCAGCGCGACGGGCGTGAGCAGGCTGGGCGGATAGTCGCCGACCGGCAGGTTCCCGGCATAGGCCGACAGGTCCACGCCGGGCCCGAGCGCGGCGGGCAGACCGAGCCCCAGCCCGAACCCCGCCAGCGCCGTGACGAGCATCAGCGGCAGCACCTCCAGCACGGTCAGCCGCCGCGCCTGCCGGTCCGACAACCCGAGCGTACGCAGGAACGACACCGCCCGGGCCCGGTCCGGCGCCCCGACGACGAGCGCCAGCGCGACGGCCGTCAGCGCGTACAGGCCGAGCGCCGACGTCACCACGATCAGCGTGGACCGGACCGCGCTCGTGAGCGGATCGTCCCTGATGAGGGCGAGTGCCCGCTCCTGGGTGTCGACCGTCGCCGCGGGGACGAGCCGCGCCAGCTCGGCGGCGGGCACGTCACCTTTGATCAGCAACGTGTTCACTTCGGCCCGGGGCAGCGCGCTCAGCGGCATGACCACGAAGTTCCCGTCCGACCAGAAGCCGGGCACCGAATCGATCACCCCTCGGGGTGTCAGCCGCGGCCGTCCCAGCCACCCGATCTCGAACGGCCCGCGCCCGGCCAGGCCGGGCGAGACCAGCGCGGACATGCTGCCGGACAGCGCCGGCAGGCTGATGGGCGTGCCCGCGAGCAGGTCACGCCATCGCGCCACGTCGACCGCGATGGCCGCGGCCCACACCGGCTCGTTCGCGAGCTGCACCCGCCCGGTCTGCGCGGCCACGACCTGCTCGACGCCGTCGGCGGCGCGTACCCGGTCGATGACGGACGACGGGATCGTCCCGACCGACGTCACCTTGATCGGGGCGCCCACCCGCTGCCAGGACGCCAGCACCTGCGTGCTCGCGATCCCGTCGGCGATCACCGTCGCGAACACCGACACCCCGAGCGCCGGCAGCAGGACCAGCACCGGCAGCCCGCTGGCGGAGCGTGCCCTGGCCGCCCTGGTCAGCCCCAGGAACGGCACCGCGGCCCGCCCCCGCGCGGCCAGCCGGACGAGCAGCCGCAGCGGGTACGAGTAGCACCGCAGCACGATCAGCGCGGCCGCCAGCGTCAACGCGACGGGCACCAGCAACAGGAACGGATCCTGCGACAGCCCGCGCGCCCGCAGCAGGTACGCCCCCGCCAGCGCCAGCCCCACGACCAGCACCTCCAGGGTCACCCGCCGGACGGACGGCCGGGCGGCGACCACGTCGTCACGCCGCTCGGCCAGCGGCGTGCGGTGCCCGAGCGCCGCCCGCGCCGCCGCGTACGCCACGGCCGTGACCACCACGACCGCGGGCGCGGCGGGCACGACCGGCGGCACCGGCCCCGGCACCAGGTACGACAGCGCGTACCCCAGTGTCGCCGCGGGGGCGACGGCGAGCCCGGTCAGCGCCGCACCGGCCGCCGCCACCTGCGCCAGCGACCCGCCGCGCGCCCGCGCGAGCGCCAGCGTGGGCTCCAGCCGGTCCGTCAGCAGCCGCACGGTCAGCACGATCACGCCCAGCGCCACGGCGAGCAGCCCGCCGAGCCCGAGGTAGATCACGGTCTGGGCGGAGGCCAGCGCGGCGCTGAAGTCGCCGAGCAGCTTGGGCAGCCCGGTGTCGAGGCGGTGGCCGGCGGGGCTGACCGTCTGGACCGACGTCAGCCGCTCCAGGTCGGCGACGGCCGCGGCGATGCAGGGCACGTCGAGCGCGTTCGCGGCCTGCCCGTTCAGCGGCAGCACCCAGCGGTAGGTCAGGTTGCGCGATCCGCCGCTGAGCGCGCTCAGCCCGGGGTCGGACATGACCGTGGTGACGTGGAACTCGAAATCCGACCCGCCGGGTGGCAGCCGCCGGGCGACGTGCAGGACGTCGGCGTGGTGGCTCCAGTAGCGGTCGGCCGGGTCCTTGGCCTCGAACAGCCCGACGATCCTCACCGCGACGGAGTCGCTCTCGCCCAGCGTCCTGACCTGGCCGAGCCCGAGGCCCAGCACGCTGGTGGCCGCCTCGGCCACGACGCCCACCTCGATCAGCGGGATCGTCTCCCCGTCGTGGCGGGTCGTGGACGGCGCACCAGGCGGCCGCCCCCGCACCCAGGTCACGCGCCGGTCGGCGTCCGACAGCCAGCCGAGGTTGACGTACTGGCGGCCGCCGGTCCCGGCGACGGGCGTGCGGGACGTCTTGGCGCTCATGTGCCCGTCGGAGCCGATCAGCGGGCGCAGCGCGGCGGGCAGGTGGCGCGTCCAGTACTGGTGGCGGGCCTCGAACTCGGCGCGCCGGTGCAGGTCGTCCTCGGGCGCACGCGGCTCGGAGGCCACGGACAGATCGGTCTGGACGGCCGGCGCGGTGCTCAGCGACCGGCGCAGCGCCTGGTCGTAGGACGCCTGCGTGGCCCGCGGCAGCCCGGCCACCAGCAGGCAGGCCAGCATGGTCAGCGCGGCGAGCGCGGCCAGCGTGCCCGCGTGCGCCCGGGCCGGCAGCGGGATCCTCACCTGTCCTCCAAGACGTGCCCGCGCCGCAGCCGCCGCGCCAGCGCGGCGACGATCGCGAACAGCACCGCCGTCGTCGCCGCCAGCAGCGCCGCCGCGGCTCCCCACGGGATCTCCAGCAGCACGCCGGGCGTCACCGCCGACGCCTGCCCGGTCAGCACGATGTGCGGCACCACCAGGGTCCCGACCGCCACGGCCAGGCCGGTGCCGGCCGCCAGCGACAGCCCGATGACGAACGCCTGCTCCACCGCCAGCAGCCCGAACATCTGCCGCGAGCCGGTGCCGAGCGCACGCAGCACGGCGAACTCCGCCCGCCGCTCGCGGGCCGCGACGGCCCCGTTGACCAGGAACCCGAGCGTGGCGAATCCGAGCGCCGCGGCGAAGCCCAGCATCAGCGCCCCCTGGAGCCCGCTGGCCAGCGGGTCGTCCCGCAGCTCGGCGGCCAGTTCGCGCTGGTCGACGGCGGTGACGTCCCATTCGGGGTGCGCGCGCAGCGTCGTACGGGCGGGCGTGGTGTCGGCGGCGGCCAGCCACCACTCGGTCACGGGCAGCGGCGGACGGGCCGCGGCCAGCTCGTGCGCCTGCAGCGTCTCCAGGTCGGCGAGCAGGGCCCGCTGCCCGGCCCCGGCGGTCGGCATGCTGTCCACGACCGCCACCACGGTGACCTCCAGGGCGCGACCGGCGACGCCGACCCGCCCCGACTGCCCGGCGCCCAGCTTGAGCGTGCCGGCCAGGTCGGCGGTGAGCACCACGGGCAGCGCCCCGAGCTGGCGCAGCGGCCCGAACGCGGCCACGCCGGGCACGTCGTCCGAGGCCGGGGGCACCGGCACGGCCCGGCCGTCCACGCTCACCCCGGCCAGCCGCAGCCCGGTGGGGGAGTTCGCGACCAGGCCGCGCAACGACAGCGGGTACGCGACCTTCCCCGACCGGCCGGCCGGCGCCCGCAGGTCGAGCTCGACCCGGTTGTCACCCTTCCGCAGCACGCCGAGCGGCAGGTCCCGCCACACGCCCAGCGCGTCGGACACCACCAGCCGCGCCGGCACCTCGGCGTCCGACTCGACCCGCACGGCGAGCGTGCCCGGCTGGCCGGGCAGGTCCAGCCGGCCCGCCGGCGGCCCGGCCAGGCCGCGGGACATCTCCGCGACCGTCCGTGCCGACAGGTCGGGACGCAGCTGGAACAGCTCCTCCAGGTCGGCCGCGGCCAGCCCGAGCAGCAGGGCGCTCTCGCCGCCCACC
>DASUCK010000046.1:0-10016 GCA_036276095.1 Nonomuraea sp. | reverse complement strand
ACACCCTGGCCTGGTTGTCCTTGGAGGTGAGGAAGTCGATCAGCTCGGCGGCCTCCTTGGGGTGCTTGCTCTGCTTGGGCACCATCAGGTGGGATCCGCCGCTGTTGCCTGAGCCGCCCGGTACGGTCGCGATGTCCCACTTGCCGGCCGAGTCCTTGGCCTGCTCCTGGATGAAGCCGGTCATCCAGGCCGGGCAGATGATCGTGGCGAACGAACCCTTGGCGAAGCCGGTGTTCCACGGCGGCGAGAAGGCCGCCAGCTTGGCGGTCAGGCCCTCCAGCGTGAGCTGGTTGGACAGGTCCCAGGCCTTCTTCACGTCGGGGTTGGAGTCCACGATGATGGTGTCCTGGGCGTCGTACAGGCCGGCCGGGGCCTGGTTGACCATCGCCCGGAAGATCTCACCCGGGGAGTCGGTGAACTTGGCGCCCCCCACGTTCGCCGCCGCGAACTTCTTGCCGGTCTCGATGTACCGCTCCCACGTCGGCCACAGCGCCGCCACCTCGTCGCGGCCGGTCGGCAGGCCGGCCTTGTCGAACAGGTCCTTGCGGTAGCACATGGCCAGGCCGCCGACGTCGGTGCCGAGCCCGAGCACCTGCGAGCCGTCCTTGCTGAGGCCCTGCTGCCACTTCCAGTCCAGGTAGTCGGCCTGGCGTTTGTCCAGCCCGTACTGCTTCAGGTCGACGAACTTGTTCGGCTGCGCGGTGAAGGTGCTGATGTAGCCGACCTCGACCGCCTCGACGTCCCCCGCGCCCGCGTTCGTGGCGAGCCGCTTGACCAGGTTGCTGTGGTGGTCGTTGAACTGCGTGACGTTCTCGACGATCTCGATGTTCGGGTGGGTCTTCTTGTACTCCTCGTAGAGCGGCTTGAAGCCGAAGTCGCCGAAGAGGCCGACGGTCAGCTTGATCTTCTCTCCCGGCTTGGCGCTCGCCTGGGTGGCCGTGTTCCCTCCGTTCCCGCAGGCGGCGGCGAGCAGGGCGGCGGCGAGCAGGGGTACGGCGAGTCTGATCCGAGGGGTCATGGAGCCCTCCTGGGTCGTTCACATGCGGGACAAGTGGTGATGAGAGAGCGCTCTCTCACGAGATTTGCGGGGCCCACCATGCTCTGTCAACGGATGTCACATAACGATCGGCGTTATACGAGAGAGCGCGTTCACGACTGGCGGGTGGGTCGGCCGCCCAGCACGCGACCCGCCATGCGGGCGTACATGCGGCCCGGGCTAGGCGTCCTGGCCAGGAAACCCGGCAGCATGGGCAGCTCGACCGCGAACGGGTCGAGCCGCTCGTACAGCTCGTCGGCGTCCGCCGGCCGGTCGTCCGGCCTCTTCTCCAGCAACTGCGACAGCAGCGCGCCCAAGGCCGCCGGAATGCCCGGCACGGCCGGCGGGCGCTCCTTGACCTGCTTCTCGAAGACCACGTAGTCGGTCGGCCCGGTGAAGAGCTGGCGGCCGGTCAGCATCTCGTGCAGCACGCAGCCGAGCGAGTAGAGATCGCTGCGCGGCTCGGCCACGCCGTGCTGGATCTGCTCGGGCGCCATGTACGCCGGCGTGCCCAGGATCTGCCCGATCCGGGTGAACGTGGTGACGTCGGCGTCCCGCAGCATGGCCAGGCCGAAGTCGAGCACCTTCACGCTGCCGTCGGGGCAGAGCATGAGGTTGGTCGGCTTGAGATCGCGGTGGCAGATCGACACCGCGTGGGCCGCCGACAGCACCGCGCACGCCTGCGCCGCGATGGCCGCCGCCCACGGCACCGGCAGCGGTCCGTGCTCGCTCACCACGTCGGCCACGGTGACGCCCTCGATGAACTGCATCACCTGGTAGAGCCGCTGCTCGTGGGTGCCGAAGTCGTACAGGACCGGCGCGCCGGGATGCTCAAGGCGGGCCAGGATGCGGGCCTCGCGGATGAACCGGCGCTCCAGCTCGTGATCAGGCCCGCTGGGCAGCCGCAGCAGCTTAACCGCGACCCGGCGGTCGAGATGCCGGTCGTGGCCCGCGTAGACCGCCCCCATGCCGCCTTGCCCGAGAGGGAGGTCTTCGAGCTCATAGCGGTCGCCGATGACCATTCGCCCCTCCCCGCAACCTTTCAGGAAAAAACTACACCGTCAGGACGCCGGCGGAGTGCTGTCGCCAGGAGGAGCAGAACGACCGGAGCCGCACGCGAAGGCGTGCGCAGCGGCGGACGTAGAGGTGGGCCCAGTGGCAGGCACAGAGATGGGCACAGTGGCGTGCGCAGCGGCGGGCCCTGCGGGCAGGGGCGGCCTCATGAGGCGGGGCCGTGCGTGGGCGGGTGGAGGTGGCCGTCGGCCAGGCCGTCGAGGCCCAGCCGGATCAGCGTCTGCCCCAGCGTGGTCGTCTCGCGGATGGCGTCCTCCAGGACGGCGAGCTGCCGGAACGCCTCGCCGTACGCCTTCTGCGCCTTGAGCGACAGCCGTGGCAGGCGGGTGCGGCGCACGTCGAACCGGCTGGAGCCGGTCGAGGCCCGGCCACCCGCGGCCCGCAGGTAGCCGGCCAGGAAGTCGGGGTCGAGCCGGCGCGCGTCGACCCGGTAGAGCGTCAGGTGGGGCCCCAGCACCGCGCCGCCGTCGGCCATCACCCGCACGCTGGAGTATGACGCCACCACGTCCCCCGGCCGGACGGCCACCAGCCCCTGCTGCATGGTCGTGGCCCCGGACGGCGGCGTGCCGTTGAGCACGTCGTCGGAGGTGAGCACCGGCACGTCGCCGCCGTCGGCGGTCATCTTCGGCGGGGCCTGCGACGTGGTCACCAGACCCTCCTTGATCAGGTCGCCCAGCGTGGTGGCCGGCTGGTCGAGCGGCTGCTCCAGCACCTTCAGGTCGGGCGGCACGGCCGCGGCCGCCAGGAACCGGTCACGGACCTCGGCGAACGCCCGGCCCACGTCGTCGCGGCGCTGGTGGCGGGCCGGGGTCATGTCGACCTCGTCGGCCAGCAGGTCGATGATGCGTACGGCGTGGTCGGAACGGTCCTCCAGGTAGGACTGCCAGGCCGGCTCGACACCCGCCAGGTCGGCGGTGGCGTCGAGGATCAGCACCTCCGACGGCGGCCGCTCGCCCGCGGCCGGGCGGCGCAGCAGCCACAGGTCGGAGCCCGGCAGTGCGATCACCGCCCGCAACGCGCCGGCGCGCAGCAGGTTGGCCCGGATGCGGCGGCCCGCCTTGCGGCTCGCGGCGGCCGGCGGCATGAGGATGGCGACCAGGCCGCGCGGCCTGACGTGGGTCAGGCAGTGTTGCACCCACGCCAGCTCGGGCTCGCCGCGCGGCGGCAGCCCGTATTCCCAGCGCGGGTCGCCGGTCAGCTCCTCGTAGCCCCAGGCCCGCTCGTTGAACGGCGGGTCGCACACCACGGCGTCGGCCCGCACCCCGGCGAAGCCGTCGTGGCGCATCGAGTCGCCGGTCACGATCTCGGCGTCGACGCCGCGCAGCCGCAGCCGGGAGTCGGTGATGGCGGCCGAGGTGGCGCTGAGCTCCTGGCCGAGCACGCGGGCGGGGCCGTGGCCCGCTCCGTGGGGGGTGCGGGCCGGCGCCAGGAGCAGCGTGCCGACCCCGCAGGCCGGGTCGAGGAGTGTGCCGCCGCCGGCGCGGACGAGGCGGACCATCAGCTCCGCGACGTCGTCGCGGGTGACCGAGAGCCGGCGTGAGTGGGCTTCGAGGTAGCGCTCGCACAGGAACTCGTACGCGGTCAGCGGATCGTGGCGCTCGGCCAGCTCCCTGACCAGCTCGGCCAGCTCGGGCTCCAGCCCGTCGGGAGGGAATCCCTCCCCGGCCGGGGAGTGCGCTCGCACGCCCGGCCCCTCAGGGCCGGCGCCCGCAGGGGCCGCGTCACCGGCCTCTACCGCGACCGGCCGGCCGGCGTGGTCGATGTGGGCAATGCGATCGGCGGGGTCGGATTGGTCCCTGTGGTCGCTGTGGTAGGCGCTGTCGGTGTGGTCGGCCGCCGGGCTGCCGGCGCGGTCGGCCGTCGGGTTGCCGGTGCCTTCCGCGGCCGGGCCCGGCCGCGGGGTCTGCGGACGGCCGGTCAGCAGCGAGCCCGCCTGGGCGACCAGCTCGCCCAGGCGCAAATCGCCGGCCGCCTTCAGGCGTTGCCACACCCGATCAGCCAGTGAGACCTGGTAGGACTTCCCATAGTGGCGCAGCCACGACTCCACCTGGCGCAGCGAGAACAGCGGCTGGTTGGCCGTGCCGCCCACGGGCTGGGGGAAGTCGTCGTGGCGGCGGCGCCAGTTGCTCACCGCGGCACGCCCGACACCGGCGAGCCGGGCGATGTCCCCGGCATTGACGGTCGGGTCGTGGCTCATGGAGCCAACAGTAGTTCACAAGAGTCTTCAGCGCATCTGCTTGTGAAGTCTTTCAACCAATGATTTACTGCAAGGTATGAAGCACAACATCCGCTATGCCGCCGGATCTGACGTGGGCCGCCGCAGGGAGCAGAACGAGGATTCCGGTTATGCCAGTGGCCGGTTGCTCGTGGTGGCCGACGGGATGGGCGGGCACGCGGCCGGTGAGCTGGCGAGCTCGGCCGCCACCGCCGTCATGCGCGAGCTGGATGCCACGCTTCCTGAGACGGGTGCCGACCTGGAGGCGGCGCTGGAGGGCGCCGTGCAGGAGGCCGGGCGCAGGCTGGTGGAGCTGGCCGACATCGACCCCGCACGGCGGGGGATGGGGACCACGGTGACCGCCATGCTGTTCGACGGCTACCGGTTCGCCCTGGCTCATCTCGGTGACTCCCGCGGATACCTGCTTCGCGATGGTGCGCTCTACCAGATGACCAAGGATCACACACTTGTGCAGTCGATGGTGGACGAAGGGCGGATTACGGAGGATCAGGCCGCCGTGCACCCCCGGCGTTCGATGGTGCTGCGCGTGCTGGGCAGCGAGGGCAGGGCGGATCCCGACATGGCGCTGCGCGAGGCCGAGCCTGATGATCGCTACCTCCTCTGCTCCGACGGCCTGACGACCGTCCTCGGGCCCGAGGTCCTCCACGAGGTGCTGACCACGGTGGCAGACCCGGCAGCGGCCGTCCAGAGGCTCATCGATCTGGCCAACGAGGGCGGCTCGCCCGACAACGTGACCGTGATCGTGGCCGATGTGGTCGCGCCGGGTGCGGGCGACGTGGCGGCCTACCGCGTGGGGGCCGGCTCCTAACATCCGTAGTAGTCCGCTGCTGCTGTCACGCCAGCCACATCACCCATATTTCAGCTCATAGCACGACAGTTTCCCGGTCGTCTGCGCAATTTCGCGATGCTCCTACTACAGTCCATCGTGATTTGCCGGTTTTCTGGGAGGAGTCACCCTGGACCCGATCGCTGACGAGCTGCTGGAGACGGTACGGCAGGAACTCGGCTACAAGGAGAAGGTCGGCCAGTCAACCAAGTTCGGCCAGTGGTACGCGGATCGGGTACAAGACACCCAGTACCGCAACGCGCCTTGGTGTGACATGTTCCTCGCCTGGGCGGCGGACAAGGCCGGCCTCACGGAGTACGTCGGCGAGTTCGCCTGGACGCCGTCCCACGCCGCCTGGTTCATCAAGCAGGACGCCTGGACCCGGCATCCGGAGCCCGGCGCCCTGGTCTTCTTCGACTGGCGCGGTGGCAAGAACTACAAGGGCATCGACCACGTCGGCGTCGTGGAACGCGTCGAAGGCAACAAGATCCACACGATCGAGGCGAACGTCGACCGCGTCTGGCTCAAGCGCAAGGTCCGCGAGACCGACAAGGTCGTCGGGTACGGCCTGCCGCGCCTGGTCAAGGCCAACGCCGAGAAGCTCGACGAGATCCGCGCCACGGAGCGCCCGTTCGTGCCGGCCCCGCGCGCCGAGGCGCCGCAGGGGTCGCCGCTCGACGTGCTGGGCACCCCGCCCGCGCTGCTGGCCGCCATGGTGCTCATGACCGTCCTGCTGTCGTTACGCGTCTCCAACCGCCGCCGCGGCACCCACCGCCGCCTGCCCTGGCCCTGGAACGCGCCAACCGCGGGCACGGGGAAGGGCGGCGCGCCGTCGCCCCAGGTGGGTCCGCCGCAGGAGAGGCTCCCGGTGCCGGCCGCCCGCCGGCCCGCGCCGGCACCCGCATCCGCGCCCGCACCGGCCCCCGCGTCCGCACGCCCATCCGTGCCGACATCCGTGCCGACATCCGGGCCCGCATCGGCATCTGCGCCCAGGATCCGCGTCCCGGCGGGTTCTGGCCGCGCCGCCACCCGGCATTCCACGCCGACCCGGCGCAAGCCGTACGAGCCGGACTGAGCGGGGCAGGGACGGGGTCGCGAGCTCCGCGCCACGGTCACCGGCACGCCGTACCGGCCCCGCCGCGGCGCCCTCACGACGATCGGCACCGGATGCGACACGATCCCGC
This sequence comes from Nonomuraea sp., assembly GCA_036276095.1. Classification (GTDB taxonomy): domain Bacteria; phylum Actinomycetota; class Actinomycetes; order Streptosporangiales; family Streptosporangiaceae; genus Nonomuraea. Next base: position 3,660 of record DASUCK010000046.1, on the reverse strand, counting down.
GGACGCCCGCCTTCCGGCGAACCTCCGGTCATCCGTCGGCCGCGTACGCGCGATAACCGATGGGGGCCCACGGGCGGAGGAGCTGCACGTCGGGCGGGCCGCCCGCCGGCACAACATCACCCCGCAGCCGTTCGGCCGGCACATCAGGCGCCTGGAGCGCGAGGTGGGCCGCCCGCTGTTCCACCGGACGAGCCGGCGGGTGGCGCTGACGCCGGAAGGCACGCGTTTCGTTGACCGCGCGAGGTCCATCCTGGCCGACCTCGACGATCTGGTGGTGAGCCTGCGCGAGCACCCGCGGCCGGAGGGCTAGGAGGCCAGGTCGATGACCGCCTTGACGTCGCCGGCCGGTTCGAAGGCTTCCAGGGCGCGCTCGAGGGGTACGCGCCGGGTGATCAGCCGGTCCAGCCAGCCCGGGTCCGCCTGCGCCAGCGCTTCGGCCGCGGCCCGGTAGTGGCGGAGGTTGGCGTTGACGGTGCCGAAGACGACGTCGTTCTCCAGGACGATGTCGCGGTTGATCAGCCCGGCGTCGACCCGGTGCGACCGCCCGCCGGGGGCGAGACCGCACAGGCAGACGATGCCCGCGGCGGCCGTCCCCGTCATCGTGTCGAGGACGAGTTCCCCGACGCCGGTGCACTCGATGATGATGTCGGGTTTGAACCCGGGGAGCTCGGCCAGCGACGACGCCTGGTGGTAGGTGCCGCCGAGGTCGCGTACGAGGCTCGACTTGAGACCTTCGGGGGTGCGGTCGAGCACGTGCACCTCCAGGCCGCGCCGCGCGCCGAGCAGGGCGGCCAGCAGGCCGATCGGGCCCGCGCCGGTGACCAGCAGCGTGCGCGGCTCGAACCAGGCTCGCGCGCCGATCCGTTCGATGTGCTCCCACGCCTTGGCCACCACCGAGGTCGGTTCGACCAGCATGCCGACGTTCTCCAGCGACGGGTCCAGGCGTACGGCGTAGCCGGCCTCGACGGTCCAGCGCTCGCCGGCGTACCCGTCGATCTCCTTGATGCCGCGCTCGGTGTAGCGGCCGTTGCGGCACATGTCGAACTCGCCGCGCCGGCAGGCGCCGCACGGCTCGGGGTCGGGCCGGCGCACCACGCCCACCACCAGGTCGCCGGGCCGGTACGCCGACCCGTCCGGCGTCTCCAGCACCCGGCCGAGCGACTCGTGCCCGATGACCATGCGGTCGCGCCCGGGCGGCGGCCAGCCGTACTCGGCGGCCGCGAGCTCCCGGTCCGTCCCGCAGATTCCCAGGGCCAGCCCCTGCACGAGCAGCTCGCCCGGCCCGCGTTCCGGCTCGGGCAGCTCCCGAACGGCGAGCGTCCCCTTCTGACCTGGTGCGAACGTCAGCGCGCGCATGCGGCGTCACCCCCTAGCGGGGTTCCCATACCCCCGGGAGCCCTGGGAAATAGTAGGACGTCCTAGTATCTTCGAGAGAGAGCCCCTCACGAAGGAGTGATCAGGCGTGCACGTCCCGGTACACCCCGTCCGTTTCGTGACCGCCGCGGCCCTGTTCGACGGGCACGACGCGGCGATCAACATCATGCGGCGCATCCTCCAGTCACAGGGGGCTGAGGTCGTCCATCTCGGGCACAACCGCTCGGTGGAGGAGATCGTCACGGCCGCCATCCAGGAGGACGTCCAGGGGGTGGCGATCAGCTCGTACCAGGGCGGGCACGTCGAGTTCTTCAGCTACCTCGTCGAGCTGCTGCGCGAGCGCGGCGCGGAGCACGTCAAGGTGTACGGCGGCGGCGGTGGCGTGATCGTGCCCGAGGAGATCGAGCTGCTCCACTCCCGCGGCGTCACGCGCATCTTCTCGCCCGAGGACGGCCAGCGGTACGGCCTGCCCGGCATGATCAACAAACTGGTCGAGGACTGCGACGTCGAGCTCGGCGACCCGCCGTCCGCCGAGGCCGTGGCGTCGGGCGACCAGGCGGCACTGGCCCGCGCGATCACCCTGATCGAGGGCGGCCGCGCCCCGGCCGAGCTGCTGGAGGGGCTGACGAGCGAGCGGCGCGTGCCCGTCCTCGGCATCACCGGCACGGGCGGGTCCGGCAAGTCCTCGCTCACCGACGAGCTGGTCCGCAGGTTCCGCGTGGACAACGACGACAAGCTGCGCATCGCCGTCCTCGCCATCGACCCCACCCGCCGGCGCGGCGGCGGCGCCCTCCTCGGTGACCGCATCAGGATGAACAGCCTGGGCCCGCAGACCTACTTCCGCTCCATGGCCACCCGTGGCTCCAGGGACGAGGTGCCGGCCTGCCTCGATGACGTGATCACGGCCTGCAAGGCCGCCGGCTACGACCTGGTGATCGTGGAGACGCCGGGCATCGGCCAGGGCGACGCCGGCATCGTCCCGCACGTGGACGTGCCGATCTACGTGATGACGCCCGAGTTCGGCGCGGCCTCCCAGCTGGAGAAGATCGACATGCTCGACTTCGCCGAGGCCGTCGTGATCAACAAGTACGAGCGCCGCGGCGCCGAGGACGCCCTGCGCGACGTGCGCCGCCAGCTCGTACGCAACCGCGAGGCGTTCGGCCAGCGGCCCGAGGACATGCCGGTGTTCGGCACCATCGCCGCCCGCTACAACGACTCCGGCGTCACCGCCCTCTACCACCACCTCAAGGGCCTCCTGCTGGAGGACGCGGGGCCCGGGCTGCTGCCGGAGGTGGCCGGGCGCACGTCGGAGGCGTCGGCCGCGATCGTGCCGCCCGCCCGGTCCCGCTATCTTGCCGAGATCTCCGAGACCGTCCGCGCCTACCACGCCGAGACCCTGGCCCAGGCCGAGGTGGCCCGCCGCCGCCAGCAGCTGGTCGCCGTACGGGAGCTGCTGGGCGCCGACGAGCGCCTCGCGGACCTGCACGCGCGGGCCGACCGGGAGCTCACCGAGGAGAGCCGGGCGCTCGTCGACGGCTGGCCCGCCGTCAAGGAGCGGTACACCGCCGACGAGCTGGTGGTGCGGATCCGCGACCGGGAGATCCACACGCCGCTCTGGCGGGAGACGCTGTCGGGCAACCGGGTGCCGCGCGTGGCCCTGCCGCGTTACAGCGACCACGGCGACCTGCTGCGCTTCCTGCGGAGCGAGAACCTGCCGGGGATGTTCCCGTTCACCGCCGGGGTGTTCCCGTTCAAGCGCGAGGACGAGGACCCGACCAGGATGTTCGCGGGGGAGGGTGACCCGTTCCGCACGAACCGGCGCTTCAAGCTGCTGTCGGAGGGGCAGCCCGCGACCCGGCTGTCGACGGCGTTCGACTCGGTGACGCTGTACGGCCACGACCCCGACCTGCGGCCGGATATTTACGGAAAAGTCGGCACCTCGGGGGTTTCGATCGCGACGCTCGACGACATGAAGGTGCTCTACGACGGCTTCGACCTGGCGGCCCCCAGCACGTCGGTGTCGATGACGATCAACGGCCCCGCTCCGACGATCCTCGCCTTCTACCTCAACACCGCCATCGACCAGGCGCTCGACCGCTTCCGCGCCGAGCACGGCCGCGAGCCGTCGCCGGAGGAGGCCGCGCAGGCGCGGGCCCGCACGCTGGCCACCGTACGCGGCACCGTGCAGGCCGACATCCTGAAGGAGGACCAGGGGCAGAACACCTGCATCTTCTCCACCGAGTTCTCGTTGCGGATGATGGCCGACATCCAGGAATGGTTCATCAA
>DASUCK010000045.1:0-15602 GCA_036276095.1 Nonomuraea sp. | reverse complement strand
CGACACCGGCGAGGAGCCGCCCGCCGGCCCCCGGCTGGCGTCCCTGGGCGCCTCACGGCGGGCCGGGCGGCAGGAGTGCCGGATCCCTGCCCCGGTCCGCCGGCACGCGCTCGCGCTGGAGGCCGCCCTGCGGGAGGACGTCCCGGGGGCGTTCCGCGCGGCCCGCGACGGGCTGGCCGAGGTGAGCGCGCAGGTGGAGACGTTCGCCGACCCGTCCGTACGCGCCCACGCCGGCCGGGCCGGGGAACGGCTGGCCGCGTTCGCCCTGGGGCTCGCCGTACGCGACGGCACGCCGGAGCACGTGTTCGAGTGGTCGGAACGGTGGCGGGCCGTCACCGCCCCCGCCCACTCCGGCGCGCCGGCGGGCCCGGAGCGGGTGGGGGCCGCGCTCGGGTCCGGCACCCTGGTGGAGTACCTGGTCGACGGCGACGCGCTGCTGGCCGTGGTGATCGGCGGGGAAGGCGTGCTGCTTCGGCGGCTCGGCCCGGTACGCCCGGTCGAGGAGGCCGTCGTCCGGCTGCGCTACGCGCTGCGCAGGCAGAGCGCGCGCCGTGACTGGCTGCGCGAGCCCCAGGGGGCGCCGGAGCCGGGAGATCTCGGCGTGGTGGCAGGCGAGGTGGAGCGACTGCTGTTCGGCGGGATGACCGGCGCGCTCGGGGACGGCCCGCTGGTGGTCGTGCCCGTCGGGGCCCTGCACACGGTGCCCTGGGGCGTGCTGCCGGGCCTGCGGGAGCGGGCGGTCAGCGTGGCGGCGTCCGCGGCGTCGTGGCTTCGGGCGCGGGCCGGGAAGCGCGGTGGCGGGCCGCCGGTGGTCGTGGCCGCGGCCGGGCCCGCGCTGGCCCACGCCCACGCCGAGGTGGCGCACGTGCTGGCCTGCCATCCGCGCGGGCGCGAGGTGCCGGCGCGTACGGGGCCGGTGCTTGAGGCGATGGCGACCGCGGACGTGCTCCACCTGGCCGCCCACGGGGTGTTCCACGCCCGCAGCCCGCTGGTGTCGGGCATCACCCTGGAGGACGGGCCGCTCATGGCCTACGACCTGCTGACCGTCACGCGGGCGCCGGCGCTGGTGGTGCTGTCGGCGTGCAACTCGGGCATGTCGCGCACGCCGATGGAGGGCGCGCCGCTCGGCCTGCCGGGCACCTTCCTGGCAGGCGGGGCGGCGTGCGTGATCGCCAGCATGGTGCCGGTGCCGGACGAGGCCGCCCGAACCGTCATGAGCGCCTTCCACGAGCTGGTCGCCGCCGGTCAGGCGCCGGACGCCGCCCTGGCACAGGCGTCGGCCAAGACCGGCGTGTACGAGTTCGCCTGCTTCGGCGCCGGCGACCGCCCGCTCGGCTAGCCGCCGCTCGCCACGGGGCGCGCCGGGTCGGTGATCCAGTGGGACCAGGAGCCGACGTAGAGGGCGGCGGGCAGACCGGCCACCTCCAGCGCGAGCACCTCGTGGGCGGCCGTCACCCCCGATCCGCAGTAGGCGCCCGTGCGGATCTCCTCGCCCGCGCCCAGCCCGGCGAACCTGGCCCGCAGCGCCGCCGGGGCGAGGAAGCGGCCGTCGGGCCCGACATTCTCGGTGGTGGGCGCGCTCACCGCGCCGGGGATGTGGCCGGCCACCGGGTCGACGGGCTCCGCCTCGCCGCGGTAGCGCTCGACGGCCCTGGCGTCGAGCAGCACGCCCTCCGCGGCCACGGTCGCGGCCTCGGCGGCGGTCAGCACCGGCATGCCGCCCGGCCGGGCCGTGAAGTCGCCCTCCGCGACGGCCGGGATCTCCGTGGTCAGCGGCAGCCCGGCGGCCGCCCACACGGGCAGCCCGCCGTCGAGCACGCGCACGTCGCGGTGGCCGAAGTAGCGCAGTGTCCACCAGGCGCGGGCGGCGGAGGTGGAGGCGGTGTCGTCGTAGACCACGACCGGCCGGCCGTCGCGTACGCCGAGGCGGCGCATCGCGCTCTGGAACGCGGCCGCGCCGGGCAGCGGGTGGCGGCCGCCCGCGCCGGGCGGGGCGGCGAGGTCGGCGTCGACGTCGCAGTGGACGGCGCCCGGGAGGTGGCCCTCGCGGTAGAGGTCCAGGCCGGACGGGCCGCCGAGCCGCCAGCGGACGTCGAGCAGCGTCACCTCGCCGAGCGCGGCGAGCTGGGCGGGAGTGATCAGCGGGTCGGTCACGTGCGCATCTCCAGGAGCGGGACGTACTGTTCGGCGGGCGTCATCGAACCGTGATACCCCGTGAAGAGGGCTTCGATCGGGTGGGCCGTCGGCGCGGTGATGGCCAGGTCGGTGTGGGGGACGGCCACGACGTCGCCGATGCGCTCCAGCCACGCCGCGCGCACCCGGGGGCCGAACCAGCCCGACTCGACCGCCTCCTGCCGCGATGCCACCCACGCCTTGCCCGCGAACGTCTCGCGCCAGGCGTCGAGCACGTGGCCCGCCGCGCCCGGCTCGGCGTAGACGTGGCGCGCCCTGGCCTCGCCGCCGATCAGCGCCACGCCCTCGGCCAGCTCGGGAACGCTCTCGGCGTCGATCTTCTCGGTGGCGTTGACCATGCCGTGGTCGGCGGTGACGTAGAGGGACGTGCCCGGCGGCAGCCCGTCGGCCAGGCGCTGGGCCATGTCGTCGACGATGGCCAGCTGCCGCAGCCACTCCTCGCCGCCCCAGCCGGCCAGGTGGCCGGTGGAGTCGAGGTCGCCGTAGTAGACCGTGACGTGGGCGGGGCGCTCGCGCAGGGCCTCGTGGGCGCGGGCCACGCGCTCGTCGACGGTGGCGGCCGCCACGAAGCGCACGCCGCGGTAGACGGCCCTGGTCAGGCCGGTGCCCTCGAACTCGCCTGGCCCGACGTACGCCGCCTCGACGCCGGCCTCGGCGGCGCGTTCGTAGACCGTGGGGGCGGGCTGCCACTTCTCGGGGTCGATGGTCGGGCCGTCGGGCATGGTCCACCGCAGGCAGTTGAGCAGGTGGCCGGTGCCGGGCACGGCCAGGGTGAGGCCCAGCATGCCGTGCTCGCCCGGCGTCAGGCCGGTGCCGAGCGAGCACAGGCTCGTGACGGTGGTGGCGGGGAACCCGGCCGTGAGGGTGGTGCCGGCCAGGCCGGACAGGAACGGGGCCGCCTCGGCGTGGGCTCTCAGCAGCTCGGCGCCGAGGCCGTCGACCAGGAACAGGCAGACGCGGTCGGCGGGCGGCAGCCGCAACGGGTGGGGCGCGTCGGCCCGGTCGGCGCCGGGGACGCCCAGCGCGGCCAGCAGCGCGCCGGGCAGATCCGCCAGCGAACCACTGCCGTAGCCTGGCACCAGCATGCCCTCATCCTAGCCCTGTCGCGGATCTCCCCCGGCTCGCGTGCGGCCGCGCGCGGGTCAGGCGGCGGTGCGGGCGGTGGCCTCGGACAGCGCCTTGGCGAAGGCCAGCACGTGGGTGACGGCCTGGGGGCCGTCGGCCGCCTCGCTGACCCTGAGGGACAGGTCGTCGGCGGTGATCGCACCGGTGTAGCCGTGGTCGGCCTCGCAGTTCTCGTCGCCGCAGGTGGCCGGTTCGAGATCGACGTGGGAGATGGCGCCCCAGCCGATGGTGAGCGTGACCTCCGTGGGCGGCACGCCCGGCGCGTACGACGCCGGGTCGGGCACGACGCGGGTGACGGCGACCGACTGGATGCGGCTCAGGCGGACCGCCTCCGTGGTCGTGGACGCGTGGGACGTCGAGACGCCCTCCACCGCGGGATGCTCGTCGGTGTGGCAGACCAGCAGGCGGGTCGCCGTCAGCGCGAGCACCGTGACATGCCTGCGCACCTCCATCGCGGGATCGAAGGTGGCCTCGTGGTGGACCACGAAGGCCGTCACAGCTTCCTTGCCCAGCGCGGATTCGACCGCATCGGTGACGAGGTCGGGATAATAGCCGCTGCGCTCGATCGCTTCACGCAGGCCCGCGGCTGAGACTCGGGTTTCCCTCATGGGTCCATCCTGCCAGGGCGGCGCAGCGAGCTCATCCGCCGGACATAACGCTCTATAACGTCTTTCAGCAGGCTCACACCTCTCCCTCGGGTCACTCCCGCGCTCATGAGAGCCGGCGCGGGCCGCCGTCCAGGCGCGGACCGGCCGGGGTGCGGAGGGTGGCGCGGGCCCCGACGATCAGCACGCCCGACTCTCCGACGAGCACCGGGTCGAGGTCGAGGCGGGCGACCTCGGGCAGGTCGCCCGCCAGGCGGCCGACGCGGACCAGTAGCTCCTCAAGGGCGCCGACGGCGACGGGCGGGTAGCCGTACTCGCCGAACAGCAGCGGGGCCGCGCGTACGGACCGGACAAGCGCGGCGGCGTCCTCCCCGGTCAGCGGGGCCAGACGGAAGCCCTGGTCGAGGAGGAGGCGGGCGGTCACCTCGCCCAGCCCGAACGACACCACCGGCCCGAACGCCGCATCCTCCACCACGCCCACGACCGTCGGCACGGCCGGCTGCGGCGCCATTCGCTGGACGGCCAGGCGCGCCCGCGCGCCGAACTGCTCGGCGAGGTCGGCGTAGGCGTGGCGGACCATGTCGGGGCCGGCCAGCCCCAGGCGTACGGTGCCCGCGCGGCGCGAGGCGCCCGGATCGGCCACCTTGAGCACGGCCGGCCAGCCCAGGCGCTCGGCGGCGGCCACGGCCTCGTCCGGCGAGCGCACCACCTCGTGCGGCCAGACCGTCAGGCCATAGCAGGACAGCAGTTCGGCGGCGTCCACCTCGGCCGGCGGCCCGGCCGCCGCGAACACGCCCCCGCGAGCCGCCTCGCGGCCCTCGCCCGCCGCGGAAACGCTCCCTGCGGGCGCCTCGCGGTCCTCCCCGGCGGCGGAAACGCCCCCGCCGGGCGCCTCCCGGTCCGCCCCCGCGCTCCCCCGGGCCGTTTCCGCGGCCCCGGACCCGCGCGGCGCCAGGACGGAGCGGACGAGGGCGCGGGCGCGGCCGGTGTCGACGCCGGACAGCTCGGGCGGCGGCGCGGACGGCCGGGCCCGCCAGGCGGCGTACCGGACGGCGTGGGCCAGGGCGCGGACGGCCTCCTCGGGTGCCGCGTACGAGGGGATCGACCCGCGGTCGGGCGTCGGCTCGGAGCGGGACGGCCCAGGAGCGGCCACGCGCAGCGCCGGATGCATGCCCAGATGCCCGCGGAACGTCGTCAGCACCGGCTTGGGAACGTCGGTGGAGACGCGCAGCAGCTCGGCCGCCACCGCCTCGGTGTCGCCGGGGATCGGCGGCATGTAGATCACGACGGCGGCGTCCACGTCCGGCGAGGACAGCTCGCCGGCCAGCGCCGTGCCGAACTCGGCGGCGCCGGCGCCCGGGCCGAGGTTGACCGGCGGGCGGGGCCTCAGCCCGGCGGCGAGGCAGGCGTCGGCGGCGAGCAGGCCGAGCGCGTCGGAGTTGGTCACGAGCGCGACCCTGGGCCCGGCCGGCAGCGGCTGGTAGGCCAGCAGCTGCCCCACGTCGAACAGCTGGATGAGGTCGTCGACCCGGATCAGCCCGGCCTGCGCGAACAACGAGCTGATCGCCGAGTCGGGCAACCCCAGCTCCTCGGCCGAGTGGCCCGACGGGGTGCCGCCGCTCTTGACCACCACGATCGGCTTGCTCCGCGCGATGCGCCTGGCCAGGCGGGTGAACTTGCGCGGATTGCCGAGCGACTCCAGGTAGAGCAGGATCACCTCCGTCGAGGAGTCCTCCTCCCAGTACTGGAGGAGGTCGTTGCCCGACACGTCGGCCCGGTTGCCCGCGGACACGAACGACGAGATGCCCATCCCGCGCTGCGCCACCCGCTGCAGCAGCGCGGTGCCGAGCGCGCCCGACTGGCTGAAGAACCCGACCTTGCCCCGCCCCGGCACGGTGGCGGCGAGGGTGGCGTTGAGCCGGACGGCCGGGTCGGTGTTGGCGATGCCGAGGCAGTTGGGCCCGACCACGCGCAGGCCGTACGCGCGGGCGATGCGGGCCAGTTCGTCCTGGCGCTCCCTGCCCTCGGCGCCGGTCTCGCCGAAGCCGGAGGAGACCACGACGAGGCCGTGCACGCCCTTCTCGGCGCACTCCTCCACCACGTCGATCACGCTCTCGGCGGGCACCGCCACCACGGCGAGGTCGACGTCGCCGTCGATCGCGGTCACGCTCGGGTGGGCCCGCACGCCCGCGACCGCCCGCACCTCGCGGTGCACCGGGTAGACCGGGCCGGTGAAGTCGGCGGCCAGCAGGTTGCGCAGCACGGTCTGGCCGACCCCGCCGGGCTCGCGCGCGGCGCCGATGACGGCCACGGAGCCGGGGGTGAGAAGACGGGCGATCGACCGGGACTCGGCGCGGTGCTCGCGGGCGATCATCACCTCGGCGGAGGTCTCGGTGGGGGTGAGGTCGAGCGTCATGCGGACGACGCCGTCGGCGAACCGGCTCTGCGCCGTGTAGCCGGCCTGCCGCAGCACGCCCATCATGCGCATGTTGGCGGGCAGCACGTCGGCCACGAACTGCTCGATGCCGTTCTCGCGGGCGGTTGCGGCCAGGTGCTCCAGCAGGACGGACGCCACTCCCCTGCCCTGGTGGGCGTCCTCGACGAGGAAGGCCACCTCGGCCTCGCCGGGGCCGGTGCGGTCGTAGCGGATCACGGCCACCATCTCGGTGCCGATGGTGGCGATCAGGGCGACCCTGTTGACGTAGTCGACGTTCGTGAAGCGCTCGACCTCCCGGTCCGACAGCCGCGGGCGCGGGCCGAAGAACCGGAAATAGATCGACTCGTCCGACAGGCGGGAGTAGAAGGAGCGGAGGCGGTCGGCGTCGGCCGGCCGGATCGGGCGGACGTGCGCGGTGCCCCCGTCGGCCAGGACGACGTCAGCCTCCCAGTGAGCCGGATACTGTGCCTCCACAGCAACGAGCGTAGTCACGCATCCCCTATGCCAAGAGATGGAGGCCCTGTTGGGCAACGCTTGTGCATCGACTCCAGCCCGGTGTGACCGGTCCGCCCCACGAGCAGCCCGGAAGCTGTTAGTTTTGCCGTGGCCAGGCTCGTTCTGAAGGCAGCAAGGTGGTGACATCATGACGCGGGTCGTCGTGGTGGGCGATCTCATGACCGACGCGGTCGCTCGCGCCCGTTATGCGCTCGCCAGGGCGAGCGACACCCCGGCGATCGTGACGATGCACGGTGGCGGCTCGGGGGCCAACATCTCCTCGTGGCTCGCCGTCGAGGGCGCCGAGGTGGCCTTCATCGGCCGCAGGGGCGCCGACATCACCGGGCGCAACCGCGACATGGAGCTGATGGGCTACGGCGTCGACGCCCGCCTCGTCATGGACCCCGAACGCCCCACCGGCACGTGCGTGGTGCTCGTCACGCACAAGGGCGAGCGCACCATGCTGTCCGACCCCGGCGCCAACGCCGCCCTGTCCCCCGAGGACCTGCCGCGCGACCTGTTCACCTCCGGGTCCCACCTCCACCTGTCGGGCTACACGCTGATCAACGAAGGCTCGCGCGAGGCCGGCCTGGCGGCGCTCGACATGGCGCGGCGGGCCGGGATGTCGATCTCGGTCGACTGCGCCTCCTCGGCGCCGCTGGAGCGCACGGGCGCCGAGCCGTTCCTGGAGTGGACCAACGGCGCCAAGCTGCTGTTCGCCAACACCGACCAGGCCAAGGTGCTGACCGGCCGCGACGATGCCGAGGCCGCCGCCAAGGTGCTGACGGCCTGGTTCCCGCAGGTCGTGATCAAGATGAACAAGGAGGGCGCGCTGTGGTTCAGCAACGGCCGCCCCGACCCCGTACGCGTGGCCGCGGAGCCGGTCGACAAGATCGTTGACGGCACGGGCGCGGGTGACGCGTTCTCTGCCGGGTTCCTGCCGCCCTGGCTGGAGGGCAAGCCGCCGTCCGAGGCGCTGTCCTCGGGCTGCCGCCTGGCCGCCAAGGCGATCATGCACCTCGGCGCCCGGCCGCCGTTCTAGCCCCGGCCGCCGTTCTGGCGCCGCCCGCCGTCCCAGCTTCCGGCCGCGGTCCGTTCCCGCTCAGCTGACGGTGGCGAGGGCCAGCGGGAGTACGGCGGGGGCGCCCGCGTGGCGGACCAGCGCGGCCGCCAGCGTCATCGTCCACCCGGTGTCGACGCGGTCGTCGACCAGCAGCACCGGGCCGCCGCAGGCGGCGATGGCGGCGCCCACGTCCTTCGGCATCGCGAGGGTGCCCCTGACCGCCTGCACCCGCTTGGCGCTGTTGAACTGCTGCCCGGGCGCCCCCGCCCGATAGCCCAGCTCGCCGAGGTAGGACAGCCGGCCGACCTGGGCCAGCCGCTCGGCGAGCGACCGCACCAGCAGCGGCCGGGTCGAGGACGGCACGCTGACCACGGCCACGGGCCGCACCCGCCACTCCCACGCCGACAGCACCTGCACCACTGCCCTGAACATGTCGTCGGCCATCGGCGCGTCCTCGCCCTGGAACAGCTCACGCAGCCGGTTTCCCCACCCGATGTCGGTGAGCCGCCCGAGGGCCCGCCCCGGCTCCGCGCCCAGCTCGGCCTTGATCCGCCCGGACAGGTCGGGCAGCCCGGTCGGCCACTGCCGGCGCGCCTCGATCTCGACGCCGGGGCGGCCCAGCCGCTCGCGGGCGCGCTCGACGGCCCGCTCCCCGATGTCGGCCGAACGGTGCCGGCCGGTGCAGTTGTCGCAGCGGCCGCACGCCTCGGCCGCATCGTCGTCGAGATGCCGGCGCAGGAACCGCTCGCGGCACTCGGTGGTGGTGAGGTAGGCCAGCATGGCCTCCTGCTCGGCCCGGCGCTCGGCGGCGATGCGGGCGTAGCGCTCGGTGTCGTACGCCCACGGCTGCCCGGTGGCCTCCCAGCCGCCCTTGACCCGGCGTACGGCGCCGTCGACGTCGAGGACCTTGAGCATCATCTCCAGGCGGCTCCGGCTCAGGTCGACGGCGGTCTCCAGGGCCGGGGTGGACATGACGCCGCGCTCCTGGAGCGCCTGGAGGGTGGCCCGGACGACCGCCTCGGGCGGGAAGGCGAGCGAGGCGAAATACGCCCAGATGTCGCGGTCTTCGGTGCCGGGCAGCAGGATGACCTCGGCGCGTTCGACGCCGCGGCCGGCCCGGCCGACCTGCTGGTAGTAGGCCACCGGCGACTGCGGCGCGCCCACGTGGACCACGAAGCCCAGATCGGGTTTGTCGAACCCCATGCCGAGCGCGCTCGTGGCCACCAGCGCCTTGACCTTGTTGTGCAGCAGCGCCTCCTCGGCCGCCAGCCGCTCGGCGGGGTCGGTCTGCCCCGAGTAGGCGGCCACCTCGTGACCCTGCTCGCGCAGGAAACCGGCGATCTCGTGGGCGGCGGCCACGGTGAGGGTGTAGACGATGCCGGAGCCGGGCAGGTCGCGCAGCGTCTCGGCGAGCCAGGCCAGCCGCTGCTCGGCCGTGGGCAGGCGGACCACCGACAGGTGCAGGCTCTCCCGCTCCAGCGGCCCGCGCAGCACCAGCGTGTCCTCGCCCATCTGCTCGGCGACGTCTCTGGTCACGCGGGCATTGGCGGTGGCGGTGGTGGCCAGGGTCGGGATGCCGGGCGGCAGGTCCTCGAACAGCGTGGCCAGCCTGCGGTAGTCGGGGCGGAAGTCGTGGCCCCAGTCGGAGATGCAGTGGGCCTCGTCGACCACCACGAGCCCGGCGCTCTCGGCCAGTTCGGGCAGCACGATGTCGCGGAAGTCGGGGTTGTTGAGCCGTTCGGGGCTGACCAGCAGCACGTCGACCAGGCCGTCGGCGACCTGGCCGTAGATCTCGTCCCACGCCTCGGGGTTGGCGGAGTTGATCGTGACGGCCTTGATGCCGGCGCGCTCGGCGGCGGCGATCTGGTTGCGCATCAGCGCGAGCAGCGGCGAGACGATGACCGTGGGGCCCTCGCCCAGCTCCCGCAGCAGCGCGGTGGCCACGAAGTAGACGGCCGACTTGCCCCAGCCGGTGCGCTGCACGACGAGCACCCTGCGCCGGTCGAGGACCAACGCCTCGATGGCGGCCCACTGGTCGTCGCGGAGCACGGCGTGGGACCCGGCGAGCGCCCGCAGCCTCTCCTCGGCCTCTTCTCTCAACACGGCGGCGTCAGGGGCATCAATCACGCCTCCCTTGTTACCATCTCTCCCCGACGAAAATTCACGACAACCGCCTTTACGGCGACGCGAGGGCCTGACGGGCTGCGCGAACGGACCTCCGCCCGCGGCACGTCCGCGACCCGTCGCGCGCGGCCTGGCACGACCCATCCCGCGCGGCCCGGCACGGCCCGTCGCGGGCGACAGGTCGCGGGCACCCGAATTCCTTCGGCACAATGTTCGACATGGCCCGACGCACGACTGCACCCCCGCCCGAGGATTTCGAGGAGCGGATCGTCGACATCGACGTCTCCTCCGAGATGCGCACCAGCTTCCTCGAGTACGCCTACTCGGTGATCTACCAGCGTGCGCTGCCCGACGCGCGTGACGGCCTCAAACCCGTGCAGCGGCGCATCCTCTACTCGATGAGCGAGATGGGCCTGCGCCCCGACCGCGGCCACGTCAAGTCCTCGCGCGTGGTCGGCGACGTCATGGGCAAGCTCCACCCCCACGGCGACTCGGCCATCTACGACGCGCTGGTCCGCCTGGCGCAGCCGTTCTCGATGCGGCTGCCGCTCGTCGACGGCCACGGCAACTTCGGCTCGCCCGACGACCTGCCGGCCGCCATGCGCTACACCGAGGCCAGGCTGGCCCCGGCGGCCATGCTCATGGTCGAGTCGATCGACGAGGAGACCGTCGGCTTCAAGCCCAACTACGACGGCCAGGAGACCGAGCCGGTCGTCATGCCGTCGGCGTTCCCCAACCTGCTGGTCAACGGCACGAGCGGCATCGCGGTCGGCATGGCGACCAACATGGCGCCCCACAACCTCGGCGAGGTCGTGGCCGCCGCCCGCCACCTGATCAGGAAACCCGACGCGACGCTCGACGAGCTGATGCGGTTCGTGCCGGGGCCCGACCTGCCGACCGGCGGCACGATCATCGGTCTGCAGGGGGTGCGCGACGCGTACGAGACCGGGCGGGGCACGTTCCGCATGCGGGCCAAGTGCGTGGTCGAGCAGATCACCCCGCGCCGCAAGGGCATCATCGTCACCGAGCTGCCCTACAACGTCGGCCCCGAGCGCGTGGTCACCAAGATCAAGGAGCTGGTGACCGCCAAGAAGCTCCAGGGCATCGCCGACCTGAAAGACCTCACCGACCGCCACAAGGGCCTGCGGCTGGTCATCGAGATCAAGAACGGCTTCATCCCCGAGGCCGTGCTGGAGGAGCTCTACCGGCTGACGCCGATGGAGGAGACGTTCGGCATCAACAACGTCGCCCTCGTCGACGGCGAGCCGCGCACGCTCGGGCTGCGCGAGCTGCTGCAGGTCTACGTCGACCACCGCCTGGAGGTCGTGCGCCGACGGTCGGAGTACCGGCGGCGCAAGCGCGAGGAGCGGCTCCACCTGGTCGACGGCCTCATCATCGCGCTGCTCAACATCGACGAGGTCATCCAGGTCATCCGGTCCTCCGACGACTCGGCGCAGGCGCGCACGCGCCTGACGGACGTGTTCGACCTGACCGAGATCCAGGCCTCCTACATCCTCGACACGCCGCTGCGCCGCCTGACCCGCTACGACAAGCTGGAGCTCGACCGGGAGAAGGAGACGCTGAGCGACGAGATCGCCAAGCTGACCGAGATCCTTTCGTCGGAGGCCAGGTTGCGCCAGGTGGTCTCCGGCGAGCTGGCCGAGGTGGCCAGGAAATACGGCACCCCGCGCCGCACCGTCCTGCTGGAGTCGGCCGACACCGCGCGCACGCCGGTGGTGTCGCTGCAGGTGGCCGACGACCCGTGCCTGGCGCTGCTGTCGTCGACCGGGTTGCTGGCCCGCACCGCCGCCGCCGAGCCGCTGCCGGGCGAGGGCGAGCGGGCCGCCCACGACGTGCTGGTCTCGGCCGTACGCACGTCGGTCCGCGGCGAGGTCGGCGTGGTCACGTCGCTGGGCCGGCTGATCCGGGTCCAGGTCGTCGACCTGCCGACCCTGCCGCCCACGGCCAACCCGCCGTCGTTGTCCGGCGGCCATCCGGTCTCCGAATACGTCTCGCTGCAGCCCGACGAGAAGGTGGTGGGCCTGGGGTCGCTCGACCCCGACGGCCCCGGCCTGGCGCTCGGCACGGCGCAGGGCGTGGTCAAGCGGGTGGCTCCCGACTATCCGGCCAACCGCGACGACTTCGAGGTGATCACGCTGAAGGACGGCGACACCGTGGTCGGCGCGGTCGAGCTGGAGTCGGAGTCGCACGACCTGGTGTTCATCGCCTCCAACGCCCAGCTGCTGCGTTACCCGGCGTCGCTGGTGCGCCCGCAGGGCCGCCCCGCGGGCGGCATGGCCGGCATCCGGCTCGACGGCGCCCGGGTGATCTGGTTCGGGGTCGTGGATCCCGAACGGCCCGCCCACGTGGTCACGGTCGCGGGCTCGTCCACCGCGCTGCCCGGCACGCAGGTGGGCGGCGGCAAGGTGTCCGACTACGCCGAGTTCCCCGCCAAGGGGCGGGCCACCGGCGGCGTGCGGGCGCAGCGCTTCCTCAAGGGCGAGGACGAACTCCTGCTGGCCTGGGCCGGGCCCGCGCCGGCCAAGGCGGTGTCCGCGGTCGGCAAGCCCGTGCCGCTCCCCGACGAGCTCGGCCGCCGCGACGGCTCCGGCGTCCGCCTCACCCACACGATCGGCGCGATCGGCGGCGCGCTCGCCTCCGGCCCGGCCCCCGAGCCGGGCACGCGAGCGCCCGCTCCCCCGGCCGACGACCAGACGTCGCTCTGACCGCGGCCGTCGGCGCCCGCCGGCGTGCCCGGCGGGTCGGTGCAGCCGCCGGTCCAGACCCGGGCTGGCGTGGGAAGTAGGCCGGCCCCGCCGACCGCGGGGCCGGCTCCCGCACGCGCGCGGGGCCGATGACCCCTCGAAGCCACGGCCCCCTCGAAGCCACGGCCCCCTCGAAGCCACCGGCCCGCTCGGACGACAATGGAGCCATGGCTGTCAACTCGTTCATGGTTCCGCTCGGCACTCCCGCGCCCGGCTTCGATCTCACCGCGATCGACGGCGGCAGCGTCTCGCTCGGAGATCTGAAGGACTCTCCGGCCACGCTCGTGGTCTTCCTCTCCAACCACTGCCCCTACGTGCGGCACATCGAGAGGGGCATCGGCGCGCTGGCCGAGGACTACGGCGCGCGGCTGTCCGTGGTCGCGATCTGCAGCAACGACAGCGTCAGCTACCCCGACGACGATCCCACGCACCTGGCCGAGCAGGCCGCCAGGGCCGGCTTCACGTTCCCGTACCTGCTGGACGACACCCAGGAGGTCGCCAAGGCGTACAAGGCGGCCTGCACGCCCGACTTCTTCCTGTACGACGCCCAGCTCAAGCTCGTCTACCGCGGCGAGTTCGACGGCGCTCGGCCGGGCAACTCGGTGCCGGTGACCGGCTCATCGCTGCGGGCGGCCATCGACGCGCTGCTGGAGGGCGGCGAGGTGCCCGCCGAGCAGCACCCGTCGCTCGGCTGCGGCGTCAAGTGGAAGCCGGGCAACGAGCCCGTCTGAGCGCGGCTCCTGAAGATTTCCCGACAAACGCACCCGAGATCCACCGGAAACGGGAGCTCCCTTCGCATCAGTGTCTCTATGATCACAGACACGAATTCCGGGCATGCCGCCCCGCCTGCCGCCGACGATGCGAAGGAGACCGACATGGTCCGCTGGACCGCCTTACCCGCCGTGGCTCTGCTGGCCGCGGGCTGCGTCAACCCGAACTCGGGCGACGCGCAGCCCACCGCCACAGCGTCCGCCACGGGCTCGGCCACGGCGGCGGCAGGCCCCAAGCGCATCGGATTCTTCGGTTTCGCCAAGGCCAACTCGTTCTCGGCCGCGACGTTCGCCGGAGTCGAGGAGTACGCCAGGGCCAACAACGCCACGGCCGAGTTCCTCGACCCCAATTTCGACGCCCAGGTCCAGGTCCAGCAGCTCCAGGACGCGGTGACGGCCAAGCGGTTCGACGTGTTCGTCGTGCAGGCCAACGACGGCGCGGCGGTGGTCCCGGCCATCCGCGCCGCCGTACAGGCCGGGATCGCGGTCGTGGTGCACTTCACCCCCGTCGGCACCCGGTACGACACCGCTGACCCGCAGGTCGAGGGCACGATCACGCTCGTCGACGTGCCGACGCTCAACGGCGAGGGGCTCGGCAAGCTGGCCGTCCAGGCGTGCCGGAGCAAGAAGCTCGACCCGTGCGAGGTCGCCTACCTGGAGGGCCTGAAGGCGCTCCCCCTCGACAACGCCCGCACCCAGGCGGCGCTCGGCGTGCTGAAGTCGGCGCCGGGCGTGCAGGTGAAGGCGCAGGTCGAGGGCGGTTACACGCAGGAGAGCGGGCGCGCGGCGGTCCAGGACGTGCTGCAGAAGGAACCGGGCATCGACGTGGTCATCGGCGCGTCGCAGGCGATTCTCGGGGCCGAGGCGGTGGCCAGGGGCAAGGACATCATGTACATCGCCAACGGCGCCTCCCGGCAGACCGTGCGGGCGGTGCAGGAGGGCCGCTGGTACGCGGCGTACTACCTGCCGGTCAAGACCCTCGGCGCCAAGGGCGCGGAGCTGGGCCTGAACAAGGCGCTCGGCAAGCAGGTGCCGGCCACCAACGTCATGACCGACGTCCAGCCCGGCACCAGCATGGGCACCAAGGACGCGCTGGCCCAGGTCACCGGCGAATACGACGAATGACCGCCCGCCTGCGCGACTACGGCATCGTCCTGGCCGTGGTCGCGCTCGTGGCGGTGCTGTCGCTGTCCACGGACACGTTCCTCACCCCGGGCAACCTCGTCAACCTGCTCGACCAGGCCGTCGTGGTGGGGCTGCTGGCGTGCGGGATGACGGTGTGCGTGATCTGCGGGGTGTTCGACCTGTCGGCGAGCGCCGTGCTCGCGGTCAGCGCCATCGTGGCGGTGGTCGTCACCGAGCGCGCCGGGGTCCCCGCCGGGTACGCTGCCGCGGTCGCCGCCGGCGGCCTGCTCGGCACGGCCAACGGCCTGGTGGTGGTGCTGACGCGGGTGCACTCGTTCATCGCCACGCTGGCGCTCAGCATCGTGCACCGCGGCCTGGCGCTCGTGATCACCGGCGGGGCGATCGTCTACCCGGGGCCCGGGAGGCTGGAGGCGTTCCAGTCGCTCAGCTGGCCGACCGTGTTCGGCGGCGTCACCGGGTCGTCGCTGCTGCTGGTCGCGGTGGCCGTGGTGGCGTCGGTGCTGCTGGCGGGCACGACGTTCGGGCGGCGCGTGTACGCCGTCGGCGGCAACCCCACGGCCGCCTGGCTGTCGGGGATCGGGGTGCGGCCGGTCCGCGTCGGGGTGTTCGCGATCAGCGGGGTCTGCGCGGCGCTGGCCGGGCTGGTGCTGGCCGCGCGGGGCGGCTCGGCGCAGTCGGACATGGGCACGCTGCTGGAGCTGACCGCCATCGCGGCGGCCGTGATCGGCGGCACGAGCATCCTCGGCGGCCAGGGGGCGGTCTGGCGCGGCATGGTGGGCGTGCTGATCCTCACCCTCATCGGGAACGGGTTCAATCTGCTGGGGTGGGACACCACGTACCGGCCGATCGTCGAAGGCACCCTCATCCTGGCGGCGGTCA
>DASUCK010000044.1:0-2802 GCA_036276095.1 Nonomuraea sp. | reverse complement strand
GGACTGAGGGTGACGGGTGGCGGGCGGGCGTTCGGGGTGGGCCGGGTCTGGTAGACGTTAGGCGTGACTCCATCCGACGACGCCCTTCTGCCGCTCGACGCCGTGCGGCCGCCGGCGTCGTCGTCGAAGGACGTCAAGGGGGCCGTGGTTCCCGCTCCCGGGCGGCCGGTGGCGAGGGTGGTCGTGGACAGCCCCCTGCCGCATCTCGATCGGCCCTTCGACTACCTGATCCCCGCGTCCCTGCACGAGACGGCCGAGCCGGGGGTGCGGGTGCGGGTGCGGTTCGCGGGCAAGCTGGTCGACGGGTTCCTGCTGGAGCGGGTCGATGAAAGCGACCATGAGGGCAAGCTGACGCCGCTCGAACGCGTGGTGTCGCCCGAGCGGGTGCTGACCCCGGAGATCGCCGGGCTGGCCAGGGCGGTGGCCGACCGGTACGCCGGCACGCTCACCGACGTGCTCCGCCTCGCCGTCCCGCCCCGCCACGCCCGGGCGGAGGCCCAGACGCCCCAGCAGGGCCATTCCCCGCCTGCCCAGGATGCCGCCGCCCAGGATGCCGCCGCTCCGGACGCCCCCGCCGACGAACGTCCCGCGGGAGCCGGCGGCGAACGGGTGCAGGGCGGTGAGCGCGGCGACGTCCAGGCGAAGCGCGGGAGCGCGTGGGAGGCGTACCCCGCCGGGCCGTCCTTTCTCGACGCGCTGCGCCACGGGCGGGCGCCCAGGGCCGTGTGGTCGGCGTTGCCCGGCGCCACCGGGTGGGCGGGCGCGATGGCCGAGGCCGTGCGGGCGGCGCTGGACGGCGGTCGCGGCGCCGTCGTCGTGGTGCCCGACGGGAAGGACGTGGCGCTGGCGGACGGAGAGTTCGCGCGGGTGCTGGGGCCCGGCCGGCACGTGGCGCTCACCGCCGACCTGGGGCCCGCCGAGCGGTACCGGCGGTGGCTGAAGGTCCTGAGAGGGCAGGTACGCGCCGTCGTCGGCACCCGGGCCGCCATGTTCGCCCCCGTCGCCGATCTCGGCCTGGTGGCCATCTGGGACGACGGTGACGACCTGCACGCCGAGCGCCTGGCCCCGTACCCGCACGCCCGCGAGGTCCTCGCGCTCAGGGCGCACAGGTCCGGCGCGGCCATGCTCATCGGCGGGTACGCCCGCACCGCCGAGGCCACCCAGCTCATCGCCGCCCGCTGGGCCAGGCCGATCGTGGCCACCCGTACGACGATCAGGAGCCTGGCGCCCCGGGTACGGCCGGCGGGCGAGGACGCCGAGCTGGCCAAGGACCAGGCCGCCCGCCAGGCCCGGCTGCCCAGCGTCGCGTGGCGGGCGCTCCGGCACGGGCTGGAGAGCGGGCCCGTGCTGGTCCAGGTTCCGAGGCGCGGCTACCTGCCCGCTCTCGCCTGCCGCCACTGCCGTGCCCCGGCCCGCTGCGCCCTGCCGCCCACCCGCACCGCCGCCGGTCTCCTGCCGTTCCTGATCGTGTCGGGCGAGGACACCGGGTCGCCGCCTCCCGGCATCCCCACGGCTCCCGCCGGCCGGCCGTACGGGGGGACGCATGGCGGCCCTGGCCCGACGGCGGGCCAGCACAGGACGGACCTGGGCAAACCCGGCCAGGCCGGGCCAAGGGACGGCGAGGCGGGACAGACCGGCGCAGGCCAAGGCGCAGGCCAGGCGGGAGCTCAGGAGAGCGGCAGCGCGCCGCAGGCCGGCGAGGGGCCGGTGGGGGGCGCCGGGCTGCGAGGCGGCCCCGGCCACGCGGGGGCGGGGGCGGGTGACGGAGGGCCGGTGCCGGTCTGTCATGGGCCGCTGGCGCTCAGGGGTGGGCATGCGGCCCCCTTCTGCCGCTGGTGCGGGCGCGTGGACGCGGACTGGCGGTGTCCCACGTGCGGGAGCCCACGGCTGCGCGCGGTCGTCGTCGGAGCCCGGCGTACGGCCGAGGAACTCGGGCGGGCGTTCCCTTCCGCGCAGGTGCGGACGTCGGGCCGGGACGGCGTGCTGGCCACCGTGCCGGGGACGCGGGCGCTGGTCGTCGCCACGCCGGGCGCGGAGCCGGTGGCGGAGGGCGGGTACGCGGCGGCGGTGCTGCTCGACGGCTGGGCGCTGCTGGGCCGGGCCGACCTGCGGGCCGGGGAGGAGGCCGTCCGGCGCTGGATGAACGCCGCCGCGCTGCTTCGCCCGGGCGCCGAGCTGGTGGTGCTGGCCGACGCCGCGCTGCCCGCCGTGCAGGCGCTGCTGCGGTGGGATCCCGTCACCCACGCCGAGCGCGAGCTGGCCGACCGGGCCGAGCTCGGGTTCCCGCCCGCGGTCCGGATGGCGACGCTGACCGGTCTGGCCGGGGCGGTCCGGCAGATGCTCGACGAGCTCCGCCTCCCGCCCGGCGCCCAGGTGCTCGGCCCCGTCCCGGTCGACGACGCCGGCCAGGAACGCGCCATGATCCGCGTACGCAGGAACGGCGGCGCGGCCCTGGCCGCCGCGCTCAAGGGCGCCAGCGGAGTGCGCGCGGCACGCAAGACACCAGATGTCGTGAGGGTGAGTGTCGACCCCCTCGACCTGATTTAGCCCGTTTCCCCGATTCGCTCATCTGGTGACCAGCCGTTAGCGTGCCTGTGTGTCGATCGAATGGGTGAACCAGGCCATCGACGACCTGCGCGCTTGGGGGCGCGTGCGGGAAGTCGAGGTGGACGCGGACGAGGTCCGCCTGCTCTGCGACTACGCCAGCGACTACCTCAACGTCGACGAACTCGGTGACTTCACTCCCGAAACCTTCGACGAGTTGCTCCTGTCCATCTACCCGCGCAAGGTCATCGCGCCACC
>DASUCK010000043.1:0-17112 GCA_036276095.1 Nonomuraea sp. | reverse complement strand
CGGCCTCGTCCACAGTGGACTTGGCGGTGTCCTCGGTGTGCGCCACGTAGGCGCCCAGCGCCTGCCGGAACGCCTCCTTGGAGTTGGACAGCTCGATGCGGTCCTGCGGGCGCTTGGGGCCGGCGATCGACGGGACGACGGTGGCGAGGTCGAGCTCGATGTACTCGGAGAACTCCGGTTCGGGCGCGGCCGGATCGAGCCAGAGGCCCTGGACCTTGGCGTACGCCTCGACGAGGGCGATCTGCTCCTCGCTGCGGCCGGTCAGGCGGAGGTAGTCGATGGTCTGGCCGTCGATCGGGAAGATCGCGCAGGTGGAGCCGAACTCGGGGCTCATGTTGCCGATGGTGGCCCGGTCGGCCAGCGGCACGGAGGCGACGCCCTCGCCGTAGAACTCCACGAACTTGCCCACCACGCCGTGCTTGCGCAGGATCTCGGTGATCGTGAGGACGAGGTCGGTGGCGGTGGCGCCGGCCGGGAGCTGCCCGCTGAGCTTGAAGCCGACCACGCGCGGGATGAGCATGGAGATCGGCTGGCCGAGCATGGCGGCCTCGGCCTCGATGCCGCCGACGCCCCAGCCGAGCACGCCGATGCCGTTCTCCATCGTGGTGTGGGAGTCGGTGCCGACGCAGGTGTCGGGGTAGGCCCTGATGACCTCACCGCTGTCGCGGGTCATGACCACGCGGGCGAGGTGCTCGATGTTGACCTGGTGGACGATGCCGGTGCCGGGCGGCACGACCTTGAACTCGTCGAAGGCCGTCTGTCCCCAGCGCAGGAACTGGTAGCGCTCGCGGTTGCGTTCGTACTCGCGCTCGACGTTGCGCTGGAAGGCGTCGGGGTGGCCGAAGTAGTCGACGATGACGGAGTGGTCGATGACCATCTCGGCGGGCGCGAGCGGGTTGATGCGCGCGGGGTCGCCGCCCAGGTCGCGTACGGCCTCGCGCATGGTGGCCAGGTCGACCACGCACGGCACGCCCGTGAAGTCCTGCATGATCACCCGGGCGGGGGTGAACTGGATCTCCACGCTCGGCGTCGCGTTCGGGTCCCAGCCGCCGAGGGCCCGGATGTGGTCGGCGGTGATGTTGGCGCCGTCCTCGGTGCGGAGGAGGTTCTCCAGCAGGATCTTGAGGCTGTACGGGAGGCGTGCGGCGCCCTCGACGGCATCCAGCCGGAAAATCTCGTATGACGCGTCGCCGACGCGTAGCGTGTCACGGCTGCCGAAGCTGTTCGCGGACACGGTGATTCGCCTCCTCAGTCAGACAGGGTCACGTGCTCATGGGTCGCTCACCGCTCCGCGTGCAGCGTCGGGCTCGCTACCCCCAAATCCTGCCGCACCCGTGGATCGACAAGCACGTTAGGTGTGCCTAATTCGCAGGCCGCGGCGGATGTCTCGACGTCAAGATATCGCCAGAATATCTCGACATCAAATTAAACGGGCGCCAGCCTCCAGAACAGCAGCCCGACGATCGCGACGGACAGGACGGGGGCCAGGATCTTCTGCTCGAACTTCTTGCCCGTCTTGATGCCGATCTTCCACGGCAGCACGAACGTCGCCCCCAGCGGCCAGAGCACCGGGCATCCGCGTTCGGTCATGCAGTCGCCGACGACATGGACGAAGCAGCCGATCGCCACGGCCAGGCCGAGCCAGGCGTACCCGACGGACAGGGAGAGGAAGACGGCGAACAGGCCGGCGGTGAGGCCGATGTTGATCATCGCGGACCCCGTCTTGTTGCCCGGGATGCCGACGCCGATCGCGCGCAGCGCGAGGCCGATGAGCAGCGCGACCATGATGTCGCGGCCGAGGGGATAGGTGTTGGCCAGCCAGTGGGCCCCGAAGCCGAGCGCCACGGCGAAGGCCAGCGAGTGGGTGGCGCCGCGGTGGCCGCCGCTGATCCAGGACACGACCTTGCTGAGCACCCACGTGACCGGGCCGAAGGTCTGGGCGATGGTGGCGCTGGGATGGTCGAGGTCGGGCAGCATGGCGGCGCCGGCGCACACGAGGGCGCCGGCGATGAGCTCGGCCGGGGTGAGCGCGCCGGCCATGATCCCGGTGTCGATGAAGCGGGAGGACTCGTTCAGCAGCGGGAGCGCGGCGAGCGGCGGCGCCAGCCCCAGCCAGGCGATGGCCCCGGTCATCGCGTGCGTGTGCCCCATCATGATCGGGACTGTACGGCAAAGAATCCTTTGACGCGCCGAGGCGTGCCGCAGAACCGGGAACGGTCCGATAACACGGGTCCGGTACGCCGTCCGCAAACGCAGACGAGGTCGTCTCCGCGGCGACAGCACCCCCCAGCCCTGCCGACGCGGAACGACCTCGTCTGCTGTGAACAACGACGCCGTCCCCGATCCTGTTCCCGGGATTCCGCAACTTTTTCGTGATCTGGCTCACTCCCTTCCGGCCTTGCCGGCGACTGAGTAACGATATATCTTTGACGCATCGTCGACAGATCACGATATAGGGGGAAATCCATGAGTTCAGCACAGGCGGCCGGCGGGCCGTGGCCCGGCGCGCACGAATACCGTCAGGCGGCCAGAGAGGCCAAGCGAGCGGCCCGCGAGGCGTTCAGGACGTTGTCCGAGGCGTTCGAGCACGGCCGCCCCCACCACCACGAGCACCGGCACCGCGGGCGGCGCGGGCCCGGCCCTTTCCCGTTCGACTTCGGGCGCGGCCCGTGGGGCGGCCCCGGCGGTCCCTGGGGCGGCCAGCGCGGGTGGGGCGGGCGGAGCCGCAAGGCCAAGCGCGGCGACGTGCGCGCCGCGATCCTGGCCCTGCTCGCCGAGGAGCCGCGCAACGGCTACCAGATCATCCAGGAGATCGCCGAGCGCAGCGAGGGCGGCTGGAAGCCCAGCCCCGGCGCCGTCTACCCGGCGCTGCAGCAGCTCACCGACGAGGGATTGGTGATCTCCGAGGAGAGCGAGGGCCGCAAGACCTTCCGCCTCACCGAGGAGGGCCGCAACTACGTCGAGGGCCACGCCGACGAGGTCCGCGCCCCGTGGGACGACATGCGCCCCGACATCGACGACAACGCGGCCGACCTCTGGCAGATCGCCCGCCAGTCGGCGTTCGCGATGATGCAGATCCTCCAGACCGGCAACGACGCGCAGATCCGCGAGGCGCGTAAGTCCCTGGTGGAGACCCGGCGCAGGCTCTACCAGATCCTGGCCGACGGCGAGCCGGGCGACGAATGACCGGACGAGGGGTGCCTGTCATGGATCGTGACGACCTCCGCATCGGCGACGCCGAGCGGGAGCAGACGATGGCCGCCCTGCGTGAGCACTTCGCTCAGGGCCGCCTCACCCACGACGAGCTCGACGAGCGGCTGGACCAGGCGCTGGCCGCCCGTACGGGCCGCGACCTGGCGCAGGTCACCGCCGACCTGCCGGGCCACGACGCGGGGCCGCGCCACGACCTGCCCGGCGCGTACGACTGGCGGGAGTCGGCGGCCGCGCACCACAAGCAGGTCATGGCCCTGCACCACGCCCACCGGGAGATGCGTCACCGGATGCACCGGATGCACCGGGCGCGCCGGGAGATGCGCCCGCCGTGGGCCGGCCCGACCGGCCTGCGCCACCACCACGGGCCCCACCCGATCGTCGGCGTGCTGTTCCTCGTCATGGTCGTGGGGCTGGTCTTCGGCGGGTTCGGGATCTTCAAGGTGCTGCTCGCCGTGTGGCTGGGGGCCATGCTGTTCAGCCTGGTCCGCCGGCGTTTCCGCGACCGCCGCTGAGGGGCGCGCAGATCGTTTTTGGGCCTTGACCGGGTCAGGGCCGCATCTGATGATCTGGGGCGGGTCTTCCGTACGCGAAAGGGACACCGCATGACCGCGCAGAGCACCTCGGTCGGCTCGGGCAATCCGTTCGCCGCCGTCGCGGGTGCCGAGGGGGTCGTCCTGGGCGTGCCGGAATACCTCTCGGCGTTCGACCGCGACCACGCCACGCGCGCCGCGCCGATGTGGAAGCTCGAACGCGCCCAGGTCTTCTACGAACCCGACGTGGCGAGCTGGCGGGCCATGATGGACGGCGACTGGGCGGGTTCGCTGGCCCTGGCCGAGCGCATGGCGGGCCCGCTGGCGGAGTACTTCCGCACCCGCGTCCCGGTCCGGCGGGCGCGCGTGGTGGAGTTCCCGATCAGCGCGTACCTGCAGTGGGAGCTGCACGTGCTGGCGGTGCGCGCCCGGGCCGGCTCGCCCTGCCGGGTGGTGCCGGCCGAGCGGGTGGCGGCTCTCGACCCGCTGCCCGAGCTGGTGATCTTCTCCTCGTCCCTCATGTACGAGGTCCTCTACGACGGCCACGGCGGGTGCCTGGGCGGCCGCCGGATCACCGACCGGGACGTGGTCGAGCCGTGCCTCGGGGCGGTGCGGGAGCTGTTCGCCGGGGGCGAGGACGTGCTCTCCTTCCACGAGCGGGAGGTCGCGCCCCTGCCGCCCCCGGTGATCACGGACGCGATGCGGGCCGCGGTGCCCGCGTACGGGCACCGTACCGAGGAGTTCAGGGTCTGACCGGTTCGTTCACGCAGCGCAGCACGGGGAACCTCGTGAGCGCCGCCGCGTCCAGCTCGCGGGCCGTCGTGACGTGGAAGGCGCGGGTCTCGCCCGGCAGGAGGGTGACGAGCTGGTCGTCCACGGTCGCGTCCGGGTCGAGGCGGTCGGGGAAGAGCGCCAGCTCGCGCAGCACGGTGAGCGCGGTCACGGTGACCCGGTAGCCGCCAGGGACGCGCTCGGCGCGGGCGTCGCAGGCCGCCGCGGGCAAGGCCACGGCGGGGTCGTCGGCGTGGAAGCGCACCGTGCGCACCTCGCCGAGGGTCGCCACCAGCAGCTCGCCGGCCGGGTCGCCGGGCGGGGGCAGCGCCACCCTGGCCACCGACCGGGGCGCGACCTCGACCGGCACGGCCTCCTTGGCCAGCGGCTCTCCCGCCAGCGTCTGCCGGACCAGCACCAGCTCGCCCGACCAGGGCTCGGCGGCGTCGTTGACCACGGCCAGCTCGCCGTCCAGCACGGTCAGGAGCCGGTCGGCGTAGGCGCGGCGGAGCGCGTACCAGAGGGGTTTGCGGCGGCCGTCGCCGTCCACGGCCGACCAGGACGTGACCGGCCAGCAGTCGTTCAGCTGCCAGACGATCGTGCCCATCGTGTACGGCATCAGCGCCCGGAACCGCTCCACCCCGAACGTCACCGCCCGCGCCTGGTTGAGCTGGGTCAGGTAGTGCCAGTCGTCGAACGTCTCCGGCCGCGGCAGGTGCTCCCCCAGCCCGCGCAGCAGCTTGGCCGCCCCGTCGACGGCCTTCTGGTGCGAGGAGGCTGGCGTGAGCGGGTCGTCGGAGGAGGCCCGGCGGAGGGTGGCGTACGCGGGCGGGCCCTGGAAGCCGAACTCGGCGACGAACCTCGGCCGGTACGCGGCGTAGCGCGTGTAGTCCTCGCGGTTCCAGACGTCCCAGATGTGGACCGTGCCGCGGGCCGGGTCGTTGGGCGGCCGGCCGGGGGCTCCCGAGTACGGGCTGCCCGGCCAGTACGGGCGGGCCGGATCGAGCTCGGCCACGATGCCGGGGAGCAGGTCGTGGTAGAAGCCCGCGCCCCAGCTGCGGGACTCCAGCCTCGCCGGCCAGCCCCAGTCGGCGTGGCCCTCCAGGTTCTCGTTGTTGCCGCACCACAGCACGAGGCTGGGGTGGGGGGCGAGGCGGGCCACGTTCTGCCTGGCCTCGGCGGCCACCTCCGAGCGGAACGGCTCCTCCTCGGGGTAGGCGGCGCAGGCGAACGGGAAGTCCTGCCACACCATCAGGCCCAGCTCGTCGGCCAGGTCGTAGAAGGCGTCGCTCTCGTACAGGCCGCCGCCCCAGACCCGCAGCAGGTTGACCTCGGCGGCGGTGGCCTGGGCGAACCGCTCGGCCAGGCGCTCGCGGGTGACTCGGGCGGGGAAGCAGTCGTCGGGGATCCAGTTGACGCCCCTGACGAAGACGGGGACGCCGTTGACCTTGATCCGGAACGCGTCGCGGTCCAGCTCGACCGAGCGGAAGCCGACCTTGCCGTGCCATTCGGCGTCCGTTCCGAGGCGGACGGCGAGGTCGTAGCGGGGCTGGTCGCCGTACCCGCGGGGCCACCAGAGCCCGGCGTCGGGGACCTTGAGGGAGAGCACGCCTGAACGGCCGTCGAGGGGCCGCTCGGCGGCGACGCCGGCGATCTCGGCGGACAGGGTGAGCGGCTCCTCCGTGGTGCGCTCGACGCGGACGTGCACGTCGAGGGTGCCGCCTCCCTGGCCGCTCCCGTGGCCGCCCGCCCGGCCGCGCGCGTACGCCAGCGGGCGCACCTCGGCCAGGCGGGCGCGGCTCCAGCTCTCCAGCCCGATCGGCTTCCAGATGCCGGCGGTGACGAGCGTGGGCCCCCAGTCCCAGCCGAAGTTGCAGGCCATCTTGCGGATGAACGGGTACGGCTCGTCGTAGGAGCCGGGACGGTCGCCCAGGGCGGCGCGCCGCTCCTCGGCGTAGGCGTAGGCCGAGGCGAAGCGCACGGTCAGCTCGTTGGCGCCGGCGCGCAGCAGGTGGCGGACGGGGAAGCGGTAGGAGCGGTGCTGGTTGGCCGTGGTGCCGACGGTCACCCCGTTGAGGGTGATCGTGGCGACCGTGTCGAGCCCCTCGCACACCAGGTCGGTGCGCTCGTGGCCGTCCGGCGACCAGGTGAAGGCCGTGCGGTAGGTCCATTCCGTACGGCCGATCCAGGCCAGCCGGCGCTCGTTGTCGTCCAGGTAGGGATCGTCGATCAACCCGGCCGCGAGCAGGTCGGTGTGCACGCAGCCGGGCACGGTCGCCGGGACGTCCTGGACGCCCCTGGCGGTGTCCTGCGACGACAGGGTCCAGCCGTCGTGCAGCGGACGGTACGTCAAGAAGGGTCTCCTTAGCAGCTCTCGAGCCGGGCGCAGGCCACGAAATGCCCCGGGTCGGCCTCCAGCAGGCCGCCGGACCCGCCGCGGGCGTGGTAGAGGCAGGTGTCCACGGCCGCGGCGTCGGCCCATTCCTCGTGCAGGCGCGGCACCGCCGACAGCAGCTCGCGCGTGTAGGGGTGCAGCGGGTCGCCGAAGACCCTGTCCGTCAGGCCCATCTCCACGACGTTCCCCGCGCGCAGCACCACGGTGCGCTCGGCGAGGTAGGTGCCGAGCGACAGGTCGTGGGTGATGTAGAGCACGCCGAGGCCGCGGGCCTTCAGTTCGGCCAGCAGGTTGAGCACGTCGATGCGGGTGGAGGCGTCCAGCATGCTGGTGATCTCGTCGGCCACCAGCAGCCTGATGTCCAGCAGCAGCGCGCGGGCGATGAGCAGGCGTTGCAGCTGGCCGCCGCTGAGCTGGTGCGGGTACTTGCCGAGCACCTGGTCGGGGTTGAGCCGCACGTCGCCCAGCGCCGCGCGCACCCGCTCGTCCCACTCCTCCTCGGGCACTCCCGGGTGGTACGACTCCTTGATCATGGCGAACACCCGGTCCGCCTTGAACACCGGGTTGAACGAGCTGAACGGGTCCTGGAAGATCCCCTGCACGTGCCGGTAGTAGTCCTTGGCGGCGCGCACCGGGCGGCCGTCGAAGGTGATCGAGCCGTCGGTCATCGGGTGCAGGCCGAGGATCATCCGGCCGATCGTGCTCTTGCCGCTGCCGCTCTCCCCGATCAGCGAGACGACCTCGCCGGGCGCCACGTCGAAGCTCACCCGGTCGACGGCCGTGACGCGCCCGCCGCCCAACGCCCCGACGCGGAATTCCTTGGTGACGTCCTGAAGTCTCAGCATCATGCCCTCCAGCAGGCGACGTGGTGGGCGGGCGCGATCTCGGCCGCGGGCGGCTCCTCGGCGCACTCGTCCCCGGCGAGCGGGCAGCGGTCGCGGAACCGGCAGCCGGCCGGCGGGTCCAGCAGCGAGGGCGGGCTGCCGGCGATGCCTTCCAGCCGCCGCTCGGCGTGCCGGACCCCGACCTCGGGCAGGGAGTCGATGAGCAGCCGCGTGTACGGGTGCCGCGGCGCCTTGACGATCACGTCCGCCGGCGCCTTCTCGGCGAGCTTGCCCGCGTACATGACCATGATCGTGTCGGCGATGTGGCGGGTGAGCGCGATGTCGTGGGTGACGAAGATCATGCTTTTGACGTAGCCGCCGTCGCGGAAGCCGAGCAGCGCGCGGGCGACGGCCTTCTGGGTGGAGACGTCGAGCGCGGAGGTCACCTCGTCGGCGATCAGCACGGACGGGTCCAGCAGCGTGGAGACGACCATCACCATGCGCTGCCTCATGCCGCCGGACAGCTCGATCGGGTAGCGGTCGAGCACCTCGCGGGGCAGGCCGACCTGGTCCATGCGGCGTCCGAGCTCGGCGGCGTCGAGGGTGACGCCGCGGGACTTGAGCAGCTCGGTCACCATTCTGCGGATCTTGCGGGTGGGGTTGAGCGCGCTCATGGCGTACTGCGGGATGAGGGAGATCTCCCTGAAGCGGAAGCCGGTCATCCTCCGGTCGTCGGCGATGGGCAGCTCCCGGCCGTCCAGGACGACCTGGCCGCCGACGTGCCGCATGCGGCCGTCCATGCGGATGAGGCTCTTGCCGAGCGTGCTCTTGCCGCAGCCGGACTCGCCGACCAGGCCGAGGATCTCGCCGTCGCCGAGGTCGAAGGACATGCCGTCGAGGGCGCGGACCTCGCCCCGCAGCGTCCTGTAGTGCACCCTCAGCTCGCTGACCTGCAAGCTCATGTCTCCCTCAGTTTCGGGTTGAAGACCTCGTCGAGGCCGACGTTGGCCACGTACAGGGCGCCGACGACGGCCGTGATGGCCGCGCCGGGCGGGACGAACCACCACCACATGCCCAGCTGGAGCGCGCTCCACTGGGTGGCGTTCTGCAGCATCAGCCCCAGCGAGACGCCCTCGGTGGGGCCGAGGCCGATGAAGTCGAGCGAGGAGGCGATGAGCACCGAGCCGCCGAACAGCAGGATGAACGTCATGAACAGGTAGGAGCTCATGTTCGGCGCGATCTCCCTGAGGATGATCCGCCCGGCGCCCGAGCCGCTCATCCTGGCCAGGTCCACGAACTCACGGGTACGCAGCGAGAACGTCTGCGCCCTGATCGCCCGCGCCGCCCACGGCCACTGCGTGAGCCCGATGAACAGGCCCTGCACGGCCACGCTGCGGATGCCGAGGTAGGCGTTGACGATCAACAGGACGGCCAGGGTGGGGATGACCAGGATGATGTTGGTCAGCATGGTGAGCACCTCGTCGACGATGCCGCCGAGGTAGCCGGCCACGAAGCCGACGATCATGCCGATGACCGCGGCGATGCCGCCGCCGACCACGCCGACGGCGAAGGTGGCGCGCAGGCCGTGCACGAACTGGGCGAAGATGTCCTGGCCGAAGGTGGTGGTGCCGAGCCAGTACTCCCCGCCGGGCGGGGTCATGGGCCTCGGGCCGTACTCGTTGGGCGGGACGTCCGCGAACAGCGGGCCGAGGAGGCCGAGCAGGAGCAGCGCGGCCACGATGCCGAGGCCGGTCATCAGCTTACCGTTGCGCACCGCGAAGTAGAGCGCCTCGCGGCGGACCCCGGCCCGCTCGCGCGGGGCGACTTCCTGGATGACGCTCATGCCCGCGCACCCGCCATTCCCGCCCTGGTCCTCGGGTCGACCACGACGTAGACGATGTCGATGACGAAGTTGGCGATCAGCACGCCGAGCACGATGAACAGGAACGTGCCCTGGAGCAGGAAGAAGTCCTTGTTCTTGATCGCGTTGAGGATGAGGCTGCCGAGCCCCGGGTAGGCGAAGACGATCTCGGTGACCAGCGCGCCGGCCACGATCACCCCGAGCTGCAGGGCCAGGCCGGTGATCTGGGGGAGGACGGCGTTGCGGAAGGCGTACCGGCGGATGAGGCGGGCGGGGGCGCCGAGCGCGGCCAGGTAGGTGGCGTAGTCGGACTCCAGCTCGTAGATGATCATGTTGCGCATGCCGATGGCCCAGCCGCCCAGCGCCACCAGGAACAGCGACAGGAACGGCAGCGTCCAGTGGTGGAGCAGGTCCAGCAGGAACGGCCACGACCAGGTGGGCCGCAGGGAGAAGCTGTAGCCGCCGGCCACCGGGAAGACGCCCGCCAGCACGCCGAGCCCCCAGGCCAGGAGCACCGCCAGCCACATGTACGGCATCGCGGTCAGGATGTAGCCGACCGGCAGCACGGTGTTGTCCAGCAGCCTGCGGCGGGCGGCGTACGCGCCGAACTGGTTGCCCACGACCCAGCTGAGCAGCACCGACGGCACGACCAGTGCCAGCGTGTACGGCACCGCGCCACCGATGACGGTGCTGACCGGAGTCGGGAACAGCCAGATGCTGACCCCGAAGTCGCCGCGGAGCAACGCGCCCCAGAAGTTGGCGTACTGCTGCAGGATCGGCTGGTCCAGGCCGAAGAGGTCGCTGTAGTAGGCCCGCATGGCGGCCACGGCCTCGGGCTTGGTGACGTTGGCCCGCGCGACCATGCTCGCGACCGGGTCGCCCGGCATGAAGCGCGGGATCAGCCAGTTGACGGTGACCGCGACGAAGAAGGTCAATCCGTAAATGAGGAGTTTTCTGCTGAAATAACGGCGCACGTGATCTTTTCTCCGTGAAGGCCCCCCGCCCGCACCGGTCACGGAGCGGGGGGCTGACGCGAGTGGCGAGGAGGCCGGTCAGGAGCCGGACGGCTGGAGCTGGGTCAGGGTCTCGAAACCGCCCAGCTCGAACCAGTTGCGCCACATCACGGCGCCGGTCTTGGGGGCGTTGCCGGTCGCGGCCGGCCAGTTCTTCCACACGCTGGTGCTCGACTGCGCCCACAGGCCGTTGTACCAGAGCGGGATGACCGGCAGGTCGTCCAGGTGGATCTGCTGGAGCTGGGAGATGATCTTCTTCATGCCCTCGACGTCGTCGGTCTTCACCTGGTCGAGCCGCTGCACGAGCTCCCAGGCCCGCTTGTTCTCGTACCGGGAGAAGTTGACCGTGTTCTGCTGCTCCTGGATCGGCAGCTGGAACATGTACTCGTAGTACGTGTACGGCGAGTTCGACAGCTGCCGCTCGTTGTTGACGAGCAGGTCGAAGTCGCCCGCGGCGCGCTTCTCGACGAGCGCGTTGAAGTCGGGGAAGTCGGGCGTGACCTGGATGCCGGCGGACTTGGCGCCGGCCGCGATCGACCGGGCCGACTCCATCCAGTCCGTCCAGCCGGACGGCACGATGAGGGTCAGGCTGATCTTCGAGCCGTCCTTGTTCTCCACGTATCCGTCGCCGTCGGCGTCCTGGTAGCCGGCGTCGGCCAGCAGCTTCTTCGCCGTGGCGGTGTCGAAGGAGAACCCGGAGCGGCCGACCACGCCCTGGTCGACGAACTGCTCCCACTGCGGCAGCAGGCCGGTCGGGCCGGCGGCCTTGACCAGGTTGCCGTACACGCTCTCGACGATCTTGCTGACGTCGACGGAGCTGGCCAGCGCCTTGCGGAAGGCCGGGTCGTTCATCGGCTTCCTGGTGGTGTTGGGCACCAGCCACGCGGTGTTGGCGCTCAGCATGTACGGCGGCTCGTCGTAGTACGTCGTCAGGCCGAAGTTGCCCTTGACCAGGTTGGCCACGCCGGGCAGGAAGTTGTTGCTGAGGTCGAGGCCCTTCTGCAGCAGCAGGCCCATCGCGACCTCGTTGCTGGGCGTGGCGATGTCGACGATGTAGCGCGGCTTGGGCTCCATGCCGAGCGCGGTCTTGCCCCACCAGTCGTCACGCCGCCGCAGGACCACGCGGTCCTGGTCCTTGCTCATGAACGTGTAGGCGCCCGTGCCGACCGGGTCGTCGTTGGCGCCGTCCAGCACGTCCTTCTCCGAGCGGCCTTTCCAGACGTGCTCGGGGACGATCGAGCGGCTGTAGAGGTTGAAGTCCCACTGCTGGTAGTTGGCCTGGGAGAAGGTGAACGCCACCGTCCGGTCGTCCACGGCCTCGGCGCTCTTCAGCCAGGTCCACAGGTCGTGGTACGGGATCGTCTCCATCTTGCCGAGCTCGTAGGAGAACACGACGTCCTTGGCGGTCAGCGGCTGCCCGTCGGACCACTTGACGCCCTGGCGAAGCGTGACCTGGTAGGTGGTGTCGTCGACCCAGGAGCCGCTCTCGGCCAGCCACGGGGTGAGCTTGGCGGCGGTGGTGTCGTAGTGGAACAGGGTCTCGTACACCAGGCCCTTGGTGCCGACGGCGGAGTCCCACTCCCTGATCGGGTTGAAGTTGGCCGGCGGGCCCCACTGCGTGCCCGTGGTGTAGAGGGTCTCGGCGCGCGGGAGCTGGTCGGGGTTGGCATCCACCGCGCCGCCCTGGCTCGGCGCCTGGGAGGCCGGCGGGGTCGGCGTGGATCCGCCGCCGCTGCAGGCGGCGGCGAGCAGGCCGGCCGCCACGAGCGAGATCATGATCCGAGCCCGTCTACGCATCGCTTCTCTCCTTCCCCCGCGCCCGGCGCGAAGGTTCGCACGTGTGCTCGTAACCCCCGAGGTCCGGGCTCTTCCCCGGACGGCCCCGCACCGGCCGATGGGAGCGCTCTCACACGCGGCGCAAGCGCGCTCCCGCCTCCATGGCCCGGCGAGCGAAGAGTCGTCAGTCTTTGCCACCCCTTGACGGGGCTACTGAACCGGATAAGTACCGCGAACGTAAATCCGCGCGTCCATGCCGTCAATAGTCGTGACGCATTCGAGACGTCCGGCCCGGGAACGCTCCCCCATGCCTGCGTCCGCCCCGACGTCCCTTCCCGGGCCCGCGGGGGAGGGCGGTTGGCTAACCGGTTCAAGAACCGGCCCGATCACGGTCGCGCGCGTGGGTGTGGTGGCGGCCCATCCACCGACTCCCGAGGACCCGGAGGCGGCGGCGATTTCGGACCAGACGGGCAGAGCTGCCAGAAGGCGCATTAGACGCTTCATTGATCACGTTGGTTTACCGGGACACCAAAGGAATCTTGGAGATTTGATGACAAATTGGTTGCGGTCCCGCCAGAATGCCTAGCCATCGAGCGTCTATCGCAAACTGGAGGAATCCCCATATGCGTAGACCCCTTGGGGTTCTAGCCGGGATCGGACTCTTGGGCGCCGCCGCCTGCGCGCCCGGCACCGCGGCCGAGACCGCCGCCCCGCTCGCGGGCGGGGCCGCCGCCCCGGTCGTGTCCGAGACCGCGGCCCCGTCCCCGACCGCGTCCGAACCGGACGCGGACTGCCGCGTCAGCGTGGCCAGGCCCCGGCTGACCGGCGCACCGGAGCGGATCGTGGCCGGCGCCGCGCGCCGCGGCTGCGCCCGTCCCGCGCTGCTGCGTATCCGGCTCGTCCGCGCCGCACCCGGCCGGGACCCGGTCGTCAAGAGCGGGGCCAGAAAGAACGGGCGCGTCTCCGTCGCGCTCCCGTGCAAGGCCGGCACCTACTACGCGACCGCCACGGACTACCGCGGCCACACCGTCAAGTCCAAGCCGGCCAAGGTGACCTGCGCGCCGCCGTCCAGCCCGCCCGGTTCCACCCCCGCCCCCACCGCCGACGACCCCGCCCCCACCCGCACCGCCGAGCCGGGCCCCACCCCCACCCGTGCCCCCTCCGGAGCCGGCGGGGTCGGCACGGCCAGGGAGAACGAGGTCGTCCGCCTGACCAACGCCGAGCGCGCCAAGGGCGGCTGCGGGCCGCTCAAGCATCACCCGCAGCTCCGCGCCGCCGCGTTCGGCCACTCCAGCGACATGGCGAAGCGCGACTACTTCGACCACACCTCGCCCGAGGGCCGCGACGTCGGCGACCGCATCGCGGCCGCCGGCTTCTCCGGGCAGCGGGCCTGGGGGGAGAACATCGCCTTCGGCCAGCCCTCGGCCGCCTCCGTGGTACGCGGCTGGATGAACAGCCCCGGACACCGGCAGAACATCATGAACTGCACGTACAACCTGATCGGCGTCGGCGCGGCCGACAACGGCCAGGGCCGGATCTACTGGACCCAGGTCTTCGCGGCCCGCTAGAGATCGCGTGGTGCCCCCGGGCCGCGTCGCGGGGCACCACGCGGGTCAGCCCATCTCCTCCAGCTTGCGGCCCTTGGTCTCCCTGACCCAGCGCAGCACGAACAGGAACGACAGCAGGGCGAAGAACGCGTATCCGGCGTACGTGAGGGGCAGGTTCCACTCGGCCAGGGCCGGGAACGTCACCGTGACCGCCCAGTTGGCGACCCACTGGGCGCCCGCGGCCACCCCCAGGGCGGCGGCGCGGAGGCGGTTGGGGAACATCTCGCCCAGCAGCACCCACACCACGACACCCCACGACAGGGCGAAGAACAGCACGAACGCGTTGGCGGCCACCAGCGCGATCAGGCCCTGGAGGGCGGGCAGGGAGACCGCGCCGCCGACCGTGCGGGCGGCGCTGAACGCCCACGCCGCGGTGCCCAGCGAGATCGCCATGCCGGCGGAGCCGATCATCAGCAGGGGACGGCGGCCGAGCTTGTCCACCAGCGAGATGGCGATGAACGTGCCCAGGATGTTGATGATCGAGCTGGAGAAGCTGATCAGGAGGGAGTCGGCCTGGTTGACGCCGACCGACTGCCACAGCACGGACGAGTAGTAGAAGATCACGTTGATGCCGACCAGCTGCTGGAAGGCCGACAGCGTGATGCCGATCCAGACGACGGGCAGCAGCCCGAGCGCAGGTCCGCGCAGGTCGCGCAGGCCGGGCACGCGCTGGGTGCGCAGCACGTGCTGGATCTCGGAGATGCGCTCGTCGAGGTCGACGTGCTCGCCCTCGACCTCGGCCAGCACCTCGCGCGCCCGCCGGGTGCGGCCCGACATGACGAGGTAGCGCGGCGACTCCGGAATGGCCATGGCGAACAGCAGGTAGACCACGGCGGGCACCGCGCACGCGCCGAGCATCCACTGCCAGGCCTGCAGGGGCCCCAGGTGGTTGTTGACCTGCCCGCCGGCCAGGGTGGCGATCAGGAGGTTGACCAGCTGCGAGACCGCGATGCCGAGCACGATGGCGAGCTGCTGCAACGACCCGAGCCGGCCCCGGTAGGCGGCGGGCGCGACCTCGGCGATGTACGCGGGCGCCAGCACCGACGCCATGCCGATCGCGAAGCCCGCCGCCACCCGCCACAGCGCGAGGTCCCAGATCGCGAACGGCAGCATCTGCCCGATCGAGCTGACCGCGAACAGCAGCGCCGCCACCTGCATGGACCGGGTGCGCCCCCAGCGGTCGGCCAGCCCGCCGCCGGCCCACGCCCCCACGGCCGAGCCGAGCAGCGCGATGGCCACCACGAACCCGGTCTGGACCGCCCCCACCTGGAAGTACCGCTGGATGCCGACGACCGCGCCGTTGATGACCGAGCTGTCGTAGCCGAACAGGAACCCGCCGATGGCCGCGGCCGCCGCGATGAACACGACGTGGCCCAGGTGCTCGTGATGGGTGTCTCGCGTCGCCATGCAGGTCCTTCCCCCGTACAAGGGGAGATACCCGCTGATCACCCACCGTATACCGACTGATACGGATCAGAGCCGCGGATCCACCGGCTCCGACTCCAGCGCCAGCACCGCGAAGACCGGCTCGTGCACCCGCCAGAGCGGCTCGCCGTCGGCCAGCCGGGCCAGCGCCTCCAGTCCGAGCGCGTGCTCGCGCAGCGCCAGCGCGCGCTTCTTGCCGAGGAAGCGCCGGCGCAGCACGTCGAGCGACTCGGTGTAGTCGGGGCCGTAGATGATCCGCAGGTATTCGCGGCCACGCACCTTGACACCCGGCTGCACCCGTCCCGGAGTGTGCGCGGCCGGCTTGACCACCATGCCCTCGCCCCCGGCCGCCGTCAGCGACTCCCACCACGCGGTGGCCGCCGCCCTCGACTCCGCCGAGCCGAGGTCGACGAACACGTGCTCGGTGTGCTTGATCAGCGGCGCGTCGAGCCGCGCCAGCGAGGCCAGGTGCCAGGCGTGCGGCTCCAGCGCGGTGTTCCGCCCCTCGCAGGCGAGGATCTGGAACGGCGCCACCCGTACGCCCTCCAGGCCGTCCACCGGCCAGCAGTAACGCGCGTACGCGTCGCGGAACAGGGCGGCGTTGCCGGCCCGGCGGCGGGTGCGGGCCAGCAGGCCGCCGACGTCGAGCCCGCGCCCGGCCGCCGCCTCCAGGGCGGCCACCGCCTCGGGCAGCGCGGCGCGGGCGGCGGCGCCGACGGAGGCGTACTGGCTCCTGATGAGGTCGCCGGCCTTGGCCGACCAGGGCAGCAGCTCGCAGTCGAGCGCCACCCAGTCGGAGCCGAGCTCCTCCCACAGCGGCTCGCAGGCCGCACGCAGGCGCTCGACCAGCGGCGTCATGTCGGCGAAGAACGGCCGCCCGGTCCGCGTGCAGACCGCCCCCGCGCTGCCGTCGGTCACGCCGAACCGGGCCGCGGCCGCCTCCGGCGTCCTGGCCAGCACCGCGACGGCCCGCGAGCCCATGTGCTTCTCCTCGCACACGACCTCGCGCACGCCGGCCGCGGCGAACTCCTCGAACGCCTCGTACGGGTGCTCCAGGAAGCCGTCCAGGTGCGAGGTCTCCGGCGGGGCCATGGTCGGCGGCAGGTAGACCAGCCAGCGCGGGTCGACCGCGAACCGGCTCATCACCTCCAGGGCCGCGGCCGCGTTGTCCTCGTGGATCTTGATCCGGCCGCCGAACCGGGTCTCGACGTGCCGGGTGCCGATCACGTCGCCGAGGTGCAGCGTGCCCGGGTCGCGGCCGCCCGCGCCCAACGGTTTGACCGGTTCGTACCACACCTTCTCCGCCGGAACCTGGACGATCTCGCGTTCCGGGTAGCGCAGCGCGGTCAGCCGGCCGCCGAAGACACAGCCGGTGTCGAGGCAGATGGTGTTGTTGACCCACTCCGGGTGGAGCGTCGGCGTGTGCCCGTAGACGACCATGGCGCGGCCGCGGTAGTCCTCGGCCCACGGGAGGCGGACCGGCAGGCCGTACTCGTCGGTCTCGCCGGTGGTGTCGCCGTACAGGGCGAACGCGCGGACGCGCTTGGAGGCGCGGCCGTGGTAGGCCTCCTTGAGGCCGGCGTGCGCGACGACGAGCCGCCCGCCGTCGAGCACGTAGTGCGACACGAGGCCGTCGCAGAAGCGCCGGACGTCGGCGCGGAACTCGTCCGGCTGCTCCGCGAGCTGCGCGAGGGACT
>DASUCK010000042.1:0-3484 GCA_036276095.1 Nonomuraea sp. | reverse complement strand
GCCACGGCGTGCTGGAAGTAGGCCGCCCAGCCGTGGGTGATCTGGTTGATCCTCCGCAGCAGTTTGGCCAGGTCGTGTTGTGACGTTCTGGGCGTCAGAGCACGGACTTTCGCGCGCACGGAGCGGATGGCCGCGTGTGAGACGAAGGTGTAGACATACCACTGGTTCGTGCCGTGCTTGCGACTCCATTGGAGGCGGAACCCCAGGAAGTCGATCGCCTCGCTGAGGTGTCTGACCTGGGTCTTGGACGGCGACAACCGTAACCCGAGCCTGGCCAGGACCTCGGCGACCTCCTCACGCAGGGTGTGGACATCATCGCCGGTGCCGTGCACGAGGATGACGAAGTCGTCGGCGTAGCGGACGAGTCGCCAGTTCGGCAGGCCTTTGCGGCGGCGGTGCACACGCCGGGCGTGGGTGCTCATCGAGCCGCCCTGCTGCCAGGGCCGGTGCAGATGCTCATCGAGCACCTGCATGGCGATGTTGAACAGCAGGGGCGACAGGATGCCGCCCTGCGGCGTACCGGCGTGAGACTTCCGCAAGGAGCCGAGTTCGGTGAGAACTCCTGCCTTGAGGAAGGCCTTGACCAGTGCCAGGACGCGTTTGTCCTTCACCCGCGAACGCACGCGGTCCATCAGGGCCACATGGTCGAGGTTGTCGAAGGCTGCTTCGATGTCCGCGTCCAGCACCCAGCGATAGGCCCGGGTGCCGAAGTAGTGGATCTCCGCGATCGCGTCATGGGCTCGCCGTCGGGGCCGGAACCCGTAGGAGACCGGCAGGAAGTCGGCCTCGAAGATGGGTTCCAGCACCAGTTTCACCGCTGCCTGGACGACCCGGTCGGCCACCGTGGGAATGCCCAGGTGGCGAACCTTGCCGCTACCTCCTGGTTTGGGAATCAGGCGTTCCCGCACCGGCAGCGGGCGGAACGAGCCCGTCTTGAGCTGGGCTCGCAGGTCGGCCAGGAAGCCGGGGACTCCCATGTGCTCTTCGACATCGGCGA
The DNA here is from genome assembly GCA_036276095.1 of Nonomuraea sp. Classification (GTDB taxonomy): domain Bacteria; phylum Actinomycetota; class Actinomycetes; order Streptosporangiales; family Streptosporangiaceae; genus Nonomuraea. The sequence goes on along the minus strand of DASUCK010000042.1, from coordinate 2,487 downwards.
CGGTCAGGCCGTCGATGCCGGCAGTGCGGGAGCCGAGGTTGCCCGCGACCCGGCCACGCTGCCAGCAGCGTGGCCGGGTCGTGCACGAGGTTGAACAGATCGTCAAACCGGCGGCCGGGATCGGCCACCGCCCAACGGTGAAGCTTGGCCTGCATCTCCGATACCCGCCGCCGTGGTCCCATCGGGACCGCCTCTGGCCAGGCGCCGCCATTCGGCGGCGCATCTTTCGGCATTGCAGCCTCCAATCTCTTCTCGAAACCGCTGCCGCCCTTCGCCATGTGGCCGGCTTTCCCGGCCTCGGACTACTACGGCGGCTCCGCCCCATCCGGCCCGTTCGACGGTCGGTGCGTCTATCCCGACGTCGGGGCTGGCTGCCCGCGCATCGGGAGATGCGACCGGATGGTTCCCGTGTTCACACCGATTCGCTGGGTGGAGGAGGAGCCCGGCTCTATCCCAGCGGCATCGCCATGGGTACGCCGCAGACCTTCCCCATGGCCTCCCGGAGCCGTTCAAGGGGCCGACTCCGGAAGTTCCCGCCGCTCAAACACACAGCGGGACGCACCGCGCCCGGCCCATATCCACCAGATTTGAGCCGGTCCTACGTGTTGAAGGACGTAATGACGCCGGTTCCTCGCGTACTCCTTTCCACCTCGCTCGCCGGACCCACACCATCTGGCGGTACTGGCCCGTCCCGGCTTTGTCAGGGCTGCTCTCGCCATCCCCGGCACCACCCGGTTAGGCTGCCCTCAGCTTCCCCGCCCTGCTGCGACAGGACGAAGGAGAAGGTCTTCCACCTCCTCACGAACCGGTGCGCCGCACGGCGCACCCTTGAAGACGTAGAGAAAGTTCTCATCCGGTGGTGTAGTAGTCGAGCCTTCATGCCTCTGAACTGCGCTTATGAGCCTGGTTGGCCGCTGCGGTCATACGTGCTGGGCTCGATGGCGCCGCCGGGTAGGGGCTATCGGTCGTTGTCAGAGCAGAGGATCAGGAGGAGCTCGCCGGCCTCGTTGCTGACGACGTTCTTCGGAGGCACGGGCGTGTTCGGCCTGGGCGTTCGTCAGTCGCACTCGTCGGTTCGGCGGGCTACGAACCGAGAGCCTGCTTGACCGTATACGCCTGGGCTCAGGTGCCCTCGGGTGAGACTTCGCCGGGTGGGCTGACGAAGCTGCCGAGGTTGGGGACTGTGTAAATCAGGCCCTCTTCGCGCAGCTGGCGGATCGCCTTGCGGATGGTGTCGCGGGCGACGCCGAACTCCTGGACGAGACGAACTTCCGACACGAGGTACTTTGGCGGGTATTCGCCGGTGGTGATGCGTTGGCGGAGGACCTCGGCGATCTGCTGCCAGCGTGGCCGGTCAGGCTCGAACTCAATCACAAGGCAAGAGTAGAAAGGGGGCGTCACGGGTCTTCAGTCGCCTACATGGACCTATCGGTATCTACAGGGGTCCACGTCTACCCCCAGGGGTCTATAGGGGTAGACAGGCTCGCGCTCGGCTCTTACAGTCGCGGTATGGCACTACCTAGCTACGATCTCGACGTGTTCCGCGCTGCGTTCCCTACCTGGTCGATCTTCTGCAGCGACGAGGGAGTGTTCTACGCGACCCGACGCGGCATCCGTCTCCGGAACGAAGACATCCACAGAGGGCTCCACCAGACGGTGAGTGCGGATGACCTGGAGACCTTCATCGCGGTGCTGCTCGAACAGTGTCAGCTGACGGTGACGTAGTGACTCCATCGCTCTCGCGCTTCGACTATCACGGAGCCCACGTCGCGAGACCTCACGCCCAGGCTGCGCGGGTAAGGTGGGCGGTGCCCGTGGGTCGCGCCGACCGGGTGCGAGTCCGTGAGCACACGTGCATGTGCGCGTTCCCAGTGTTCGAGCTCTGTACCGCGGCCGGCCTTTCGTTCGTTCGACAGCTCAGGTCCGAGCATCCTGCGGACATTCTGGAGAGCCCGTGGATGTCCGCTCAGGCTGCGCGGACCCTGTGGCTACAGATCATGACCGGTCAGGCGCGATGACCAAACGGCACCGTTCGCTGCTCGGGGAAGGTGCCCGCAATCACGTCCGCGATCTCGTCGGGGCCGGCCTGGTCCGTGAAGAAGCGGTGGTGGAACAGGCCGTCGTCGTTGGCGCGCAGGTCGGCCAGCGTTTCGTCCCATGCCTGGAGGCGGTGTGCTGTGTCGTTGTCGCCACGCTGGTGGGAGCGTTGCTCGCAGATCTGACGCGGGACCCAGAGGAGGACGGTCAGCCAGGGAGCGTCCTCGACCAGGCGGCGGACGTCGGCGAGGTTGCCAAGGTGGACGATCGGCACCCGCCCGGCCGAGGTGAGCCGGTCGATGTGGTCGCGGTCGATCGCGTAGACGTTGCCGTAGCGGTGGGTCTCAATCAGCAGTCGCCCGGCGGCTCGCAGCCTGTCCAACTCCGCGGCGCTGACAAAGTCGTACTCGGTGCCGCGCCGGTTGCCCATCTTGAGCTTGCGTACCAGCG
>DASUCK010000041.1:0-9189 GCA_036276095.1 Nonomuraea sp. | reverse complement strand
TCCAGGAACGCCCACAGGAAGACCCAGCCGATCGAGATCCGGGCGATCGCCCAGACGTAGTCGACGGGGCGGCGTGCCTGCGTGCCCGTGCTGGCCGGGGTCACGGGCCGGTTGATGGTGGTGGCCATGACGGTCCCCTTTCATTGCTGATTGGTCGTCTCCGTTACACCTCAATCACACCGTCTGCGCCCCTTTCGGGGCAGTGCCGTACGACCCGCAGCGCCAGGACCTTGGTCCCATAAGTTGCCGCGGCATGACCAACGCCTGAGCGCCCACCGTCCCTCGGCACGACTCGCCGCCGCGATACCGCCAACCGGCCCGGCGGGCACCGGCTAGCGGGGCGAGGGACCTTCGGCAGGACTTCCGTCCCTGGCAGCACCCGCTCTCGCGGTCAAGCCTGGGCCCTAGGAGGTGCGTCATGACTACTGCACACACCATCGACCTCGCGGTCAGGCGGCTTCTGGTGGCGGCTGGGGAGGCGCCTTCGGCGCTCAACACTCAGCCGTGGCGCTTCAGAGTGCGCAACGAGAACATGATCGAGATGCTGGCCGACTGGGACCGGTGGCTGCGGGTGAGCGATCCACGCGGACGTTCCCTGCACGTGAGCTGTGGCGCCGCGCTGTTCAACCTGCGCGTCGCGGCCCAGGCAGCACGACGCAGACCCGCCGCTGAGCTGCTCCCCGAACCGGGGGAGGCGTCCGGCCTGCTGGCCACGGTCCGGTTCGACGCGCAGGCGCCGTCGTTGGCCGACATGCGGGAGCTGTATGAGCTCATCCCGCACCGGCGCACCAACCGGGAGCCTTTCAGCGAGCGGCTCATCCCGGCATCGGTGCTGAGCGAGATGCGCACCGCCGCCTCGCTTGAGCGCGCCAGGCTGCTCTTCCTGGACCGGCGCAGTGCCATCGACCTGCTCGACTATGCCGCCATCGCCGAGAGCGAGCTGGCCGGCAATCCGGAGTACCTGGCCGAGCTGGCGGCTTGGAGCACGGGCCAGGGCGTGCCCGCTCATGTCCAAGGACCACAAGCCATCGGCGACATGGACCCGGTCCGCGACTTCGGCCGCCGTACCGGCAGCGCGCGCTTTGAGGCCCGTCCTCAGCTGGCGGTGCTCACCACCGCCGGCGACGAGCCGCTGGACTGGCTACGCGCCGGGCAGGCGCTGCAGCGCGTGCTGCTGGTGGCGGCCAAGCATGCGGTCTCGGCGTCGTTCCTCAACCAGCCTCTCGACCTGCGCGACATGCGGCGCCACAGCGATCCGCATCATCGGCGCGGCCACCCACAGATGATCATGAGGCTCGGCTACGGCCCGATGGTGCCCCGCGCGCCACGCCGGCCCGTGGCCGACCTTCTAGTCGAGAACTGACCAGAAGGCCACCTGAGAACAGTGCTTGCGAGCGGTGGGCGGCATGGAGGATCCGCGCGTCCGGCCTGGGGAAGATTAGGCTCTTGTGTCCGTTGTCCAACCACCGCACCAGGTAGGGCGGCGATCCGTCCGTGTGGCTCACCTCCACGATGAGCCCCTTGCGGCGGGTGCTGTCGCCGCGCGTACCCTCCAGGACCAGCCGATCGCCCACTGTCGCCTTCATCGCCGTCTCCTCAGGAGCGTGGGCCTGTCCTTCCCTTTCACCCTCCAAGCCCCGCCCGGGCCGGGGCAGGGCCGGAGGTCTCCGCGGCGAAGGACTTTCGGCCCTCACCCAGGAGCCGTACGGCTCTGCAGTTCCCGCCTGGCTCCTCTCACAGTGTGCTGAAGGAGGTTGTCCGATGAAGAGCTCGATTCATCCGTTGCTGCTGCGTGTGCGCCTGTACCGGCACGACGACAATCCATTGCGCCGCCGTTCCGATCGGCTGGAGTCCTTTTTCATGCTGGCGACTGTGGTCCTGGTGCTGGTCAGTCTCTGGCCTGCCGTGGTCACCGGGCGGGCGGTCTACGAGGGCGCTGTGCGAGATCAGAGCGTCGGGACCGGAGTTCGACGGCAGGTCATGGCCACGTTGACGCAGGACGCTCCAGCCGCCCGCGTGTCGTTCTCGGAGGTCCCCGCCGCGAAGCCGGAGGCTATGGCGCGCTGGACGACCCCTGAGGGCGCGGCGCGAAGCGGCCTGGTGCCCGCACCCCCGTTGGCCAAGGTGGGCTCGGTGGTCCCGGTGTGGATCGATGCCGCCGGGGCACCCGCCTCACCGCCCGCTGACGGTGCGGTACTCGCCGGGCGAGGAATGGTGATGGGGCTTCTGGTCGTGCTCGGGACCGGGTTGCTCGTGCTGACGGCGTTCTTGGTCTTCCGCCGGCGGCTGGACCTGGTCCGGTATGGCGAGTGGGAGGCCGGATGGGTGCGGGCCGCCGAGCAGTGGCGCCACCCCAGGCAACCGTAAGACTTTCCTCCCGAGTTCATGCGGCGGCGGCCGGGTGGACGAGCCTGCCGAGCTCGTCCTGGATGGCGCGCGCGAACTGCTCGACCTCGGGCACGGTGTCGTAGTCGCCGGTCACGCCGAACGTGACCTGGTCACAGTAGGAGAAGACGGAGACGCCGGTGCGCAGCCTGGCGATGATCGGGACGTATGGGAAGAGCTCCAGGGCGCGGCGGCCGAGGAGGTACAACGGCACGGGCGGCCCGGGGACGTTCGTGGTGACCGTGACCACGGTGCGCTGCGGAAGGCGGGCGAGCAACCGGGTCACCCAGGATACGGGAGGGAACGGCTCGTGGCGGGCCAGCGTGGTCATCGCCTCACCGGCCTGCGCCTGCATGCTGGCCTTCAGCTCCGTGAGGTGCGCGCGCACAGCTTGGAGGCGCTCGTCGGGGTCGGCCAGATGCACGGGGAGGAACGCCAGCATGACCGAGATCCGGTTCTCGCAGACGCCTTCCTCGCCACGGGACCGTACCGACACCGGCACCGCCGTGCGCACGGCGTGCGGGTCCGGATCCTCGCCGCGCTGGAGCAGCAGGGAGCGGAAGGCGCCGGTGATGGCAGACAGCGCCACGTCGTTGAGGCTCGCGCCGGCTTGGTGGGCGGCCTGCTTCATCTCAGTCAAGGACGCGCGGGCGACGGCGTAGCGGCGGCGCTCGCCGATGGGGCCGTTGAGCGTGGAGCGGGCTGTCGGCCAGAGTGAACCCGCAAAGGTCAGCAGACCGCGGGCGGTGTCCGCGATGCGCTGCGCGGTGGCGTGTGGCGTGCGAAGCGCCTCGCCGATCATGCGGAGCTGCTCGATCGGGTTGAGCAACAGATCACGCACCGCGTCGGCGATCAGGCGCGGCGTCGATGGCTCCGGATCGGGGGCATAGGCATCAAGCGGCGCCTCGCTGCCGTTCCCGTCGGGCGACAGATCGAAGAGCACGTAGTACAGGTTGGCGCCGGAGACGCCGTCGACCAGGCAATGGTGCACCTTGGACACCAGCGCCCAGCGCTCACCGGACAGCCCGTCCAGCAGCCAGTACTCCCACAGCGGCCGGTCTCGGTCGAGGCGCCGCGACATGATCTCGCCGATCCGCTCGCACAGCGCCGCATCGTCTCCCGGCTCTGCCACGCTCGCGTGCAGGATGTGCCGGTCGAGATCGAAGTCCGGATCGTCGACCAGGACGGGCGCGCCGAGGTCGAACGGCACCTGCCGGGCCTTCTGCCGGTACAGGGGGACCAGCGGTAACCTGCGCCGCATGGCCGCGACGAGCTCTTCCTTGGACGGCGGTGGGCCCTCCATGACGGCGATCGACGCGATCGCCATCGAGACCTCCGGTTCCTCGTCTTCGACTTCGAGGAAGGCCGCGTCCAGTGGGCTGAGGTGGTCGGTCATTGTCGGCCCTCCCCTTGGTCTTGTGTGGGTTTCCTCAAGCCTCCGAGCGGGACGCGTGGGTGCACAGAGTCTTAAGTCCTGGTCCGACCCGCCATTTGCCACGCCCTTGCCCCCAATCCGAGGGTCAGCTTTCTGACACCACCGCCACCGGGCAGGGCGCGTGCTGGAGAAGGTAGTTCGCGGGGCCGAGGCGGGTGGCGCGCGTGCGGCCGATGACCATCAGAGTGGCGCGATCGACCGCGTCGCCCGCCTGGGTCCGAACCTCAGGATGGCGTGTCACCCACTCGGTCAGGTCGGCTGTGGAGGCGAGGGGAAGCCGGCGCAGGGCGGCCTCGCCGAACGCGAACTCCAGCACGGCCGTGTCCGGCTCCTTGCCGGCGACGACGATCGGCCCGGGGTCGGTGGGTGCGGGCAGTGGTCCTGGGCCGCGTACGACGATCACGGGGCAGTCGGCGTGGGCGGCGACGTATCCGGCGACCGAGCCGACGACCGCCCGGGGCAGCACGCTGAGGCCGCGGGAGCCGACCACGACGAGTTCGGCGGTGCTGGAAAGCTCGACGAGGCGCTCCGCGGCGGGGCCTTCGTACAGGTCGGTCTCGACGCGTACGCCCGCGCTGGTCGAGCGGGCGCAGTCGGCGCCGTGCCATAGCACGTGCTCGGCCGCCTTGCGCAGGTGGGCCTTGGCTTCCTCTTCCGCCTCGCCGTACGGCCATTGCCAGGCGTGGGCGACAGTCAGTGTCAGCTTCCTCAGCTCGGCCTCGTCGAGCGCCCAGTCCAGGGCCTGCATGGAGAAGTCCGAGCCGTCGTAGCCGAGCACGATGTGGTTCATGTCAGCGGCCCCCTTCGAACGTCCATGGGACCAGCCTCACGTATCCATGGCTCGATGAGCAGGGACCTTCGGCCCCAAAGGCGAGGGTCCTACGGCACTGTCCGCCGCACGAGGCCGGCGGACAACCTCGGGATCGAGAGCCATATCGCGGAAGAGAGACCGGCATGCCCGAGGGATACGACGTACTGCTGCGTGACGGTGGCATCGCTCACGTGCGCCCACTGCGCCCCACCGACCGCGACGCCTTGCACGAGCTGATCGACCGCTCCTCAGAGCGCTCGGCGTACCTGCGCTTCTTCACTGGTGGCCGCAAGACCGCACACTCTTACATGGACCGCATCACCAGCGACAAATACGGTGGACACGCTCTGGTTGCCGGCTTCGGTGGGCGACTGATCGGGGTAGCGGAGTACATCTCCAGCTGCGATGGCAGTGCCGATCTGGCGATCCTCATCGACGACGCCGTGCACGGGCACGGCCTGGGCACCTTGCTGCTCGAGCACGTCGCGCTGGACGCCGCCGCGCATGGGGTTCGGGAACTGGTGGCGGACGTGCTGGGTGAGAACCGGCCGATGCTGCGGGTGCTGCAAGGCCTCGGCTTGGAGCTGACGCAACGCTTCGAGGAGGGCATGCTGCACGTCACCATCGCGGCCGAACCCACCCCTCGGTTGCACGAGGGGATCGCGGCTCGCGATCACGAAGCGGGACGGGCGTCGCTGGCGCGGGTGCTCGCGCCCCGTTCGGTGGCGGTGATCGGCGCCAGCCGTGACGAGCGGGCCGTCGGGCACAAGGTGCTGCGCAACCTCATCGACGGCGGCTTCCGCGGGCCGATCCACCCCGTCAATCCGAACGCCACCGAGGTCGCCGGACTGGCCTGCCATGCCAAGGTCCCTCATGGCGTGGATCTTGCGGTCGTGGCGGTGCCTGCCCGGCACGTGCTGGACGTGGCCCGCGACTGCGCGGATGCGGGCGTGGCCGGGCTTGTCGTGCTGTCGTCCGGGTTCGCCGAGACCGGGCAGCGCGACGTGGAGTCCGAATTGCTGAAGATCTGCCGTGCGGCTGGGATGCGCCTGGTCGGGCCGAACTGTCTGGGCGTGGTGAACACCGGTGCCCAGCTGAATGCCAGCTTCCTGCCGCACCGCCCCGTCCGTGGCCGGGTGGCGCTGATGTCGCAATCGGGCGCGGTGGGTGCTGCGTTGCTGGAGCGGCTGGATGTCTCCTCGTTCGTCTCGGTCGGCAACAAGGCCGACGTCAGCGGCAACGACCTCCTCGAGTATTGGGAGGACGATCCGGGCACCGATGTGATCGCGTTGTATCTGGAGTCGTTCGGCAACCCGCGCAAGTTCGCCCGCATCGCCCGCCGCGTCGGGGCGCGAAGGCCGGTGCTGCTGGTCAAGAGCGGCCGCACCGTGGCGGGTGACCGGGCGGTGCGTTCGCACACCGCCGCCGCGGCCACCCCCGACGTGGCGGTGGATGCGCTGGTCCGCGCCGCCGGCGTGATCCGGCTCGACAGCGTGCACGAGCTGATCGACACCGCCAAGCTGCTGACCGCCCAGCCGCTGCCCGCCGGCCGCCGGGTCGCGATCGTCGGCAACTCCGGCGGACCGCAGGCGATGGCCGCCGACGCCTGCGAGCGTCACGGCCTCGTCGTTCCAGAATTGCCGCCCGGGCTGCTGGACGCCCGTGCCGCCGCTGCGCTGGGCAACCCCGTCGACCTGACCGCCGATGCCAGCGCCCCCGAGATCGGCGCTGCCGTCAAGGCCCTCGTCGAGGCACCGGACGTGGACGCGGTCCTCGTTGTCTATACCCCGCCGTTCGGCGATGGCCTCGACGCCACCCGCCAGGGCATCGCCGAGGCTGCCAAGGATACGGACAAGACCGTGCTGGCCTGCGTCATCGGCCACGACGGCCTCATCGACGGCCGCGTGCCCAGCTACGCCTTCCCCGAGCAGGCCGTGCAGGCCCTGGCGCACGCGGTCCGCTACGCCGAATGGCGCCGACGCCCCACTGAACCCACCGCCGTGCCGATGTCGGTCGACGTGGCCACGGCCCGCGAGATCGTTCAGGCGGAGTTGGCGAAGCATCCTGAGGGCTGCTGGCTCTCGCCCGCAGCCTCCGCCCAGCTGCTGCGCTGCTACAGCATCCCCTTGGCGGAGACTATAGACGTGCACAGCCCGGAGGCCGCGGTGCAGGCGGCAGTTCGCGTCGGCCTGCCCTGCGTGCTCAAGGCCGTGGGCCCGGTGCACAAGAGCGATGTCGGCGGTGTCCAGCTCAACCTGCGGTCACACGATGAAGTGCGGCAGGCCTACCACGCGATGTCGGCGCGGATAGGCCACGAGATGACGGGCGCAGTCGTCCAGCGCATGCTGCCGGCGGGCGTGGAGATCATCGTCGGCGGGGTCAACTACCCGGCGTTCGGACCGCTCATCATGGTGGGCATGGGCGGGGTGACGGCGGACCTGCTGGCCGACCGCGCCTTCCGCGTGCCGCCCGTCACCGACGCCACCGACATGATCGGCGAGCTGCGCTGCGCCCCGCTGCTGCGCGGCTACCGTGGCTCCCCGCCCTTGGACGTCCAGAGCCTGGCCGACCAGGTCAGGCGGATCGGCAGGCTGCTGGAAGACCTGCCGCAGGTGGCCGAACTGGACCTCAACCCCGTCATCGTCACACCGGACGGCGCCACCACGGTGGACGCGCGAATCAGAGTCGCGCCGTGCGAGCCGCCGCCCTCGCCACTGCTGCGCCGGCTGCGCTGACCAACGACCATCCTGCTCGGGACTTCCGTCCCTACTTCCCGGGCCGTCCAGGAGATGTGATGAAAGCGACCACCAAGGAGGTAGGCATGCATATGACCGTCGCGGACGTGATGACAGAGAAAGTCGTCTCCGTCACCGCCGCCACCCCGTTCAAAGACATCGCCGAAGCGCTCATCAACGGCGGCATCAGCGCCGTCCCGGTCACCGACGACGACAACCATGTGATCGGCATGGTGTCCGAGGCCGATCTGCTGCGCAAGGAGGAGTTCCGGGAGGAGTTCTACCGCGAGGGCTACCGGCCGCCGCTGCGCGCCCGGCTGCGCCACCCCAAGGGCCGTCAGAAGGCTGACGGCGACACCGCCGCCCAGCTGATGACCAGCCCCGCGATCACCATCCACCCCGCGGCGACTGCCGTCGCGGCCGCCCGCCTGATGGACGCCCACGGCGTCAAGCGGCTCGCGGTGGTCGACTACAACGGCCGCCTGCAGGGCATTGTCAGCCGCCGTGACCTGGTCAAGCTGTTCCTGCGCGGTGACGAGGAGATCGCCGTCGAGATCCGCGACGACATCCTCGGCCGCACCCTGTGGGTCGACACCGACGGGGTCACCGTCACGGTGGAAGGCGGAGTGGTCACGCTGACCGGCTGGATGGACCGCCGCACCGAGACCGGCGTCGCCGCCCGCATGGCCGCCCGGGTCAACGGCGTCGTCGACGTCGTCAACAAGCTGACCTGGAAGCAGGACGACTCCAAGTGGGAGGCCGGCTAGCCATGCTCGTGCGCGAGGTCATGAGCAGCCCGGTCATCACGGTCCGCCGTACCGATCCGGTGCGGCGGGCCATCCGGATCCTGTACAGCCATGACATCACCGCCGCTCCCGTCGTGGATGACAGCGACCGCCTCGTCGGCGTGGTCAGCGAGCTGCGCGGCGAGTTCGAGCCCGACCCCCGCGCCACCGTGCTCCCCCTCGCCACCGTCGGCGAGCCGCCGCGCCGCGTGATGGAGGTCATGACCGGCGACGTGGTCACCGTCACCGAGACCACCGACGTCACCACCGCCATCGATCTCATGGTGGGCAGACGGATCAAGAGTCTGCCTGTGCTGCGCGGCAAGGAGATCGTCGGTATGGTGAGCCGCCGCGACCTCATGGCCATGCTCGCCCGCTCCGACGAGGACCTGCGCGACGCCGTTGTAGCTGCGCTGTGCGAGCAGTATCCCTCCGGCCCTGGCTGGGACGTCGCCGTGCACAACGGCGTGGCCGAGCTGTCCGGGCCACCCCACGAGCACGCCGACCGCATCGCCGGCCTGCTCGCCCGCACCGTGCCCGGCATCGTCCGGGTCAAGTACCTCAGGAGATCACCATGAGAACCATAGTTCAGGACGTGATGACCACCGACGTGGCCGCAGTCAACCAGAACGCCTCTTTCCACACCGTGGCCGAGCTGCTCATCAACCGAGGCGTCAGCGGCGTGCCCGTGCTCGACGACGACAACCGCGTCAAAGGCGTCGTGTCCGAGGCCGACCTGCTCGCCAAACAGGAATTCAAGGAGCGCTACTACGGCGACGGCTACACCCCGCCGCTGCGTGCCCGCATCCGCCACACCGTCGGCAGTGAGGGCAGCGGTTTCTACAAGGCGCTCGGTGAGACCGCCGGAGCGCTGATGACCTCGCCGGCCCACACCACCAATCCCGACGTCGCCGTCGTGCTGGCAGCGCGGCAGATGGACAAGCACGGCGTCAAGCGCCTGCCCGTGGTCGACGCCGAAGGCAGGCTCGTCGGCATCGTCAGCCGCCGCGACCTGATCAAGGTCTTCCTCCGCACCGA
>DASUCK010000040.1:0-10324 GCA_036276095.1 Nonomuraea sp. | reverse complement strand
TCCGTGGGTACTCCGCGGGGAGCGAGCGGGAGCTTGGGGTGGGGTCGGGTGGGCGAGGCGCCGGTATGGGTGTTTCGGTCCTTGTCGAAGGTCGAAGACGGTGTTGCTTCGGGCGTGGCCGAGTGGTCTGACGTCGGAGCGTGGCCGGGTGGTCGTCTGACGTCGTGGGTTTGTAGCCGGCGGTGGACACCATGGGTGGTAGTCGGAGGGTGGAGTCTTGCGGGGTGTGACCGGCGTGGGAGGGGGTCTTGCGGGATGTCACCGTGGTGATGGACGTCAAGGCGGGCGTGTGACTGTGGTGGTGGTTGGTGGGGTTTGGGAGCGTATCGGGGAGGTCCAGATCCAGAGAGCGCTCAGGGCGATGCCGGCTGCGCAGATGAGGATCACTGGGCGTAGGCCCAGGAAGTCGGCGGCTACGCCGCCCGTGATGCTGCCCAGGGAGAGGACGCCTTGGACGGCGCCCGGAGGAGGACGCGCCGGGTGGGGCCAGGGTTGCGGAGGTCCAGGTCAATCTGTTCCCGGTGGCGAAGCGACCGGTGCCGGGCCTGCCGACCGAGGATCACGACGTGCGGTGAGGCTCGGTGGGAGGGGAGTCAGGTGGTCCGAAGCGGAGGTGTGTTCAGGGGCGTTCGGGTTGCCGAGTCCGTACGGTATGCCGTGCGCGGGTTGAGGTACGGGGTGGCGGGCGGGATGTCCGTTTGACCGCAGACGGTCAGGCTGGGGTGGTGTGGGAGGTAGACTTTTCGGTGGCCTGTCACCACAGGCCGACTTCGCATGCCCCATTGCGGACCGCCCCATCGGTCCGGGTTTCATCGCCCGGCTGGAGCGGGTTCGGGGCATCAGGGCGGCAGCCGCGTGCTGCCGCGGCACAACCGAGAACCGCGCCCATCCGCAGGGCGCCCAGACCTGGAGGACCAGCAGATGGCCCCCGTCGTCACCATGCGACAGCTGCTCGAGAGCGGCGTTCACTTCGGCCACCAGACCCGGCGCTGGAACCCGAAGATGAAGCGCTTCATCTTCACCGAGCGCAACGGCATCTACATCATCGACCTGCAGAAGTCGCTCTCCTACATCGACCGCGCCTACGACTTCGTCAAGGAGACCGTCGCCCACGGCGGCACGATCCTGTTCATCGGCACGAAGAAGCAGGCGCAGGAGGCCATCTCCGAGCAGGCCGCCCGAGTCGGCATGCCGTACGTCAACCAGCGCTGGCTGGGCGGCATGCTCACCAACTTCTCCACCGTGCACAAGAGGCTTCAGCGGCTGAAGGAGCTCGAGGAGCTCGACTTCGACAACGTCGCGGCCTCGGGGCTCACCAAGAAGGAGCTCCTCATGCGCCGTCGCGAGAAGGACAAGCTCGAGCGTACGCTCGGCGGCATCCGTGACATGGGCCGCGTGCCCAGCGCGGTGTGGGTCGTCGACACCAAGAAGGAGCACATCGCGATCAGCGAGGCCAAGAAGCTGGGCATCCCTGTCGTCGCGATCCTCGACACCAACTGCGACCCCGACGAGGTCGACTACCCGATCCCGGGCAACGACGACGCCATCCGCGCCGTCGGGCTGCTCACCAGGGTCGTCGCCGACGGTGTGGCCGCCGGCCTGATGGCCCGCTCCGGCGCCGCCCGCGGCGACGAGAAGCCGGCCGCCGCCGAGCCGCTGGCCGAGTGGGAGCGCGAGCTCATCGAGCAGGGCACCGGTGAGCGTCCCGCCGCTGAGGAGGCCGCTCCGGTCGAGGCCGTCGCCGAGGAGACCCCCGCTCCGGCCGAAGCCGCTCCGGCTGAGACCGCTCCGGCCGAGCCCGCTCCGGCCGAGGCCGCCGCTGAGGGCGAGACCGAGCAGCAGGGCTGACCCGAGCGTGACGGCGACGGCCGCCGCGAGGCGGCCGTCGCCGCAGGCTCGGGTGAGGTGAGCAAGGCAAGCTGACATCTGAATAACGGCGAACCACCGAGCCGACCGGCTCACGAGGTCATCGAGAAAGGTACGCGTCCGGAAAGGGCAAACGGCCAAGCGGGACCCGGTGAGCCGGACCACCCGGCACCAGCGCCGACCGGTAAGCCCGACCAAGGCGTATCGGCCAACGTACTGGCACGAGCCAAGGCGAACTGACCAAGGAACGGGCCGGCGCGATCGACCGGGGCACCGGTCGGCGACCAGGACCAAGGCTGGGCCCACGCTGGACCAGGGCTGGATCCATGCCGAACCAGGGCAACCTGGCGGCCGGACCGCACGCGGGTCTGCGGGTTGATGTTCCGCCGCGAGGTGGGGCGGCTTGGGCTGGTGGAGACCGTGAGGTGGTGGCTTGGCTGAGGTGGTGGGCCATGGCAGGTGGCTGCAGGCCGAGGGCGGCGTGTCCCCGGCCGGCCGATGGACGTGCGGTGGCGGCCGCCGGGCTCAGGTGGTACGTCGCGGCGAGGCTGGGCAGTATGCCAGCGGAGCAGCGGCGAGCCGTCCAGAGCCCCGACAAGGACAACGCTCCTGTACGGCACGCGCCTGCCGTACCGGCAAGGACCGACCTAGGGTGGGGCCCCGGATCCCGGGGCGAGCCCACCCGATCCACGATGACGACGACGAAATCCCACAAGGAAAAAGAGCAATGGCTTCCGTGAACATGGCCGACGTCAAGCGGCTTCGCGAGATCACCGCTGCCGGCATGATGGACTGCAAGAAGGCGCTGGAGGAGGCGGAGGGCGACTTCGACCGCGCCATCGAGCTGCTGCGCCTCAAGGGCGCCAAGGACGTGGGCAAGCGCGAGGCCCGCACCGCCTCCAACGGCCTCGTCGCGCTCAAGCAGGACGGCGACTCCGCCGCCGCGCTGCTGGAGCTCAACTGCGAGACCGACTTCGTGGCCAAGGGCGAGCGCTTCCAGGAACTGGCCGGCCAGGTCGTCGCGCACGTCCTGGAGACCAAGCCCGCCGACGTGACGGCGCTGCTGGAGTCCTCCTTCGGCGGCAAGACCGTCAAGCAGCACCTCGACGAGGCCAACGCCGCGCTCGGCGAGAAGATCGAGATCCGCCGGTTCGGGGTGCTCGAGGGTGGCTATGTCGGCGCCTACATGCACAAGACCGACCCGGCGCTGCCGCCCACGGTCGGCGTGCTGGTGCAGCTGGACAAGCCGAACGCCGAGGTCGCCAAGGACATCGCGCAGCACACCGCCGCCATGGCGCCGCAGTACCTCAAGGCCGAGGCCGTCCCCGCCGACGTCATCGACAAGGAGCGCAAGCTCTTCGAGGAGATGACCCGCGAGGAGGGCAAGCCGGAGGCCGCCATCGGCAAGATCGTCGAGGGCCGGGTCAACGGCTGGTACAAGGACTTCACGCTGCTTCAGCAGGCTTTCGTGAAGGACAACAAGAAGAGCGTCGGCAAGTACGCTGAGGAGAACGGGGTCGAGGTCCTCGCCTTTGTCCGCTTCAAGGTCGGTCAGGCTTAGGCTTAGGCAAGCCATCAGCCCAACGAACCACCGAACGAAGGAGGCCGCCGCCGTGCAGGACCACCGGGAGTCAGCCCACGAATCCACACGGACGGCGGCTTCCTCATCCCAACACCTCAGGTGGAAGCGCGTCATGCTGAAGCTGTCGGGCGAGGCGTTCGCCGGCAGCGAGCCGCTGGGCATCGACCCGACGATCGTCGACCACCTGGCTGATTCGATCACCGAGGCGGTCCAGGAGGGCGTCCAGGTCGCGGTCGTCGTCGGCGGCGGTAACATGTTCCGCGGCGCCGCCCTGTCGAAGGGCGGTATCGACCGGGCCAGGGCCGACTACATGGGCATGCTCGGCACGGTCATCAACTGCCTGGCGCTCCAAGACTTCCTGGAGCGCCGGGGCGTCGAGACCAGGGTGCAGACCGCGATCACCATGCAGCAGGTGGCCGAGCCGTTCCTGCCGCGCCGCGCCATCAGGCACCTGGAGAAGGGCCGAGTGGTGATCTTCGGTGCGGGGCTCGGCTCGCCGTTCTTCTCCACCGACACCGCGGCGTCCCAGCGTGCCCTGGAGATCGGCGCCGAGGCGCTGCTCAAGGGCACGCAGGTCGACGGCATCTACGACTCCGACCCGCGTAAGAACCCGGACGCGGTCAGGTTCGACCACCTCGACTACGGCGAGGTGCTGCTGCGCGACCTCGCGGTCATGGACGCCACCGCGATCAGCCTGTGCAAGGACAACGACCTGCCGATCGTGGTCTTCGACCTGATGGGCGAGGGCAACATCCTGCGAGCCGTACGCGGTGAGAAAATCGGCACGCTGGTGAGTCCGGCAGGGAAATGACGGAGCGAGCCCGACAGCGCCGGCTAGAAGACGACAGGGAGCCGCTGTGATCGACGAAACCCTCCTCGAAGCCGAGGAAAAGATGGACAAGGCCGTCTCGGTCGCGAAGGAGGACTTCGCGAGCATCCGGACGGGGCGCGTCACCCCCTCGATGTTCAACAAGATCAACGCCGACTACTACGGCACGCCGACGCCCATCCAGCAGCTGGCGTCGTTCCACGTGCCGGAGGCGCGCATGGTGCTGATCCAGCCCTACGACAAGAGTTCGATGGGCGCCATCGAGCGGGCCATCCGCGACTCCGACCTCGGCGTCAACCCGACCGACGACGGCCAGGTGATCCGCGTGACGTTCCCGGAGCTGTCCGAGGAGCGCCGCAAGGAATACATCAAGGTCGCCAGGAACAAGGGCGAGCACGCCAAGGTCTCGATCCGTAACATCCGCCGCTCCGCCAAGGAGATCCTCGACAAGATGATCAAGGATGGCGACGCGGGCGAGGACGAGGTCCGGCGGGCCGAGAAGGAGCTCGACGACATCACCCAGAAGCACGTCGCCAAGGTCGACGAGCTGCTCAAGCACAAGGAAGCCGAGCTGCTCGAGGTCTGAGCGGAAGCGCCTCCGGCGGGCCGCCTCCCGGTGGGTCCGCTGTGGGTGACGACCTTCGGTGGTCGCGTTCGGCTGGCCGCCGTGGGTGGCGAGTCTTGCACCAACGGCCCTCGCCCGGCGGCGAGGGCCGTGGCTCTTGGAGAAAGTCTGTGGAAGAACGTACGGCTGGCACCAGCTCGAGCGGCGGCAGCCGTACCGGAAGGAACCTGCCGGCCGCGATCGCCGTCGGTGTGGGGCTGGGGGCGCTCGCGCTCGGCTCCCTCTACACGATCAAAGAGCTGTTCCTCCTGGTGATCGTCGGTGCTGTGGGTGTCGGCGTGGTGGAGCTGACCAGGGCGCTGGCCACCCGCGACATCAAGGTGCCCGCCGTTCCCGTGCTCGCCGGTCTGGTGGCGATGCAGGCGGCGGCGTACTGGGGCGGGCCGGTGTGGTTGCTGGCCACGTTCGCGATCTTCGCGTTCGTGCTGCTGGTCTGGCGGATGTTCACCGGTGGTACGGACGGGTACGTGCGGGACGCGTCGGCGTCGGTGTTCACGTTGTTCTATCCCACCGCGCTGGCGGCGTTCGCGGCCATGTTGCTGCGGGCCGAGGACGGCGATCACCGGGTGGTCATCTTCCTGGCGGTCACCGTGGCCAGCGACATCGGCGGGTATGCCGCGGGCGTGTTGTTCGGGCGGCATCGGATGACCGCCATCAGCCCGAAGAAGACCTGGGAAGGGTTCGCCGGGTCGTTGATCGCGTGCACGGCGGTCGGGGCGTGGCTGGTGACGTGGCTGCTGGGCGGCCAGCTCTGGCAGGGGGCGCTGATCGGGGGGCTGGCGGCGGTGCTGGCGACCGTGGGCGACCTCGTCGAGTCGATGATCAAACGGGATCTCGGGCTGAAGGATCTCGGCACCATCCTGCCCGGTCACGGCGGGCTGATGGACCGGCTCGACTCGCTGGTGACGACGTTGGTGCCGGTCTGGGCGTTGATGACGCTGTTCTTCTAGGTTTGTTCGAGGTTCTCCAGGTTCTCCAGTTTCTGGAGTTTCTCCAGGTTCTCCAGGTTCTCGAGGTGGCGTGGGTTCTGGAGTTCCGGGGTTCTGGGTTCCGCCAGCTCCCGGCCGCGAGGTCAGTGGTGCTGGGCTTCCAGCGTTTCGCGGGTGACCGGGGTCAGCCAGAGCCACCGTACGGCCTCGCCGCCGAAGGCGAATCCTGACATGTCGGGCATGTGGGGGGTGTCGGCCTGCATCAGCACCCCCGAGTACTGCGGCCCCAGCGGGAACGTCGACGGCTCGTGATACCACTTCGCGGTGTGCCCGTGCCCGAGCCACGTCACCGAGTGCCAGGGGTACTGCGCCAGCCACACCAGCAGCAGCGCCGCGTCCCGAGGGTCGTCGCGGGTGGCCACGGCCAGCTCGATCCGGGCGTACGCGCCGGGCTGGTCGATCCACTGCTCGACCGTCGGCATCCGCTGGCAGCTCATCCCCACCGTGGACAGCACCGAGAAGTCGCGTTTGCCGTGGGGTGGGCGTTCGGTGATGCCGACCGTCGGAAGGCGTTCGCCGCTGGCGTCCCAGTATCTGCCGGCCGGACCCAGCACCCGGTCCAGATGTCCCATCACGAACTGCTGGAACGACGGCCACGACCCCTCGCCGTGCCGCCATCCCCAGTACGACCTGGCATTGGTGATACGGGGTTGGAGCCCGTCGAGCGCCTCCGAGAGCGCCCACGCGAACGGCGACTCGCCCACCGCGTCCCGCGCGTATCCGGGCATGCCGCGGCTCATGTCGGCCCAGCCGGGGATCACCGCGAGCAGCTCGTCGTCCTCGTAGAGCGCGACGCCGTCGCCTTCCTCGAACCACAGCGCGGACAGCTGGCCGAGCGGGCGGCGGCCGTCCGGGTGGAGGGTGTTGGGCCTCGGCATGAGCGGCGGCAGGCCGGCGTTGATGCGGGCCAGGTCGACGACGGCCGGGGCGGGCCGGTGGTTGGCCAGCCAGACGGCTCCGTGGACCGTGCCGTCCGGCGAGCACAGGTAAGCTACCGAGGAGTCCTCGTCGCGCTCGACCACGAGCGTCCGGCTGCCGTACGGGTTGCCGACGGCGAGGACGACCTCGGCCCCACCCTCGCCTGATGCCGACCGGAAAATCGCCATACGTGAGCACTGTAGATCCGACGGAGACCATGACGCGAGCCGAACGTTGATCAGGAATGCCACCTTCGATCCGAACGTTCACTACCCTGATCACCACTTCATGAAGCAAAGGCGATAACGTGTCCCAGCCTCCAGGTCAGCTCACCTTCGTCGCGCCGCGCCGCGCCAAGCCCGCGCGCCACCTGGCCGACCTGTCGATGGCCGACCGGCGGGAAGCGGTGGCCGAGCTGGGGGAGAAGGCGTTCCGCGCCGACCAGCTCTCACGCCACTACTTCGAGCGCCTCACCGCTGACGTCGCCGCGATGACCGACCTGCCCGCGGCCGCCCGCGACAAGCTCGGCGCGCTGCTGCCGACCCTGCTCACCCCGGTCAGAGAGCTCACCACCGACGGCGGCACGACGCGGAAGACGTTGTGGCGGCTGTTCGACGGCGCGCTGGTGGAGTCGGTGCTCATGCGCTACCCCGACCGCGTCACGATGTGCGTGTCGTCGCAGGCCGGGTGCGGCATGAACTGCCCCTTCTGCGCCACCGGGCAGGCCGGCCTGACCCGCAACATGTCCACGGCCGAGATCGTGGAGCAGGTCGTGGCCGGGGCGCGGGCGCTGGCGGCGGGGGAGGTGCCCGGCGGTTCCGGGCGGGTGAGCAATGTCGTGTTCATGGGCATGGGCGAGCCGCTGGCCAACTACAAGCAGGTGATCGGCGCGGTTCGCCGCCTGGTCGAGCCCGCGCCCCACGGCCTCGGCATCTCCGCCCGCGGGGTCACGGTCTCCACCGTCGGGCTGGTGCCGGCCATCGGCAAGCTCGCCGACGAGGGGCTGCCGGTCACGCTGGCGCTGTCGCTGCACGCGCCCGACGACGAGCTGCGCGACACGCTGGTGCCGATCAACACGCGGTGGAAGGTGTCGGAGGTGCTGGAGGCCGCGTGGGCGTACGCGGCGAAGACCAAGCGCCGGGTGTCGATCGAGTACGCGCTGATCAAGGACATCAACGACCAGGAGTGGCGGGCCGATCTGCTGGGCAAGCTCGTCCAGAGCAAGCTGGTACACGTCAACCTGATCCCGCTCAACCCGACGCCAGGGTCGAAGTGGACGGCGTCGCGGCCCGAGGACGAGCGCGCGTTCGTACGGCGGTTGCAGTTCCACGGGGTGCCGGTCACCGTCCGCGACACGCGCGGGCGGGAGATCGACGGGGCCTGCGGGCAGCTCGCCGCCGCCGAGTAGGTCACCGCCGGCGCCAGACGTAGATGGCGAGGCCGACCAGGCACCATACCAGCGAGACGGCGGCCAGCTCGGGGAAGCGGGCGATCAGGTCGCCGTCGTTGGCGGCGCGCATCCACACGACGACCGGCACCGTCAGCCAGTACGCCGGTGAGGCGCTGAGCAGCAGCATCAGCAGGCAGCCGAGCACCAGGCACATGATCGACAGAGCCGGTGACGGCAGGATCGCGTGGCTGGTGAGCGCGCCGAGCGCGGTCCCGGTCAGCGCGGCCATGAGGTGCAGCGCGACGGCGGCGGCCAGCAGGCCGGGCTCGGGGGTCCTGCTCACGCCGAGCAGGAGCGCCACGGCCAGGCCCATCCCGGCGAACGCCGCGCACGCCGTGAACGCCGCCGCCAATCCGGCCGCCACCTCCCTTCCGGGGCTGCCGGCCGCGCTCGCCGACAGCTCGCGCTGCTGGTCGGGCTCGGTGTCGAGGAGGCTGCGGGCGGCCCAGGCCAGGATGGGGATGATCAGTACGGCCGTGTCGGTCAGCACGCCGGCCTCCTGACCGTGGGGCGCCCGGTTGCTGTGCATGATCGCCAGCGTGGCCAGGGCCAGCAGGAACGCCTGGTGGACGCGGTGGGAGCGGATGTAGGCGGCCAGGCGGAAGGCGGTCAGGGCGATCATCGGCGCTCCTCGATCTGGCGGGCCGGGTACCCTTCGCCGCGCATCCTGGCCAGGAAGGGGTGGAGCTGGTCGGCGGGCAGGCTGACGGCGACGGTCACGGTCCGCCCGGCGCCGTCCGGCGCGGGGAGCGTGGCGGTGCCTTCCTTGAGGTGGCCGTCGATCAAGGACCAGCGGCGTAACGCGGGCAGGGCGCGGAGGCCGCCCTGATGGTCGCTGGCGATCACGATGCCGCCGCGGCCGGCCACCTCCGCGGCGATCGCGGGCAGCGCCTCGCGGGTGTCGGCGTCGAGGCCGGCGAACGGCTCGTCCAGGATCAGCAGCCCGGGGTCGGCCATCAGCGCCTGCACCAGCCCGACCTTGTGCGCGCTGCCCTTGGACAGCTCGCCCAGCGGCACCGCCAGCAGCTGCCCCATGGCCAGGCGCTCGGCCCACGGCTCCCACCGGGCCCCGCCGCGGACGCGGGACATGTGCCGCAGGTACGCCGTGACCGTGAACGGCTGCGCGGACGGGAACCGGTCGGGCGCGAACCCCACCACCGCGGGACGCCCGGCGATCGTGCCCGTCGTCGGCCGGGCCAGGCCCGCCAGCAGCCGCAGGAGGGTGGACTTGCCGGCCCCGTTGATCCCGGACAGCTCGACCACGTCACCGGGGGACAGGCCGGCGTCGGCGTCGCGGATGATGAGACGTTCACGCCTTCGGTAGCGGAAGGAGACCTTGGAAAGTCGCATGGCGGTGTAACGGTATAGGTCGGACCGCATGGCCGGGATAAGGGCGAACGGTCGCCGGCACCCCCGAACGGACGCCAAAATGGAGATTCCCCCGGCCTGGCAAGAGGAGTATGAGCTTGAACCGCTTTCCGCGCGTCATGGGTATGCGTTCAGGCTATGACCCGGCGGAGGTCGACGCGTTGATCGGCCGTATCGAGTCGACCTTGGGCAGGGGTCCCCACACCCTGGAGCCGGTCACTCCCGACGAGGTGCGGTCGGCCACGTTCCGCGCCAAACGCGGCGGATACCACGAGACGGCCGTCGACTTCGCCCTGGAGGCGTTCGTGGTGGCGCTGGAGACCCAGGCCAAGCGGCCCGTACGCCTGGCGCTGGCCGAGCCCACCGGCGACATGCTGCGGGAGGAGTGGTTCGAGACCCAGGCGGCCCGCGTCGAGCGGGTGGCCTTCCGGGCGGGCCGCATGGGCACCGGCTACGACGAGGACGAGGTCGACGCCTTTCTCGACCGCATCGTCGCCACGTTACGCGGCACAACCGACTACCCGGTGACGGCGGCGGACGTGCGCGCGGTGAAGTTCTCCACCGTGCTGTTCAGGTCCGGCTACCTGATCGCCGACGTCGACTCCTTCCTCACCGGCATCGCCGACGTGCTGGAGCAGCGCCGTTAGCCGTTCTGCACGGCGGTGAGCAGGCCGTGCAGGTCCGGCAGCACCCGCTG
>DASUCK010000039.1:0-26495 GCA_036276095.1 Nonomuraea sp. | reverse complement strand
GGGGAGGGCCTCGACGTTGACACGTCGGGGCCCTTTCTGCGTTTGTGGTACGCGGTGGGGTCTGTTTGTGTCGGCTTTCTGGGGTGCTCGGGTGCTGGGGGCGTTCGGGGTCAGGGGCTTGGGGATTGGAGGAGGGGTTCTATGCGGAAGGGGATTTGGGTGGAGAGGGCGATTGTGGTGTCGGTGCGTTGGACGGCCGGTGAGGCCAGGATGCGGGCGATGACCTCCTGCAGGTGATCGGTGTTTCTGGCGACCACGCGGCACAGGAGGTCGTGCTGGCCGCTGGTGCCGTGTACTTCCAGGATCTGGGGGACGGCGCGCAAGGCGGCCACCGCTTCGTGGAGGCGGCCCTGGGCGATCTGGAGCCAGACGAAGGCCAGGATCGGGTAGCCGGCGGCGGCCGGGGAGATCGTGGGGCCGAAGTCCTGGATCACGCCGCGGGCGGTCAGCTTCTCGACGCGGGCTTGTACGGTGCCGCGGGCGACGCCGAGGAGGCGGGCGAGTTCGGTCAAGCCGATGCGCGGGTTGGCACGCATGGTCACGAGCAGGCGGGTGTCGAGCTCGTCCATCCCGGGCCCTTCGGTGACTGTGCGATTCGACCAACGAATAGCAATATGAGAGTACGAAGGTAAGCGTATCGCGCAATCGAACTGGGCGCTCTTGCCAGGAAAGCTGCGATTTGCTGTTATCTGGGCATGTTCGAGGAAGCGCAGTACTTCGCTCCGGTCGCGGCCCAGGAGGATGGGTCGGTTGTGGTTGAGTTGTCCTCCTCGCATCCAGGGTTCGCGGATCCGGTCTACCGGGCACGGCGGAACGCGATCGCGCGGCTCGCGGTCGACTACCGTCCGGGGACGCCCATACCGGCGGCCGAGTACACCGGGCAGGAGCATGAGGTGTGGGCGATGGTCAGCAGGGAGCTGGCCGTCAAGCACGCCAAGTACGCGACCGCGGAGTATCTCGACGGCGTGGCCCGGCTGGGGCTGCCGGCCGATCGCATCCCGCAGTTGCAGGAGGTGTCCGAGCTGCTGGAGCCGTTGACCGGGTTCCGGTATCTGCCGGCGGCGGGGCTGGTGCCGTTGCGGGACTTCTACGGGGTGCTGGCGGACGGTTACTTTCACTCGACGCAGTACATTCGGCACCATTCCGTACCGTTCTACACGCCGGAGCCCGATGTCATCCACGAGGTGATCGGGCATGCCAACGCGCTGGCCAGCGATCGGTACGCCGCTCTCTACCGCCTGGCCGGGCAGGCCGCGCGGCGGGTGGAGGGCGAGGAGGCGCTGGAGTTCGTGTCGAAGGTGTTCTGGTTCACGCTGGAGTTCGGAGTGATGCGGGAACGCGGGGAGCTCAGGGCGTACGGGGCGGGGATCCTGTCCTCGTACGGGGAGATCGAGGAGTTCCGGGGTATGCGGATCAGGCCGCTGGAGGTGGCGGCCATGGGGACGACGGACTACGACATCACGAAATATCAGGATGTGTTGTTCGAGGCCCGGTCGCTGGAGCATCTGGAGGATGTCGTGGGTGACTTCTGGAACACGTGCGACGACGACTCCATCGCGAAGATGTTCAGCGCGGTGGTCTAGCGGCGTTCCGCCGTTCTTCGTGATAATGCCCGGGTGAGGGCCGGCCGGGAGCAGGTGACGGCGCGGGTCGTGCTCGCCCTGGCCCTGGTTCTCTCGCTGGTCACGGCGCCGGTGGAGCGGGCGGTGTGGCAGGCGGCCGCGCTGCCGGTGGCGGCCGAGGAGGGTGTTCGCCTCAGGCGGAGGGAGCGCGTCGCGGCTGTGGAGGAACTGGCGCCGATCTCGGCGAAGCAGGTCACCAGGCGGCTGGATCGGTTTCTGGCCGGGCGTCCCGGGCGGGTCACGGCGATGGTGAAGGAACTGCCGACGGGGCGGGTCTACCGTTATCGCGCGGGGGAGCGGCTGATCACGGCGAGCAGCGCCAAGGTGCAGATCCTCATGTCCCTGCTGCTCAAGACGCCGTGGAAGGACTTATCCGAGGCGCTCAGGCGGGACGCCGAGCTGATGATCCGCTACAGCGACAACCACGCGGCCGATCGGCTGTGGCTGCGCATCGGCGGGCCGGCCGGGTTCACGAGGGCGGGGAGACGGTTCGGGCTGAAGCACACCCAGGGCGTGCCGGGGGTGTGCGTCGACCTGTATTGCTGGGGGATCACCCGTACGTCGGTGAATGACCAGATTCGGCTCATGGGCGCACTGGTGTCCGGGACGAGCCCGCTGCGGAGCGAGGACCGCGAGCGGGTGGCGGGCCTCATGGGGAACGTCGTCGACGGCCAGGACTGGGGCGTCGGCGCCGCCGGGTGCCGGGGCGAGAGGGTGGCGCTGAAGAACGGCTGGCTCAAGCGCGTCTCGACCAAGCGCTGGGCCGTCGTCAGCGTGGGCCTGATCAGGGGCGACGGCCACGACTACGCCGTGGCCGTGCTCACCGAGGGTAGTTCGGAGGTCGAGGACGGCATCGCGACGGTCGAAGGAGTCGCCACGCGTATCATGCCGTCTTTCCGGACATGCCGGGAGTGACCAGCCGGTAGCCGACGCCGCGTACGGTCTGGATGAGCTGGTCGTCCACGTCGCCGAGCCGGGCGCGCAGGCGTTTGACGTGTACCGCGATGGTGTTCGTCGACGTGGTGGAGGCCGTGTGCCAGACGTGCCGCATGATCTGCTCGCGGGTGACCGTACGGTCGGCGTTGCGCATCAGGTACTGCAACAGCTCGAACTCGCGCAGCGGCAGGTGCACGGCGTGGCCGCCCACGCGTACCTGGTAGGCCTGGACGTCGAGTTCGACACCGCCCACGGCCAGCACCTTGCGGGACTCGGGCGAGGCGGCCTGGATGAACGGCAGCAGTTCCGGCACCCGGTATGGGCGCGCCACACAGGCGGCCGCGCCGGCCGCGAGGGCGCGTACGGCCTGCTCGGCGTGCCCCTCGCCGACTCCGAGCAGGACCGGTACGGCTCGCGCGAGCCGTACCGCGCGGACGAACTCCACCGCGTCGATGACCGGGAGCGTGGCCGAGACGAGCACCACATCGGGCTGCAGGGCGCCGGCCTGCAGCAGCCCCTGCGCGCCGTCGGGCGCGCCGGTCACGGCCACGCCCTCGCGTTCGAGGGCGGTGGCCACGTCGTCGACAGCGGTCGCGTCGGGATCGGCGATGAGCAGTACGGGCTTGGTCCGCGTGTCCCCGTTCATCGTGGATGCCGCCTGCTGTGGGGTCATCAGCCGAAGCGTCCCGTGATGTAGTCTTCGGTGCGCTTGTCGGACGGGTTCGTGAAGATTCGACTGGTCTCGTCGTATTCCACGAGGCGGCCGTGCCGCTCGCCCCTGTCGTCGACCTCGGCGGTGAAGAACGCCGTCCGGTGGGAGACGCGGGCGGCCTGCTGCATGTTGTGCGTGACGATCACGATGGTGTAGTCGCGCGCCAGCTCCTGCATCAGGTCTTCGATCTTGGTCGTGGCGATCGGGTCGAGGGCCGAGCAGGGCTCGTCCATGAGGATCACCTCGGGCCTGACCGCGATGGCCCGCGCGATGCACAGGCGTTGCTGCTGGCCGCCGGACAGCGACAGGGCGTTCTGCTTGAGCTTGTCCTTGACCTCGTCCCAGAGTGCCGCCTGGATGAGCGCCTGCTCG
The DNA here is from genome assembly GCA_036276095.1 of Nonomuraea sp. GTDB lineage: Bacteria > Actinomycetota > Actinomycetes > Streptosporangiales > Streptosporangiaceae > Nonomuraea. Next base: position 22,853 of record DASUCK010000039.1, on the reverse strand, counting down.
ACCAGGTCGTCCATCTTGCCCTTCATGCCGTTGACGCGGGGGCCGTAGGCGATGTTGTCGTAGATCGACTTGGGGAAGGGGTTGGGCTTCTGAAAGACCATGCCGATGCGGCGGCGTACCTCGATGGGGTCGACGTGGGCGCCGTAGAGGTCCTCGCCGTGGTAGAGGATCGCGCCGTCGGGGCGGGCGCCGGGGATGAGGTCGTTCATCCGGTTGAAGCAACGCAGCACCGTGCTCTTGCCGCAGCCGGAGGGGCCGATCATGGCGGTGATCTCGCGGTTGCCGATGGTCATGTCGACGTCGCGTACGGCTTGGTAGTCGCCGTACCAGACGCTGAGGCCGGTGAGGGTGAAGACCGGATCCAGGGCCTGGAGGTCGCGCGGAGCCTCGGGACCGCGGACGGTGATGTTCGCCATGGGGTTTCCTATCTCAGTCATTTCATCCCTCACCAGCGCTTCTGATAGCGGTTTCGGAGCCAGATCGCGACGGAGTTCATCAGCAGCAGGATCGCGAGGAGGACCACGATCGCCGCCGAGGCCAGGACATGGAATCCCTCGCGCGACTGGGAGATCCAGTTGAAGATCTGGATCGGGAGGACGGTGTAGCTGGCGAAGACGCCGTCGGGGTTGAAGCGGATGAAGGACACGGCGCCCAGCATGATCAGCGGGGCGGCCTCGCCGATGGCGCGGGAGAGCGCGAGGATCGAGCCGGTGGCGATGCCGGGAATCGACGCGGGCAGCACCTGCCGGTAGATCGTCTGCCACTGCGTCGCGCCGAGTGCGAGCGAGCCCTCGCGGATGGACGGCGGCACCGACCGGATCGCCTCGCGGGAGGCGATGATCACGATGGGCAGCACCAGCAGGCCCAGGGTGAGCGACGCGGTGATCACGCTGAAGCCGAGGCCGATCGTACGGGCGATGATGCCGAGGCCCAGGATGCCGTAGACGATCGAGGGGATGGCGGCGAGGTTCTGGATGTTGAGTTCGAGCCAGCGGTTGTACCAGCGGGTCTTGTCGGCGTATTCCTCCAGGTAGATCGCGGCGGCGATGCCGGTCGGCACGGTGAAGACCGCGGTCAGGGAGATGACCCAGAGCGTGCCGGTGATGGCGGACTGGGCGCCGGCGATGTCGGGGTTGCGGATCGAGGGCATGTTCTCCCAGAGCCGGGCGTCGAGCCTGGGCCAGCCCTCCACCAGGACGAACGCCAGCAGGGAGACGAGGAAGACGAGCGCCAGCGCCAGGCTCGCGAGCAGCACGGTCTGGAACAGCCGCTCCTTGACCGGCGCGCCCTTGCGCGCCAGCTGCACGGCGGAGCGGGGCGACGAGAGAACGGCCATTACTCGTACACCTCACGATATTTCCGCACCAGACGGGCGCTGACGTAGTTCATCGCGAACGTCATCACGAAGAGCAGCGAGCCGACCGCGAAGATGGTGTGGTAGTCGACCGTTCCGACCGGGACGTCACCGGAGCCGGCCGCGGCGATGAAGGCGGCCATGGTCTGCATGGCCTGGCCGAGGTCGAGGGTGAAGTTCGGCTGACCGCCGCCGGCGATGTATACGATCATGGTCTCGCCGGCGCCACGCGAGATCGCCAGGATGACCGCAGCGACGATGCCGGAGAACGCCGCGGGAAGCACCACCCGCAGCGAGGTGACCATCTTGGAGGCGCCCAGCGCGTACGAGCCCTCGCGCAGGCTGTTGGGCACCGCCGCCATCGCGTCCTCCGACAGCGACGCCACGATCGGGATGATCATGAAGCCGACCACCAGGCCGGCGCTCAGCGCGTTGAAGATCTCGATCTCGAACGGCAGGACGCCGCGCAGCAGCGGAGTCACGAAGCTGAGCGCGAAGAAGCCGAACACCACGGTCGGCACGCCCGCCAGCACCTCGAGCACCGGCTTGAAGAGCTTCCTGACGCGCGGCTTGGCGTATTCCGACAGGTAGATCGCCGAGGCCAGGCCGAGTGGCACGGCCACCACGATCGCGATGCCGGTGGTGATGAGGGTGGCGCTGACCAGCGGGAGCACGCCGTAGTGGGGCGGCTCGAACAGCGGGCCCCAGTCGGTGGAGGTGACGAACTCGACCGCGCTCACCTCGGTGAAGAACCTGATCGTGGGCTCCAGGAGGGAGATCACGATGCCGACGGTGGTGGCGATCGAGATGAGCGCGGCCACCATCAGGACGGCCTTGACGGCCATCTCGCCGTAACGCGGGCGCGACCGCGCCAGGGACCCGGGAGCCCCTGGCGCGGTCGCGGAGGTGCGGGCCGCCATCAGCCCGCCTGGCTCTTCAGGGCGTCGAGGTCGGACTTGAGCTTGCTCTCCTGCTCGGAGTTGAGCGGGATGAACTTCGCGTCGGTGGCGATCTTGCTGATGTTGGTGGCGTAGTAGTCGAGGAAGCCGGCGACCTCGGGGCGCTTGACCGAGGCGACGGCCGGGTAGACGAACAGCGGCCGGGCCAGCGGCGCGTACGTGCCGTCCTGGGCGGTCTGCACGCTCGGGGCGACGCAGCCGTTGCCCGAGTCGACCTGGACCGCCGTCAGCTTGCCGGCGTTCTCCTCGAAGTAGGTGAAGCCGAAGTAGCCGAGGCCGCCCTTGGTGCCCTCGACGCCCTGCACGATGACGTTGTCGTCCTCGCTCGGGCTGTAGTCCTTGCGGCTCGCGCCCTCCTCACCGTTGATCGCGTCGGTGAAGTAGTCGAACGTGCCGGAGTCGGTGCCCGGCCCGAAGAGCTTCAGCGGCTCGTTCGGGAACTTGGGGTCGACCTGGTTCCAGCTGGTGATCTTCTTCTCCGCGCCCGGCTCCCAGATCTTCTTGAGCTGGTCGACGGTGAGGCACGTGGCCCACGTGTTCTCCTTGTTCACCACGACCGTCAGCGCGTCGGTCGCGACGGTGAGCTCGGCGTACTTCACGCCCTTGGCCTCGCAGGCGGCCTTCTCCTCGTCCTTGATCGGACGCGAGGCGTCGGCGATGTCGATCTCGCCGTTGCAGAACTTCTCGAAACCGCCGCCGGTGCCGGAGGTGCCGACCGTCACGTTGACGCCGGGCTGCTGCTCGGCGAAGAACTCGTACGCGGCGCTGCTCAGCGGGGCGACCGTGCTGGAGCCGTCAACTTTGACCTGCCCACTCAGCTGCGCCGCGCCGCCCGGGCCACCGGAAGCGGAAGCGGAGGCGTTGCCCTCCCCGGCGGGCTGACCAGTCTGTGTGCCGCCACATGCGGCGGAAAGGCCCACAACGAAGGCGGCCGTCGCCACCGCGCTGAGGCGGCGCTGTCCACGGGTCACGGTATTTCCTCGTCCCTAGTGAGATCCGTACTTCGACGCCTCCGATAACACTCGGCAAAAGTGAACGGAAGTGGAACGACCAGTGACCGACGCCCGAAGAGGTGTGCCGGGTCGTATGAATACGCAGTAAGCGCCATCCTGGTGGGATGAGCTATCGCGTATGCCTGGTGTGCATGGGCAACATCTGCCGGTCCCCGATGGCCGAGGTCGTGCTGCGGACGACCCTCGCCGGGCGCGGGCTGGGTGATCGCGTCGTCGTGGAGAGTGCCGGGACCGGCGGCTGGCACGAGGGCGACCCCATGGACGAGCGCGCCCTGCGCATCCTGACCGAGCGCGGTTACGACGGGTCCGCGCACCGCGCCAGGCAGTTCACCAAGGACTGGTTCGACCGCTATGACCTGGTGCTGGCCATGGACCGGGACAATCTCGCCAACCTGCGGCGGATGGCGCCGCCCGGGGTCGAGGTGCGGCTGTTCCGCTCTTTCGATCCGGCGGCGCCGCCGGGGGCCGAGGTGCCGGATCCGTACTACGGGGGCAGGGAAGGGTTCGAGGAGGTGCTCGCGCTGGTCGAGTCGGCCGCAGAGGGCGTGGCCAAGCATGTCGCCGATGAGCTCGGCTGAGGGCGTCGTCGAGTGGGTCGCTGATGAGATCGACTGAGGACCTGGGGTCGTCGCACGGCTGGCGGCGGCAGCGAGCGGTGCTCGACGACGGCCGGCAGGTCTTCGTGAAGACCGGGGCCGTTTCCGAAGTGTTCATCTCCGAGGCCGCCGGACTGCGCTGGCTGGGTGAAGTGATCGCCGTGCCGGAGGTGGTCGAGGCCGGGCCCGACCGGCTGGTGTTGTCGTGGGTGGAGCAGGAGCGGCCCGGCGCGGCGGCGGCCGAGCGGTTCGGACGTGAGCTGGCCCGCATGCACCGGGCGGGAGCGCAGGCGTTCGGGGCGCCGTGGCCGGGGTTCATCGCCGACCTGCCGATGGACAACGCGCCCCGAGACTCCTGGCCGGAGTTCTACGCCGAGCGGCGGGTGCTGCCGTTCCTGCGGCAGGCGGGGCTGCCGGCGTCGGACGCGGCCGCCGTCGAGCGCGCCGTTGACCGGTTCGCCGACGTCGCCGGGCCTGACGAGCCGCCGGCCCGGATCCACGGCGACCTGTGGAGCGGCAACGTCCTGTGGTCCGGCGGGTCGGCCGTGCTGGTCGATCCGGCGGCCCACGGCGGGCATCGGGAGACCGACCTGGCCATGCTGGCGTTGTTCGGGCTGCCGTATCTGGATCGGGTGCTGGGGGCGTACCGGGAGGAGTGGCCGCCGGCCGACGGGTGGCGGGAGCGGGTGCCGCTGCACCAGCTGCACCCGCTGCTCGTGCATGTGGTGCTGTTCGGCGCGTCGTACCGGGGCAGCCTGATGGAGGCGGTGCGGCGGGTGCTGGCGCTGTAGGGCCGCGGGTGAAGGGGAGTCGGACGCGGCCCCGGGGCGGCGGCGCTAGCGGAGGACGGTGCCGTTGAGGCGGTCGATGACCTCGTCGTGCAGGATGGCGTTGGTGCACACCAGGCTGCCGCCCTCCAGGCCCTTCACGCCGGCGACGTCCGTCCAGGTGCCGCCGGCCTCCTCGACGATCACCGTGAGCGCGGCCATGTCCCACGGTGACAGCTCCGGCTCCGCGGACAGGTCCACCGAGCCCTCGGCGACCATCATGTGGGACCAGAAGTCTCCATACGCCCTGGTACGCCAGCAGGCGCGGCCCAGGTCGAGGAAGTTGTCCAGCTTGCCGACCTTCTCCCAGCCGCCGAAGCTGGAGTACGAGAACGACGCGTCCTCCAGGCTCGACACCGACGAGACGTGCATCCGGGTCGCCTTGGTCAGGCTCTTGCCGGTCCACGCCCCGCCCTCCGACGCCGCCCACCACCGCCGGCCGAGCGCGGGGGCCGAGACGAGGCCGACGACCACCCTGCCGTACTCCATGAGCGCGATCAGGGTGGCCCAGACGGGCACGCCGCGTACGTAGTTCTTGGTGCCGTCGATGGGGTCGATGATCCACGACCGGGCGCCCCACCCGGTCTTGCCGAACTCCTCGCCCACGACCGCGTCCCGTGGCCTGGCCCGGCGGAGCGTGCCGCGGATGGCCTCCTCGACCGCGCGGTCGGCGTCGCTGACCGGGGTGAGGTCGGGCTTGGTGTCGACCTTGAGGTCGACCGCCTTGAACCGTCGCATGGTCAGGTCGTCGGCGGCGTCCGCCATGACATGCGCGAGACGTAGATCATCGCTGTAACCCTGCACGATCGCCCACGCTACCGTGTCACGTATAGCGAATATCAGTCGCAGACGCCCTTTTCTGGTAAGTACCCATTCAGCTACCGCCCAGTAGCATGTCCCACATGTCGTTAGATGTCGGTGGTTTGCGGCAGCCGACGGCCCCCGTTGTCGGTGCTCCGCCCTCCACGTCGGGCTGATCGAGCGTCAGGCGTCGTCGGTGACCGGCTCGCGGCGGGAGGCGGCGGCGTCCTCCAGCGTGCCCTCGCGGCTGGACAGCAGCCGGCGCAGGGACTCCAGGCGGGCCGGGTCGGCGTTGCCGGCCGCCACCCACGCGTCCAGCGCGCAGCCCTCGCCCAGGTGGGTGCAGCCCTTGGGGCACTCGACCGTGCCCTCCACCAGGTCGGGGAACGCGGCCAGGACGGTGTCGGCCGACACGTGCGCCAGCCCGAAGCTGCGCACCCCGGGCGTGTCGATGATCCAGCCGCCCTCCGGCAGCTCAAGCGCCACGGCGGAGGTGGAGGTGTGGCGGCCGCGGCCGGTCACCGCGTTGACCTGGGCGACGGCCCGGTTGGCGTCGGGGACCAGGGCGTTGACCAGCGTGGACTTGCCGACGCCCGAGTGGCCCACCAGGACGCTGATGCGGTCTTTCAGATGGTCGCGCAGCTCGTCGAGCGGGCCGCCCTTGTGGACGACGACGTGCGGCACGCCCAGGGGTGCGTAGAGCGCCACCAGCTCGCCGGGCGGGGCGAGGTCGGACTTGGTGAGGCAGAGCAGAGTGTCGATCTCCGCGTCGAACGCGGCCACCAGGATGCGGTCGATCATGCGCGGCCGCGGCGGCGGGTCGGCCAGAGCGGTGACGATGACGAGTTGGTCGGCGTTGGCCACGACTGGGCGCTCGATGCCGTCGGTGTCGTCGGTGTCGTCGGCCGAGCGGCGCAGCATCGAGGTGCGCGGCTCCACCCGGACGACCCTCGCCAAGGTGTCGGGACGGCCGGACACGTCGCCCACGAGGGCCACCCGGTCGCCCACGACGATGCCCTTGCGGCCCAGCTCGCGGGCCTTCATGGCGACCACGAGCCGGCGCTGGGGATGCTGTTTGCGCCTCGCGCCCCTGGGCCGGTCGGGCTCGACCAGCGTGGTGTAGCGGCCGCGGTCGACGGCCACCACGAAACCCTCGACGGCGTCTTCGTGCGCAGGACGGATCCGGGTCCGCGGCCGGGAGCCCTTGCCCGGCCTGACCCGTACGTCGTCCTCGTCGTATTCCCGCTTTCTCAGCGGTCCGCTCCCATACGTTGTCCTTCCGGTGGCAGGCCGGCTCCCAGGCCGGCTCCGGGGCGTGGCCGGGTGGCGTGGCGGAGGTGGATCGTGGCGTCATGGTGGGGGCACCGCGTCAACACGAGACGCCCTTGTTCGACGTGCCCGGAGCATTCATGGCGAAACCAGCGGTCATCGGGCGTCCAGCATCGCGGTCCACATCCGTACGAAGTCGGGGAGGGTCTTGGCGGTCGTGGCGATGTTCTCCACCTCGATGCCGGGCACCCGCAGGCCGATCACCGCGCCGGCGGTGGCCATGCGGTGGTCGTCGTAGCTGTGGAAGACGCCGCCGTGGAGCGGGCGCGGCCGGACGACCAGGCCGTCGCCGGTCTCCTCGGCGTCGCCGCCCAGGTGGTTGATCTCGGTGACGAGCGCGGCCAGGCGGTCGGTCTCGTGGCCACGCAGGTGGCCCACGCCCCTGATGCGGCTCGGCGTCGTGGCGAGCGCGGCCAGGGCCACGATCGTCGGGGTCAGCTCGCCCACCTCGCGCAGGTCGGTGTCGAGGCCGGCGATCTCGCCCGTGCCCGTGACCACGAGGTCGTCGCCGTCGCGGGTGACCGTGGCGCCCATGGACGTCAGCAGGCCGCGCAGGGCGTCGCCGGGCTGCGTGGTGCGGGTCGGCCAGCGGGGGACGGTGATCGTGCCCCCGGTGACCAGGGCCGCGGCCAGGAACGGGGCCGCGTTGGACAGGTCGGGCTCCACCGTGGTGTCTCTGGCCGCGATCGGGCCGGGCGCCACCCGCCACACGTCGGGCTCGCTGTCGTCGACCGTGACGCCGGCCGCCCTGAGCATCTCGACGGTCATCTCGATGTGGGGCTGCGAGGGCACCGGCGGTCCGACGTGCCGGACGGTGACGCCCTTCTCGAACCGCGCCGCCGTCAGCAGCAGGCCTGAGACGAACTGGGACGACCCGGACGCGTCGAGCGTGACCTCGCCGCCCGCCGGCGGCCCGCTGATCGTGAACGGCAGCGCGTCGTTGTCGACCCGCGCCCCCAGCGTGCGCAGGGCGTCGAGGATGGGGCCCATCGGGCGCTTGCGGGCATAGGGGTCGCCGTCGAAGGAGACGGGGCCGTCGGCGAGCGCGGCCAGCGGCGGCACGAACCGCATCACCGTGCCGGCCAAACCGGCGTCGATGGCCGCCCCGCCGCGGACCGGCCCTGGCGTCACGTGCCAGTCGACGCTCTCGGCGGTCTCGCCGGAGGGCGTCAGCGTCGCGCCGAGCGCGCGCAGCGCCGCCACCATGAGGTCGGCGTCGCGGCCGCGCAGGGCCCCGCGCACCACGCCCGGACCGTCGGCCAGCGCGGCGAGGACGAGCGCGCGGTTGGTCATCGACTTGGAGCCCGGCAGCCGGACGACGGCGGACACCGGCGCGGCCGCGGCGGGCGCGGGCCAGAGCGGGACGGACCCGTGAGCGGACGGACTGGACGCGGGACTCGGCATGGTCAAAGACTATCGGCGCCCGGCCGGGTCCGGTCACAGCCTGTGGACAACCACGGGATAGCGCGTAGGCAAACATGCGATCGAAAGCCGTACGTGGCACTGTGGGGTCATGTGCGGTAGATACGCCTCGGCGCGCAAGAAGCACGAACTCCTGGAGGAGTTCCAGGTCGAGCAGGACGCCGAGCCCGACAAGGACCTTGACGCCGACTACAACGTCGCCCCCACCAAGAACGTCTACGCCGTCATGAGCCGCGTCCCCGAACCGGCCGAGCGGGCGGTCCGCCAGCTCAGGGTGGTCAAGTGGGGCCTGGTGCCGCCGTGGGCGAAGGACCCGTCGATCGGGTCGCGGCTCATCAACGCCAGGATCGAGACGGTGACCGAGAAGCCGTCGTACCGGCGGGCGTTCGCCAAGCGCAGGTGCCTGCTTCCCGCCGACGGCTACTTCGAATGGATGCCGGTCGAAGGCCAGAAGAAGAAACAGCCGTACTTCATCCATCCGGCCGACGGCGGCGTGCTGGCCATGGCCGGCTTGTACGAGTTCTGGAAAGACCCCTCACGTGACGACGACGACCCGCTGAAGTGGCTGGTCACCTGCACCGTCATCACCACCGACGCCGAAGACCACCTGGGTCGCATCCACGACCGCATGCCCATGATGATCGAGCGGGAGCGCTGGGAGGAATGGCTCGACCCCAAGCTCACCGACGTCGAGCAGGCCTCCCGGCTACTGGTCCCGGCCGAGCAGGGACGGCTGACGGCCTATCCGGTCTCCACGGATGTGAACAACGTCAGAAACAATGGACCGGACCTCATCAAACCGCTTCCAGAAGAGCAGGAGACGGCTCTTTTCTAAAGGTGTAAGAAGCGCGGTAAGTGGGCATCCGGTGAGGAAAGCGATGCATCCGTTTACTCGGTGTCACCGCCATAAATGACCCCTTAATGCGCCGGGCGGGACATCCGGGGAGTCCTCGCCGCGGGTTGCCCTCGTTCACCCGGAGGTGCGGATTCGTGGACGTCACGACCGCTCGTGAGCGGCTGGAAGACATGCTCGCCGAACTGGACCGCTCGATCGGCGTGCTGCAGGGCGATCCCGTCGCCGTGCGCGAGTACTCGGCGGCCGACGCCGGCTCCGACCTGACCGACGCCGACCGGGCCCGGGCGATGCTGACCGTGGCCACCGCGCAGCGGCGCGCGGTGATCGAGGCGCTCAAGCGCCTGGAGGAAGGCGTGTACGGCAAGTGCGTCGACTGCGCCAGGCCGGTGCCGGAAGGCCGCCTGGAAGCCCGGCCGGAGGCGGCGCGCTGCGTCGAGTGCCAGTCGAAACAGGAACGCCGCCACTAGCCGGCCACCCCCGCGGAGCACCTCCAGCGAGGAGAACACGGTCGCCGGCGGTCAGGTCTTGCGGGCGCTGGCCACCAGGTGGATGCCGACGGTGTCGTCGTCGTCGGGGTGGGCCTCCAGCTCCGTGCGTACGAGCCAGGCCAGGGCGCGGGCGTCGGAGCCGAGCACGTGGTCGACCGTGGACGGCGACAGCACCGTGCGCGGCCGCATCCACTCCACCTCCAGGCCGGCGCCGGCGAGCAGCTCGCGCAGCTGCCCGCTGCTGAAGCAGCGCGTGATGCTGCCGTCGGGCCACGGCACGAGCATGACCTCGCCGGTCTGCCGCAGATGCTGCCAGTGCTCCTGCTCGGCCAGGATCGCCATGCCCAGCACCAGCGAGTCGACGCACACCAGCGCCCGGCCGCCCGGCCGAAGCACCCTGGCCACGTCGCTGATGGCCGACTCCGCCATGAGCTCGATCGACAGCGCCCGCTCCTCGGCGAGCACCGCGTCGACGCTCGCGTCGGGAAGGAACGCCAGGTCGTCGGCGCGGATGTGACGCACCCGGTCGGCGTCGCGCAACCGGGACTGCGCGTCGGGGGTGCGGCGGAAGTCGAGCAGCTCGATCACCCGGTGGCCCGCCCTGGCCGCCTGGCCGGACCAACGCCCGCGACCGCCGGAAAGGTCGAGGATCACGGAGGGTTCGCCGGGAAGCCATCGGTTCAGTTGTTCGGCGGCGACGGCGCGGTAGAACGTCCAGTACGGCCCGAGCGTCCCTGAGCCGTTGAGTTCCTCGGCCGGAATGGGCAGCACACGCGACTCCTGGGTCCGGAAAAAGGGCTACCAGCCGGTACGTATGACGTTCCCCGCACCGGGTCCTTCGTACCTTCTATCTTGCGGGAACAGACAGGGGCGCGGGGGTGTTGCGACGAGCATGCTCATATTGGTCGACCCCCTACCCGATGCCCGGTCGGCGCCCGCGCAACGGGTATCCTCCCCTGAGTACGGTGTCCCGTCACAGCCGGCCACCGGTGATCTTAGGGGGGTGGGTCCGGTGCCCGCGACAGGCGCGGAGACGCTGGAGCAGCGGAGCGAGCGGTTCGAACGCGACGTCATGCCCTATCTCGAGCAGCTCTATTCCGCCGCGCTCCGGATGACCCGGAATCCCGCGGACGCGGAAGACCTCCTGCAGGAGACGTTCGCCAAGGCGTTCGCGTCCTTCCACCAGTTCCAGCAGGGCACCAACCTCAAGGCGTGGCTCTACCGGATCCTCACCAACACGTTCATCAACACGTATCGGAAGAAGCAGCGCGAGCCGAAGCAGTCCGGCGCCGAGGAGATCGAGGACTGGCAGCTGGCCAGGGCCGAGTCCCACACCTCGTCGGGCCTGAAGTCGGCCGAGGTCGAGGCGCTGGAGCACCTTCCCGACGGCGACATCAAGCAGGCGCTGGCGGCGCTGCCCGAGGAGTTCCGGATCGCGGTCTACCTCGCCGACGTCGAGGGCTTCCCCTACAAGGAGATCGCCGACATCATGGGCACGCCGATCGGCACCGTGATGTCGAGGCTGCACAGGGGACGCAGGCAGTTGCGGGGCCTTCTTGAGGACTACGCCCGCGAGCGTGGCCTGGTCCCGGCGGAGGGATCGAAATGAGCTGTGGCAAGCCGCACGAGACCGACTGTCGCGAGGTGCTCGACAAGGTCTACGCCTACCTCGACGGCGAGCTGGCCGAGGGCGACTGCGCGGACGTCCGCGTGCACCTCGACGAGTGCGATCCGTGCCTGAAGGAATACGATCTCGACAAGGCGGTGAAGGCGCTCGTGGCCAAGCACTGCGGCTGCGACCCGGTCCCGGCCGACCTGCGCTCCAAAGTGCTGGCGCGCATCGCGCAGGTCAGGTCCCAGCTTGCCGACTAGGACACACCGCATGCGCGTGCTGGTGACGGGCGGCGCCGGGTTCATCGGTTCCCGTCTGGTCGACCGCCTGCTGGCGGGGGGCCACGAGGTCGTGGCCGTCGACGACCTGTCGTCGGGGAGCCGCGACAACCTGGCCGGGGCCCTCGCCGACGACCGGTTCCGGCTCCACGAGCTCGACGTCCGCGATCCGGCCCTGCTCGATCTGGCCGCCGAGCTGCAGCCCGAGGTCGTCTGCCACCTGGCCGCGCAGATCAGCGTGCGCAGGAGCGTCGCCGACCCGGGCCACGACGCCGCCGTCAACGTCGAGGGCACCGCCCGCGTCCTCACCGCCGCCCGCGAGGGCCGCGCCCGCAAGGTCGTCTTCGCCTCGTCGGTGGCCGTCTACGGCCGGCCGACCACGATCCCCGTGCCGGGCGACGCGCCGACCGACCCGCGGTCCCCGTACGCGGCCGCCAAGCTGAGCGGCGAGATCTACCTCGCCGCCTTCCGCGCCCTCTACGGCATCCAGACCACCACCCTGGTGCTCTCCAACGTCTACGGCCCGCGCCAGTCTCCCGACGGCGAGGCGGGCGTCGTGGCCATCTTCACCGACGCCCTGCTCGGCGGCACCCCCACGGTCGTCCACGGCGACGGCTCGCAGACCCGCGACTACGTCTACGTCGACGACGTCGTCGAGGGTTTCGTGCTGGCCTGCGGCCAGGAGGGCGACGGTCGCCGGTTCAACCTCGGCACCGGCATCCAGACCACCGACCGGCGGCTCCACTCGCTGATCGCCGACGCGGCCGGCGCGCCCGACAAGCCGGGCTTCGCCCCGCCGCGCGTCGGCGACCTGCCGGCCATGGCCGTCGATCCGGTGCCCGCCCACTCGGGGCTCGGCTGGGGGCCCCGCACCGACCTGGCCACCGGCATCGCCCGCACCGTCGAATGGGCCCGCGAGCGGACGGAGGGGCGTCGCCAGGCGTAGTGACTTGATTACGCTTTGCTTGCGATTTCCGACTCCGCCCGTACGGTCACGTCGTCTTCTGTAGCGTGATGCCCAGAAGTCGACGTGGAGGCATCCGCATGTTGAAGGCAACAGTCGTCCGGCTGCTCACGGTCATCGCGCTGATCGCTCCCGTGGCGGCGCTGATCGGCGGCGTGATCATGCCTCCCGGAGTGTCGTGGACCTGACGGCGACCTGACACCACCGTAGGGGGCGGCAATGCGTGACCTGCCATGGCCCGCGAGGGTCTACCTGGTCGTCGTGCTCGGGGCGGCGGCCGCTCTCGTCATACGCAGCGTGGCCGTCTCCGGCGCCCCGGTGTCACCGGCCGACGTCGACGTGCTGCTGGTGCTGGCCCTGCTCTTCCTGGTGTGCGAGTCGATGCCGACGCTGCTCAACGTCGACCAGTTCGCGGTGTCGGTCAGCTTCTCCGCCTCGCTGGCCGCCGTGGTGCTGATCGGTCCCGACGGCGCGGCCCTGGTGGGGCTCACCGCCGTGCTGAGCGTGCGGCCCGGGCTGCCGCTGATCAAGCGGTTGTTCAACGGCGCGCAGTTCGCCATCTGCGGCTACGCGGCCGGCCAGGTCTACCTCGCGCTCGACGGGCGGGTCGGCGTGCCGCAGGTCGACGCGTTCGACGACCTCATCGGCCCCTACGCCGCCGCCACCGCGGTGTTCGTGCCGCTCAACGTCGTGCTCACGCTCACCATCGTGGGCCTGGCCACCCGGGTGCGCACCGAGGTGCCGATGCGCGGCATGGCCCAGTTCCTGCTCTCCTACCTGGGCTACGGCACGTTCGGGCTGCTCGTGGCCGGGCTGTGGGCGACCGTCCAGTCGATCTCGGCGGTGCTGGTGCTGCTGCCGTTGTTCGTGGCGCGGTGGGCGTTCGGCCAGTACCACGCCCAGCAGCGCTCCTACGACGCCACCATCGCCGCCCTCTGCCAGGCCGTCGAGACGAAGGACTACTACACCAGGGGCCACTGCACGCGCGTATCGCACGCGTCGTCCATGATCGCCGAGGAGATCGGCATGGGGCTGGAGCGGGTGCGCGCCATCCGCTACGCCGGCATGCTCCACGACGTGGGCAAGCTCGGCGTGCCCACCAAGGTGCTGCAGAAGGACGGGCCGCTCACCGAGGAGGAGTTCGCCGCGATCCAGCTCCACCCCATGCGCGGCCTGGAGATCGTCCGCGGCATCGGCTTCCTCGACGAGGCCTACGCCGGCATCATGCACCACCACGAGAAGCACGACGGCACCGGCTACCCGATGGGGCTCGCCGGTGACGAGATCCCCGAGTTCGCCAAGGTCATCGCGGTGGCCGACGCGTTCGACTCGATGACCTCCGACCGCTCCTACCGCGGCGCGAGACCCGTGCCCGAGGCCGTCGACGAGCTGCGCAAGAGCGCCGGCACGCACTTCGACCCGGTCATGGTCGACGCGTTCATCCGCGCCCTCGAGCGCGAGCCGTGGCAGTCGCCGCGCCGGGTCGACCCGCCGCCGCCGGACGCCGCCGAGGCGCCGATCAAGGACCACGACGACCCCACCATGCCGATCCAGGTCGTGACCGGACAATGATCACCACTGAGCGCGCCAGGCGCGCGGAACGATCGACGACGCCGGTCCTCCGCCGGCTCGACTCCGGCCAGCTCCTGCTCATCTGCGCCGCCGGGCTGGTCGCGGTGGCGGGGGTCGCCCACACCGCCGCGGTGGGGCTCGACCGGCCGGAGATCGCCGTCGGGTTCGGCGCGCTGATCGCGGTCGGCGAGCTGGCCCGCCTCACCATGCCGGGCAACCGGGAGGTCGCCCCCATCGGCGCCGCCGCCGCGCTCGGCTACACCCTGCTGCTCGACCTCAGCCAGAACCCGCTGCGCCACTCCGCGCTCCAGGTGGTGGCCGTGATCGCGGTCGGCATGCTGGCCGGGGCGCTGCCCCACCTGGCCGTGGGCCGCCCGCCGCGCCTCGACGCGATGGCCCGCCGGCTCCTCACCGGCGCCCTGCTCGCCTTCGCCTTCCGACCGCTGGCCGACCCGCTCCACGCGATGACCAAGCCGCCCACCAGCACCTGGTGGCCGGCGCTCGCGGTCATGGTGACGCTCATCGCCGCCACCCTGCTCATCGACGTGCTCATCGCCGCGGGGCTGCGGGCCGAGCAGGTGCGCACCGCGTTCCGGGTGGCGGTCCGCGACGAGATCAACATGGCGTTCCCGCTCGGCGCTGCGGTGGCGTCGTCCGGGGTGCTGCTCGCGCTGGCCACGCACAGCATGGACCTCGTGGCGCTGCTGGTGTTCGCGGCGCCGCTGCTGGTCACGCAGGTCGCCTTCCGGAAATACGCCGGCATCCGCGCTACCTACCTGCAGACCGTACGCGCCCTGTCCCGGGTCACCGAGGTCGGCGGCTACGTCGAGCCCGGCCACTCGCGCCGGGTGAGCCGCCTGGCCGTCGCCATCGGCAGAGAGCTGGGCATGGCCGAGCCCGAGCTGCTGGAGCTGGAGTACGCCGCGCTGATGCACGACATCGGCCAGCTCTCGCTCCGCGACCCCATCCCCGGCGGCGCGACCGTGCTCACCGAGCCGGAGCAGGCCCGCCGCATCGCCGAACTGGGCGCCGAGGTGATCAGGCAGACGGGGGTGCTCGACCGGGTGGCCGAGGTGGTCAAGCGGCAGTGCGACCCGATCACCGACGATCCGCCGCTGTCGAGCCGCATCATCAAGGTCGCCAACGCCTACGACGACCTCGTCGGCCCCTCCACCGACCGCGACCGGGCGGGGGCCGCGCTCGAACGCATCCGGCTGGCGCCCGGCGGCGCCTACGATCCCCACGCGCTGGAGGCGCTGGCCCGGGTGATCGACCGACGCCGCCTTTAGACCGCCGCGTTTCCGGCCGCTCACAATTGTGGGGTTCCTACAGATCGTCCTCGCCGGATCGGTGGTTTCGAGGGAAAGGGGCCGGGCCGCCGGCGGCCATAGGGTGGGCGGCGTGCTTACTGAGACGCTCGGACCTGTTCTGATCGCCAACCGCGGCGAGATCGCGCGGCGGATCATCCGTACGGTCAAGCGGCTGGGCCTGCGCGCCATCGCCGTGCACTCGGAGGCCGACGCCGGCCTGCCGTTCGTGCGCGAGGCCGACGAGGCCGTGCTGATCGGCCCCGCCCATCCCGCGCAGAGCTACCTCGACCCCGCCAAGGTGCTGGAGGCGGCCCGCGCGACCGGCGCGCGGGCGATTCACCCGGGTTACGGGTTCCTGTCGGAGAACGCCGCGTTCGCGCGGGCCGTGGTCGACGCCGGCATGGTGTGGATCGGTCCCGCGCCGGAGGCGATCGACCGCATGGGCGACAAGATCAACGCCAGGAACCTGATGGAGGCCGCGGGCGTGCCGGTCGCCGCGGGCACCCGCGAGCCGGTCACCGACCTGTCGCTGGCGCTGCGGGCGGCCGAGGCGATCGGCTACCCGGTCATGGTCAAGACCGCGGGCGGCGGCGGTGGCATCGGCATGAGCGTCGCCCACGACGACGAGGGCCTGGCCAAGGCGTACGAACAGGCCGCGCGGGCGGCGTCCCGGTTCTCCGGCGACGCGCTCGACGGGCCCGCCGTGCTGCTGGAGCGCTACATCGAGCGGGCCCGCCACGTCGAGGTGCAGATCCTCGGCCTGCCCGACGGCCGCGTCCTGGCGCTGGGCGAACGCGACTGCTCGGTGCAGCGCCGCCACCAGAAGGTGGTGGAGGAGTCGCCGTCCCCCGGCATCACGCCGGAGCTGCGCGAGCGCATGCTGGCCGCGGCCGTACGCGCCGGCGAGGCGGTCGGCTACCTCGGCGCCGGCACCGTCGAGTGCCTGGTCGACGCCGACGAGCAGGACTTCGTGTTCCTGGAGATGAACACCCGGCTGCAGGTGGAGCACCCGGTCACCGAGCTGGTCACCGGGCTCGACCTGGTCGAGCTGCAGCTGCGGGTGGCCGCCGGCGAGAGCCCCGACGTACGGGTGGAGCCGGCCGGCCACGCGATCGAGTTCCGCGTGTACGCCGAGGACCCGAAGCGCTTCTTCCCCGGACCTGGCATGATCACGGCATGGGAGGAGCCGGCGGGCGACGGCGTGCGCGTCGACTCCGGCTACGAAGCGGGCAACGCGGTCACCCCGTTCTACGACCCGCTGATGGCCAAGCTCTGCGTCCACGGGGCCAACCGCACCGACGCGCTGGAGAAGGGCCGCAAGGCCGTCGAGGCGTTCGTCGTCGAGGGGCCGAAGAACAACCTGCCGTTCTGTGCCGAGCTGCTGGAAAACGCCGAGTTCGTCACCGGCGACTACGACACGGGCCTGGTCGCGCGCATGCGGGCCTAAGGTGAATACATTGACGAAAGAGGGGAGTCGCGGTGGCTGAAGTACGCGCTGAGATGGTGGCCAACGTGTGGAAGGTCCTCGTCAAGGAGGGCGACACCGTCTCCGACGGCGACACGCTGGTCATCCTCGAGTCCATGAAGATGGAGATCCCGGTGATCGCCGAGGACGACGGCGTGGTGGCGCAGCTCAAGGTGGCCGAGGGCGACGTGATCCAGGAAGGCGACCTGATCGCCGTCATCGAGTAGCGAGAAACCTGGCCCGGTTGACCACCACGCGCTCGATCGTGCCCCGGCCCACGACCTTGTGCTTGTCGTGGGCCTCGAAGGCGAAGATCAGCCGGCGGCCGTCGACCTTGGTGAGCTCGACGCCGACCTGCACGTGCGTGCCCAGTGGGCTGGCGGCCAGGTGGTCGAGCTCGACCCGGGTGCCGACTGAGGTGTCGCCGGGCGCGAGGTGGCCCTCGACGGCCCGCACGGTCGCCGCCTCGGCCAGCGCGAGCAGCCGCGGCGTGGCGAGCACGGGTACGTCCCCGCTGCCGATCCGCTTGGCGGTGTCGTCCATCTCGACCATGATGACCAGCTGGGCGCGCAGGCCCGGGACAAGCGTCATGTGATCAGCTTATGGGGTCCGAGAAGGGCCCCTTGACTTCCCGGGAAACGCGGACAAGTACCGTCATGAGGTCGCAGGATAGGGTTTGTACGGCTTGAGTAATTTGAGTGGCATCTGGGACAAGTGAGTCGTACACTCTCTGAGTTCCGTGACCACTGTGTTACCTCACCGCGACAATGGTTCGCTTTGTTGGAGAACCGCGGGGTGCGAGAGGTTACAGAGGTAGGGGGTAGCGGGGGGATCATGGTGGCCCAAGGGACGACACTGGCGGGGCGGTATCGGCTCGATACCCGCATCGGCGCCGGTGGCATGGGCGAGGTGTGGCGAGGCGAGGACACCGTGCTCGCCCGCACCGTCGCCGTCAAGGTGCTGCTTCCCGGCCGCATGCAGGATCCGGGGTTCGTCGCTCGCTTTCAGGGGGAAGCACGGGCGATGGCCACGATCAACCACTCCGGCGTCGTCGACGTCTACGACTACGGCATCAGCGGCGACACCGTCTACCTGGTGATGAAGTTCGTCGACGGGGAGCCGCTCGACCGGCTGCTCGGCCGGCTGGGCCGCATCCCGCCGCAGGCGGCCATGGAGCTGATCGCGCAGGCCGCTTCGGCGCTGCAGGCCGTCCACGACCAGGGCATCGTGCACCGCGACGTCAAGCCGGGAAACCTGCTCGTGCAGCGCGACGGCACCCTCGTGCTCACCGACTTCGGCATCGCCCGCTCCGACCTCGCCAACCGGCTCACCGACGCCGGCATGGTGCTGGGCACGGCCGCCTACTGCGCGCCCGAGCAGGCCGAGGGCGCGCCCGTCACGCCCGCGGTCGACATCTACGCGCTCGGCGTGGTCGCGTACGAGTGCCTGGTCGGGCAGCGGCCGTTCGACGGTGACAGCGCCGTCACGATCGCGCTCAAGCACATCCGCGAGGCCCCGCCGCCGCTGCCGCCCGACATCCCGCCGCCCGTGCGCCAGCTCGTCGAGGTCGCCCTGTCGAAAGACCCGACCCGGCGTTTCCCCAGCGCCAAGGCCATGAGCGAGGCCGCCCGCGCGGTCGCCAGCGGCCAGGCGCCGCCCCCGCTCCCCGAGGCTCCGGTCACCGGCGCCACGATGGCGCCGCCGCCCGGCTACCCGGCGCCCCAGCAGCAGCCCGGCCAGTACGACGCCGCCTCCTACCCGACCGGCCCGTATGACGCCGCCTCCTACCCGACCGGCCAGTACGACGCCGGCCCCTACCAGACCGGCGCCCACCTGCCCCGCCGCGAGGAGACCACGGTCGCCGAACGGCGCGGCAGCCGCCGGGCCGCCAAGGCCCCGCGCCGGACCGGCCTGATCGCCGGCATCGCGGCCGCGGTCGTGCTCGGCGCGGGCGCCACGGCCATCGCGCTGACCGGCATGACCACCGGCGGCGACCCCGAGCCGACGTTCACCGACGCTCCGGTCGCCGCCGAGACGCCCGCCACGACCCCGTCCAAGCCCAAGCGCACCCGTACCAAGTCAGCCTCGCCCGAGCCCGAGCCGACGGTCACCCGGCCGCGGCCCTCGGAGACCGAGGAGAAGGAGACCCCGACCCCCACGCCCACGCTGTCGAAGACGCCCTCCGCGTCCCCCTCCAAGTCGCCGTCTCCCACCCCGTCGTCGACGGTCAAGAAGGCGCAGGTGCCGAAGGTCGCCGGGATGTCGTTCCTGGAGGGCAAGCCCATGGTCGAGGCGGCCGGCTTCGACGTGCGCGTGGACAACCAGACCGTCACCACCAACGGCCTGCAGTGCGGCAGGATCAGCGAGGTGGTGCCCAGCGGCGGCACGTGGCTGGAGATCACCAAGCCGGTCAAGCTGGTCGTCGTCGACGGAACGTGCTCGTCGCCGCCGTCGTCGTCCAGCCCGACCGGCACGGCCAAGTAGCCGTCACACGCCCGTCGTGCTGCGGGGGTAGGCGACCTGCGGGTCGGTGGCGATGTTCACCATGTACGGGATGCCGGAGTCGAACGCCCTGCGCAGCGCCGGGCCGATCTCCGACGGCTTGGTGACCAGCTCGCCGCCGCCGCCCAGCGCGGTCACCACCTGGTCGTAGCGGCACTGCGGCTGCAGCTCGGCGGCGACGTCGTAGCCGTACAGCATCTGCATGGGGTGCTTCTCCAGGCCCCAGATGCCGTTGTTGCCGCAGATCATGACCACCGGCAGGCGGTGGCGGACGAGGGTGTCGACGTCCATGAGCGAGAAGCCCGCCGCGCCGTCGCCGAGCAGCAGCACCACCTGCGCGGACGGGCGGGCCAGGCGGGCGGCGACGGAGTAGCCGAGACCGGTGCCGAGACAGCCGTACGGGCCGGGGTCGAGCCAGTTGCCGGGCTGCTTGGGCTCGACGTACTTGCCGGCGTAGGAGACGAAGTCGCCGCCGTCGCCGATCACCACGGCGTCGTCGGCCAGGATTCTGCCGAGCTCGCCGTACACCCTCATCGGGTGGATCGGGTCGGCGTCGGAGGCCAGCAGCTCGGCGTCGCCGGCGATGGCCGCTGCGGCCGCGTCGGCGAGCCGCGACACCCACGGGGCGTACCTGTCCGGCTTGACGCCCGCCTCGCCGCAGGCCGTGCCGAGGCTCCACAGCACCACCGACAGGTCGCCAGCGGCCGAGGCGGCCGGCGTCATGTGCGTGGCCAGCTGCGACGGCGCGTCGGCGATGTGCACGACGCGGGCCAGCGGGGCGCCGTCCTTGCCGCCGAACCAGCCGTAGCCGAGCCGGAAGTCGAGCGGGGTGCCGATCACGATCACCAGGTCGGCCTGGCCGAAGGCGAGACCGCGGGCGCGGGTGACGAGCAGGTCGTGACCCGAGGGCAGGACGCCGCGGCCCTGGCCGTTGGGGATCACCGGCAGGCGCCACGTCTCGGCGAAGTCGCGGGCCGCCTCCTCGGCGCGGTCCATCCACACGTCGGAGCCGTACACCAGGACCGGGCGCTCGGCCTCGGCCAGCAGCCGGGCGATGGCGGCCAGGTCGTCGGGGTCGGGCTCCAGGGGCGAGGGCGTCTGCGTGCGCACCTCGTGCGCGGGCGAGGGAGCGAACAGGTGGTCCATGTAGAAGTCGACGAACACCGGGCCGCGGTGGGGCGCGATCGCGGTGCGGAAGGCCGACTCGACGTCCTGGCCGACCGACTCGGGACCGGCCGCGGTGAACGACAGCTTGGTGATCGGGTCGAGCAGCGGCGGGTGGTCCATCTCCTGCAGGGCGCCGCTGCCCCAGCGCGACTTCGGCGCCCGCCCACCCATGACGACCACGGGCGAGCCGTTGAAGTGGGCCGTCGCGACGCCGCTGACGCCGTTGGTGATGCCCGGGCCCGCGGTCAGCACCGCCAGCCCGGGTCTCCTCGTCAGCCTGGCCGTCGCCTCGGCGGCGAACACCGCGCTCTGCTCGTGGCGTACGTCGAGGATGCGCATCCCCTCGTGCACCGCGCCGTCATAGAGCGGGAAAACGTGCCCTCCTGAGAG
The DNA here is from genome assembly GCA_036276095.1 of Nonomuraea sp. Taxonomy (GTDB): domain Bacteria; phylum Actinomycetota; class Actinomycetes; order Streptosporangiales; family Streptosporangiaceae; genus Nonomuraea. Next base: position 1,948 of record DASUCK010000039.1, on the reverse strand, counting down.
GGTGAACATGGTCTCGACACCGTAGGCCTTGGACACGGCGACAGCGGCGTCACCGGCGTGCTTCGCAGACTCCATGCCGGGAACCTACCAATGGGTAAACAGGCCATCAACGGCAGCACAGCGACACCCACCCAGCTTTCACCCGCGCAGTGATCTTCCGGGGGGAGGTTTTGTCCCGCTTTACGGCGACAGTCGCGTTCGGGGCGCTCACGGTCACGTCGTACGCGGCCGGCGGCACGTACACGTTGACGTCACCCGCCGTCCTCACCACCGCCCGGACGGACGCCGGGGCGCCCGCGAACGACAGATCCACGTTTCCCGACCCGGTCTCCACGTCGGCCAGGCCGCCGGCGAGCCGACCACCCGTGACGCTCCCCGTGCCCGACCTGGCCCAGACCGGCCCCGCCACGTCGTCGAGCCGCACATTCCCCGAGACCGAGGTCACGCGTACGCTGCCGAACGCCTCGCTCACCGTGAGCTTGCCGCGGGTCGTGGCGGCCACCAGGTGGGTCTCCGGCGGCACGGAGACGAGGTAGTCGGCCTGGCAGACCGGGCCGTCCGGCTGGTCCGCGCCCCGGCAGTCGGCCTCCAGCCGCAGCGTGGAGCGGGCGGCGTCCCACACCTCGGTGGCAACCGGCCGGTCCTGCGACCACCGCAGCGTCCGGGTGATCAGCAGCTCGCCCGCCCGGCCCGGCACGACGACCAGGTTGACCGGGCCGGAGCTGGTCCTGATCTCCACCTTGTCGCTCGTGAACGCGATCGACCTGTGCACGGTGTCGATCGGCGTCCGCGCCCTGGCGAACCCGCGCCAGAGCAGCACCGTCGAGAGAAGCAGCGCGATGACCGTGGCCACCGTACCGGCCGCCAGCCAGGCCGCCCTCACGGCAGGCTCCTGATCCTCAGGAACTGCAGCACCGCCAGCACCCGCCGGTGATCGCCCTCGGCCGGAGCCAGGTCGAGCTTGCTGAAGATGTTGCCGATGTGCTTGCCCACAGCTCCTTCGCTCAGGACGAGCGCCTGGCCGATCCCCGCGTTGGAGCGGCCCTCGGCCATCAGCTTCAGCACCTCGTGCTCCCTCGGGGTCAGGCGTTCCAGCGGGTCGCTGTTGCCGCGCAGGATGAGCTGCGCGACCACCTCCGGGTCGAGCGCCGTGCCGCCCGACGCCACCCGGCGCAGCGCGTCGACGAACTCCGCCACGTCCGCCACCCGGTCCTTCAACAGGTATCCGACGCCGCCGTTCGCCGCGGAGGCCAGGAGCTGGGCGGCGTACCGCTCCTCGACGTACTGCGAGAGCACCAGGACCGGCAGGCCCGGCTGCTGGCGGCGCAGCACGAGCGCGGCCCGCAGGCCCTCGTCGGTGTGCGTGGGCGGCATCCGCACGTCGGTGATGACCAGGTCAGGACCGTGCTCCTCGGTCGCTCTGAGCAGGCCCTCGGCCTCGTCCACGGCCGCCACCACCTCCATGCCGGAGGCGTCGAGCAGCCGGATCAGCCCCTCGCGCAACAACACGGAATCCTCCGCGAGCACTACACGCACGGCGACCCCACCACTCGCATGGCAGACCCACCTCGCCCGTCTCCGCCACGGGCCACACGCACGGGAGATCGCTCGCCTCCGCCACGGGTCACTCGCACGGCAACTCCACGTCGATCGTCGTCGGGCCGCCGAGCGGGGAGGACAGGCGGAGAGTCCCGTCCACGGCGTCGATCCGCTGGGCCAGGCCGCGCAGCCCGGTCCCGCCGTCCAGCCGGGCGCCGCCGCAGCCGTCGTCGTACACGAGCACGTGCAGCCGGTCGCGCTCGCGCCGCACGCTCACCTCGGCCCTGGTGGCCGCCGCGTGCTTGGCGATGTTGGTCAATGCTTCCGACACGATGAAGAAGGCCACCGCCTCGATGGTAGGAGTGGCACGCCGTTCGAGATCGACGCGCAGTTTCACGGGGAACGGGGC
>DASUCK010000038.1:0-10896 GCA_036276095.1 Nonomuraea sp. | reverse complement strand
CCCCGTGCGCCTGGAGTTCAACGCCGCCGGCGGCGTCGTGCTGGCCGCCGCGCTCGGCGCGAGCCGCACCCGGGTGGCCGTCTGCGACCTGGCCGGCGTCGAGCTGGCCGGGCGCGAGTTCGCCATGGACGTCGAGCAGGGCCCCGACGTCGTGCTGCCCCTGCTCATGGACACCTGGGACGAGCTGCTGGGCGACCGCCCCCGCGCGACGATCAGAGGCGTCGGGATGGGCGTGCCGGCCACCGTCGAGTTCGCGCAGGGCCGCACCGAGAGCGCCCGCGTGATGGCGTCCTGGACCGGCGTGGTGATCCCGCCGATCATCCGCGCGCGCTTCCCCGTGCCCGTGCTCGTCGACAACGACGTGAACGTGCTGGCCATCGGCGAGCACCGCGGCGTCTACCCCGACCTCGGCGACCTGATGTTCGTGAAGGTGTCCACGCGCATCGGCGCCGGCGTGATCGCCGGCGGCGGCATCCTGCGCGGCGCGCTCGGCGCGGCCGGCGAGATCGGCCACATCCCCGTACTCGACAGCCGCGGCGTGCTCTGCCGCTGCGGCAACACCGACTGCGTCGACTCCGTGGCCAGCGGCACCGCGCTGCTGCGCGACCTGCGCGCGGCCGGCAAGGACGTCAAGACCATCGCCGACGTGACCGCGCTCGTCCGCGCCGGCGACGCCGAGACCATGGCCACGGTCCGCACCGCCGGCCGCCGGATCGGCGAGGTGCTGGCCGGGGCGGTCAACATCCTCAACCCGTCGGTCGTGGTGCTCGGCGGCGACGTGGCCGAGGCGTTCGGGCCGCTGGTGTCGAGCATCCGCGAGGTCGTCTACCGCCGCTCCACGGCCCTGGCCACCCGCCGCCTGCGCATCGAGCCGAGCCGCCTGGGCGCCGGCGCGGGCATCAGCGGGTGCGCGGTCATGGTGCTCGACCACGTGCTGTCACCCGAGGCGGTGGACGAGGCCATGACGCTCTCCCCCCTGCGCCGGGTGCCGGGCTAGACGTCCCAGCGCGGGTCGGCGCTCTCCCGTACGAGGCCGTCCGCGCCGAAGATCAGGTAGCGGTCGAGGTCGTCGGCGAACCACCGGTCGTGCGTGACCGCCAGCACCGTGCCCTCGAACCCCTGGAGCCCGCGCTGCAACGCCTCGGCGCTGGCCAGGTCGAGGTTGTCGGTCGGCTCGTCGAGCAGCAGCAGCGTGGCTCCCGACAGCTCCAGGAGGAGGATCTGGAGCCGGGCCTGCTGACCGCCCGACAGCGTCTCGAACGGCTGCCCGCCGGCGGGCGCCAGCTCGTAGCGGGCCAGGGCGGCCATGGCCTCGTTGCGGGTCAACGCGTACTCGGCCGTCACCACGTCGGCGGCCGTCCGCCCGGCGAGGTCGGGCCGCAGGTGGGTCTGCGCGAAGTGGCCGGGCACGACGCGGGCGCCCAGCCGGGCGGCGCCGGTGTGCGCGATCGGCTCGCCGGCCAGCAGGCGCAGGAAGTGGGACTTGCCGGTGCCGTTCAGGCCGAGCACGCCGACCCGCTCGCCGTACCGGATCTCGGTGGAGAACGGCCGCAGCAGCCCGGTCAGCTCCAGGCCCTCGCACGTCACCGCGCGCTTGCCGGTACGGCCGCCGCGCAGCCGCATCCGCACGTTCTGCTCCTTCGGCGCCCGCTGCGGCGGCCCCTCGCGCTCGAACCGCCCCAGCCGCGTCACCGCCGACTGGTACGCCCCCGCCAGCGCGTCGTTGTGCGCCGACCGCTGGCGCAGCGTGTGGACCAGCCGGCGCAGCCGGGCCCGTTCGTCCTCCCAGCGCTGCCGGCGCTCCTCCAGGCGTTCCCGGCGCCGCCGGCGCGCCTCGGCGTAGGTCGCGAACCCGCCGCCGTGCACCCAGACCGTGCGCCCCTCGACGGTGATGATCCGGTCGGCGGCCTCGGCCAGCAGGCGGCGGTCGTGCGAGACGAGCAGCACGGTCTTGGCCGACCCCCTGATCGCGCGCTCCAGCCACTGCTTGGCCGGCACGTCGAGGTAGTTGTCCGGCTCGTCGAGCAGCAGGATCTCGTCGGGGCCGCGCAGCAGCGCCTCCAGCATGAGCCGCTTCTGCTCGCCGCCCGACAGCGTGGCCAGGCTCCGGTCCCTGACCCGCTCGTACGGCATCCCCATGGCCTCGGTCGCGCACACGTCCCACACGACCTCCAGCTCGTAGCCGCCGGCGTCGGCGTAGTCGGCGATGGCCTGGGCGTAGGCGAGCTGGGTGGGCTCGTCGTCGCGCTCGGCGAGCGCCGCCTCGGCCGCCGCCAGCCCGGCCGCGGCATCGCCGACGCGTCGCGGTGCGACGCCGAGCAGCAGGTCGTGCACGGTTCCCGTGCCGAGGAACTGCCGCATCACGCCGATGCCGCCGCTGCTCGCGACCCGGCCGTCGGCGGGTGCGAGCTCGCCCGCGATCAGCCGCAGCAGCGTGGTCTTGCCCGCGCCGTTCGGGCCGACGAGCGCCGCCTTGGCTCCGTCGCCCACCCTGAACGAAGCCTCCAGCAGCAGCGGCCGCCCGTCGGGCAGCAAGTACGTCAGCCCGCTCACCTCGACGTGTCCCACACCCGCTCCTCGATCGTCGTTCTCCTACTAGACCATCGATCCAGTGACTCGTTCAACGTATTATCGTCGTCGTGGACACCGTGTGGTCGCGCCCCAGGAAGGCGCCGAGGCAGACGTTGACGCTGGAGCGGATCGTGGCCGAGGCGGTCGCGCTGCTCGACGAGGAAGGCGTGGGCGGGCTGACCATGCGCCGCCTGGCCGAGCGGCTCGACACCGGCTCGACCACCCTCTACTGGCACGTCAAGACCAAGGGCGACGTCCTCGACCTGGCCCTCGACGCCGTCTTCCGCGAGGTCCGCCTGCCCGCGCCGGGAGGCGACTGGCAGGCGCTCGTGCGCGAGCTGATCGGCGGCTGGCGTGCGGCCCTGCTCCGCCACCCCTGGTCGGCCACCCTCCTCGACCGCCCTCTCATGGGCCCGAACGCGCTGGAGCGCACCGAGTTCCTGTACGAGACGCTGATCGCGGCCGGCTTCGCCGCGCCCAAGCCCGCCGCGTACAGCCTGGCCAACTACGTCATGGGCTCGGTCATCATGCAGGTCACCTGGCAGCGGGGCGAGGAGGCGGACACGGGTGCGTTCCTGCGCGAACGCGCCGACCGCTACCCGGCGCTCGCCGCGCACGGCCTCGACCACGCGTGGGACGCCACATTCGACGAGGGGCTCGGCTACCTGCTGTCCGGCATGAACCTGAGCGGGAACCCCGCCCCCTGATCCCGTCCCGCGGACCAGGCGCGGGACGGGATCAGGGTGCGGGGTTCCCGCAGGTCACCGCTTGGGGCCGCGGGTCTTGGACGGGTCCTGGGCGCGGGGCTGGCGGGTGTGGCCGGGCGGGGTGGGGTCGGGGTCGCTCGTGGGGGTGGACGCCGGCGGCGGGGTGGTCGAACGGGAAGCCGTCGGCGTGGCGGGCGGGCTTGACGCCGGCGCGTCGGGCGTGCGGGTGGGCGCGGGCCTGACCGGCGTGGTACGCCCGGCCACGGGCGTCGCGCTGCGTCCGGGCGTCGCCGTGGTCGCGGATCCCGGCGAGCCGATGGGCCGGGCCCGGTCGGGCGACGGGCTCGACCCCGTGACGGTCGGCCGCCCGGGCTCGGATGTCGCGGACGCGGACGCCGGCGGCGCGCCGTCACCGTCGCCGGGCACCCGGACGGCCTCCATCCTGGTCGTGCGGCCCGCCCCGCTGATCAGCATCGCCGCGGAGGCCAGCAGCACCGCGCCGAGCAGCACGCCGGCGAACATCATCGCCCGCCTGCGCCGCGCGTTCTCGGGCCCGGCGGGCTGGGACGATCGATGCGTTCCGGTCACCCCACACATGCTAGGGACACCGGCGGACTCCTCGATCCCAAGTAGTGGTATGTCCGTTCAATTCGCAATAAGACAGAGATCGCCCCCTCTAGTGTGATCAGCACGTGCACAGCAGGCCGCGCAGCGCCGTCTCCAGGCACAGCCCGGTGTGCGCGGGCCGCGGCCACGGGAAGCGCACCAGTGTCTCGTCCACCCGTACGGTCGCCCCGCACCGGTCCAGCTCCCACAGCCACACCTCCCCGGCCGGCTCGCCCAGCTGCCTGGACACGCCGGCGGTCAACTGGGCCCGGTGCGAGGCGTTCACGTGCGCGAGCACCCGCTCGGCCATCGTGGTGAGCGGGTCGGGCCGGGCGCCGAGGTAGTCGTCGGCGTCGAGCACCCCCGACTCCTGGCCGGTGAGGTAGACCACCTGGCCGACGTCCAGCCGCAGCAGCCGGGGCGCGTCGGGTGCGCCGAACCGTTCGAGCGCCTCGAACAGGCTCTCGTCGGCGTTGTGCGCGGCCACGGTCACCGCCGCGCCGCGGGCGTCCTGCTTCGGGACCGGTTCGGCCCAGCCCTGCACCTCCAGCAGCCCGCGCGGGTGGGTCACGTCGCCGAGCCGCCGCATCGCGGTCAGGTTGACCGTCGCCACGGCGTCCTCGCGCACGCCGTGCAGCGCCTCGCCGGGCAGCACCAGGAGCACGGGACGGCCGCGTTCGTCCACGCCGCCGCGGGCGGGGGAGGGGGCGCCGTCGACGGCGAGCTTGGCGACGCTCGCGGTCGCGGCGAGAGTGCGGATCCGCTCGGGGATCGGCAGCATGGCGCCTCCAGGTCGGTGTAGGTTAGCCTTACCTAAGTAAGGATTACCTAATCACATCGAGGTGAACGTGCGCTACACCGGCCCCAAGGTGCGACTGTCCCGACGCGCGGGCGTCCCGCTGACCAGGAAAGCCGTCCGCTCCTTCGAGCGGCGCCCCTACCCGCCGGGCGAGCACGGCCGCAGGACCAACCGCCGCGGCGCCGGCGACTACGGGCTGCGGCTGATGGAGAAGCAGAAGCTGCGCTGGTACTACGACGTGTCGGAGCGGCAGCTGCGCCGCTACTGGGACCTCGCCGTACGCAGGCCGGGGTCCTCCGGCGCCGAGCTGGTCGCCCTGCTGGAGAGCCGCCTGGCCGCGCTCGTGCTGCGCGCGGGCTTCGCGCCCTCGATCTACGCCGCCCGCCAGTACATCTGCCACGGCCACATCGCCGTGGACGGCCACAAGGTGGACATCCCCAGCTACCTGGTCAGGCCGGGGCAGGTCATCACGGTGCGGGAGCGGTCGCGCCGGATGCAGCCGTTCGTGGCCGCGGCCGAGGGCGTGCACGCCGACGATCGCCTCGCCCCCTACCTGTCGGTCGACCACGCCGGGCTGCGTTTCACGTTGACGCGCCGGCCCGAGCGCGAGCAGATCGCGGTGCCGGTGGACGAGCAGCTGGTGGTGGAGTTCTACTCGCGGTAGGAGGGGCCGAGCCGGCCGTGCCGGCGCAGCTCGGCGATCTCCTTGCGCAGCTCGGCCAGCTCCCGCAGGATCCGCTCGGTGTGGGCCGTGGTGTCCTCGATCGCGGCCCGCTCCTCGGCGCTCTCCTCGTCCATGGCGCTGACCACGACCGCCATGAACAGGTTGAGCACGACGAACGTGCACACCAGGATGAAGATCGTGAAGAAGATCCAGGCCGACGGGTGCCGGGTCATCACCTCCCTGGCGATGTTGCCCCAGTCGTCGCCGGTCATCGTCTGGTAGAGAGTGAACAGCGAGGTCGGCAGGCTGCCGAACCGGTCCGGCGCGACCGCTCCGTAGAGTTTGGTGGCCATGACCGCGGCCACGTACAGCACCAGCGCGAGCAGCACCACGATCGAGCTCATCCCCGGCATCGCGCGCAGCAGCGCCGAGACCACCCGGCGCAGGCTCGGCACGACCGACAGCAGCCGCAGCGCGCGCAGGATCCGCAGCGAGCGCAGCACCGACAGGCCGCCGGTCGCCGGCGCGAAGGCGATGGCCACGATGGCGGAGTCGAAGAGGTTCCACGGGTCGTTGACGAACGCCCGGCGCTCGACGTAGATCTTGGCGGCCAGCTCGACGGCGAAGATGTAGAGCGCGACGTGGTCGACGGCGGTGAGCAGGGCTCCGTGGTGCGCGACGACGGCCGGGAAGGTCTCCAGGCCGAGCGTGGCCGCGTTGATCAGGATGACGGCGACGATGAACCGCTGGAAGCGCCGGTGGGCGAGAAGGGCGCGGGTGCGTTCACGCACGGGGGCAGGCTCCTAAGGGGATGTCAGACCGAAGCCGTACCATGATGGCGCAGTTGATCAAGAGGGGATTTGTGGTATAAATCCCACCTGACTCGGCAGCGCGAGGGGGCCCAGCGATCATGTCGTATCCCGGCCACGGGCCCTCGTACCACGGCCCGCACTTCTACACCCACCCCAACGGCACGACCATCCTCGTGCTCGGCATCCTCAGCCTGGTGGTCTGCACGTTCATCGGCCCGTTCGCGTGGGCGCTGGGCAGCCGCGCGCTGCGCGAGATCGACGAGAGCGGCTACCCCTACGACAACCGCGGGCACATCCAGGCCGGGCGCGTCTGCGGCATCGTCAGCACCGTGCTGTTGATCGTCACCTTCGCGTTCATCGTCTTCGTCGCCGGCGTCGTCGTGATCACCGAGGGCGTCGGCTGACCTCCACGGGAGCATCCGGCTGGTCGGCCGGCGGCCGCGCGCCGTAGTCGCCGAGCCCCGACTCCAGCAGGTCGAACGCCTGCTCCGCACGCGCCCTGAGCTCGGGCGCGATCGTCTCCCAGCCCTCGCCGGCCACCATGCGGTCGAGGGCGTGCCGACCCAGCAGCCGCGCCGTGTCGAGGAGGTGGGCCGCCGCCAGGCGGGGGGTGAGGTCGCCGGGCGCCGCGCCGAGGTCGTCGGCCAGCAGCCGGGCCAGGCTCTCCTCGCGCTCGTCGTGGATCTGGCGCATCCGGGCCACCAGCGCCGGGCTGGCGTTCACGATCCGGGCGAAGACGTCGCCGCCGAGGTTGAGCCCGTATCTCCAGTGGCGGGTCTCGATCGCCTCCAGGAAGTCGCGCCGGAACGCCCGCACCACGCTCTCCCCGGGCGCGCGTTCCCGCACCACCCGCAGCGGCAGGTCGACGGCCATCTCGTGGCGGTCGGCGAACAGGTCCTCCTTGGTGCTGAAGTAGTTGAAGACCGTGTTGACCGACACGTCGGCGGCCCGCGCCACCTCGGCCACGGTCACGTTGTCGAACCCCCGCTCGATGAACAGCCCCATCGCGATGTCCGCGATGCGCTGCCTGGTCTCGCGCTTCTTCCGCGCCCGCAGCCCCTCGTGCATGCCCCCACCCTACCCAATTTGCAGTCACTCTAAAATTATGGTTGCCTAAATTTTGGAGGCGATGAAAATTGATTGCGACATCGAGTCTGAGGAAGACCTTCGACGGCGGCGTGGAGGCCGTCAAAGGCGTGGACATCACCGTGGAGGCCGGCGAGATCGTCGGCTTCCTCGGCCCCAACGGCGCCGGCAAGACCACGACCATGCGCATGCTGACCACCCTGCTCACACCCACGTCCGGCACCGCCGCCGTGGCCGGCCACGACCTGCTCGCCGACCCGCGCGAGGTCCGCCGCCGCATCGGGTACGTCGCCCAGGGCAGCGCGCTGCTGCCGTCGGCGCCGCTGAAGGCCGAGCTCGAACTCCAGGCCATGCTGTACGGCCTCGGCCGCCGGGAGGCCGCCGCCCGGATCGCGGACGTCCTGGCCCGGCTGGAGCTGACCGGGCTGGAGACCAGGATCCCCGCCGTGCTGTCCGGCGGGCAGCGGCGCCGGTTCGACATCGCGTTCGCGCTGCTGCACGACCCGGACCTGATCGTCCTCGACGAGCCGACGACCGGCCTCGACCCGCAGAGCCGGGCCAACCTGTGGGACCACATCCGCGCGCTGCGCGCCGAACGCGGCATGACCGTGTTCCTCACCACCCACTACCTCGACGAGGCCGACGCCCTCTGCGACCGGCTGCTGATCATCGACCACGGCCGGATCGTCGCCGAGGGCACCCCTGCCGAGCTGAAGGCCGGCGGCCGCACGCTCGACGACGTGTTCCTCGACATCACCGGGCGGTCGCTGCGCGAGGAGGTGGGCGCCTGATGCTGCGCGACACCTGGGTGCTGTTCCGCCACGGCGTGCGCGTCACGCTGCAGCAGCGGGTCGGCATCGTGTTCGGGGCGATCCAGCCGTTGCTGTTCCTGGTGCTGTTCGGGCCGATCTTCACCACGTTCGGCACATGGGAGACGCTGGTGCCCGGGCTGATGATCCAGCTCGGGCTGCTCAGCATGGCTCTGGCGGGGCTCGGCGTGGTGTTCGAGCGGCGCACGGGCGCGCTGGAGCGCCTGCGCGTCACCCCCGCGAGCCGGCTGGCGCTGCTGCTCGGGCGGGTGCTCAACAACGCCGTCACGCTGGTCGTCCAGCTGATGTTGCTGCTGGTGGTGGCGTTCGCGTTGGGGCTGCGGGTGCCGGTGGGCGGGCTCGTGGCCGGGATCGCGCTGGTCGTCGTGCTCGGGGTGAGCCTGGCGGCGCTGTCGTACGCGATCGCGCTGACCATGAACGAGCAGCTGTTCGCGCCGATGATGTCCACGGCCGTGATCCCGCTGATCCTGCTGTCCGGCTCCTTCCTGCCGATGTCGATGGCGCCCCGCTGGCTTGACGCCCTCTCCCGCGTGAGCCCGTTCCGCTACGTGCTGGAGGCCGTGCGCGACCTGTTCCACGGCCGCTACCTCACCGGCACGGTGGCCGCCGGCGTCGCGGTGACCGCGGTGTTCGCGGTCTTCGGCCTCGCCGTCGGCACCCGCGTGTTCAACCGCGAGAACGCCTGATCCGCCGCCTGCCCGCCCGTCGGCGGGTGGGCGGCCGGGCGGCCGGATGGACGTGGTGAAACATTCTTCTGCGACGTACGCCTTTCATGATTTCGCTCCGGTCAACTACGGTGAGGCACCATGACGCTCCAGGCCCAGAAGCCGGTCGGTGACGAAGAGGGTTCCCATTGGCTGGCGGTGCGGCCGAGGCTCGTCCTCGCCAGCGCCTTCATGCTCTTCCTCGAGCTGGCGCTGATCCGGTGGACCGGATCCAACATCGTCCACCTCAGCTACTTCACCAACTTCGTGCTGCTCGGCTCGTTCCTGGGCATCGGGCTCGGCTTCCTGCGCGTGGGGCGCTCGCGGCGGCAGCCGTTCTACTCGCCGGTCGTGCTCGCCGTCCTGGTGGCCGTCGTGCTCACCTTCCCGGTGACCGTCGACCGCGACACCGAGGGCGTCCTGTACTGGACGAGCCTGTCCACCAGCGGGCCGCCCGCCTGGCTCATCCTGCCGGTGATCTTCTGCGCGGCCGCGCTGATCCTCATGGGGCCCGCCGAGCTGGTCGGCCGGTGCTTCCCCGAGCTGCCGCGCCTTGAGGCCTACCGCTACGACCTGATCGGCAGCCTCACCGGCATCGCGGCGTTCACGGCGCTGTCGTTCCTGAGCGCGCCGCCGGTCTTCTGGGGCCTGATCGCCGCCGCCTGCTACGGCCTGCTGCTCGTGCCGCGGCCGCGCGCGCTCTACGTCGGGCTGGTCACCCTGCCGTCCCTGGCCGTCGTCGGGCTGCTGCTGGCCGAGACGCTGACCGCCGGGGCGATCTGGTCGCCGTACTACAAGGTGACGTCCAAGCCGCTGCAGCAGCTCGGCATCCCCATCACCGACATCGCCGTCAACGGCATCCCGCACCAGCAGACCATGCCCGCCGCCGCCCGCCTGCAGCGCGAGCGCCAGTACGCGCTGCCGTACGAGCGGGCCGGCAAGCCGCCGAAGGACGTCCTCATCGTCGGCGCGGGCAGCGGCACCGACGTGGCCATCGCGCTGTCCATGGGCGCCCAGCGGGTCGACGCCGTCGAGATCGACCCCAAGCTGCGCGAGCTGGGCGAGGCCGTGCACCCCGACCGGCCCTACGACGACCCGCGCGTCACGACGCACATCACCGACGGCCGGGCGTACCTGGAGCGGACCGGCGCCACCTACGACCTGATCCTGTTCGCCCTGCCCGACTCGCTCACCCTCGTCTCCGGGGCCAGCTCGCTGCGGCTGGAGAGCTATCTCTTCACCGAGGAGGCCATGCGGGCGGCCCGTGACCGCCTCAAGCCGGGCGGCACGTTCTCGATGTACAACTACTACCGCGAGAGCTGGCTGGTCGACCGCCTCGCCGCGACGATGTACCGCGCGTTCGGCCACCGGCCGTGCGTCGACGTCGTCAGCACCGCCGGGCAGCAGGCCGTGATCACCGCCGGCCGTACCGAAGCGGACCAGCGCTGCGGCGAGCCGGAGTGGGTCGGCGTGCCCGCCGGCACGCCGCCGCCCGCCGACGACGACCGGCCCTTCCTCTACCTCCGCGACGCCACCATCCCGCCGATCTACGTCATCACGCTCGGCCTGATCCTCGCCGTCAGCCTGCTGGCCGTGCGCGTCGTGGCCGGGCCCTACCGGCGGATGCGGCCCTACGCCGACCTGTTCCTGCTCGGCGTGGCGTTCATGCTGCTGGAGACCAAGAGCGTGACCGGCTTCGCGCTGCTGTTCGGCACCACGTGGGTGGTCAACGCGATCGTCTTCGCCGGCGTCCTGGTGGCGGTGCTCGCCGCCGTCGAGGTCACCCGCCGCTTCCGCACCCCTCCGCTGCCGGTGATGTACGGCGTGCTGCTGGCCGGCCTCCTGCTGGCCTGGCTGGTGCCCAACGAGTGGCTGCTGTCGCTGCCGGTGCCGCTGCGCGCGGTGGCGGCCGTGACGGTCGCGTTCCTGCCGATCTTCGCCGCGAACGTCGTCTTCGCCAAGCGCTTCGCCGACACGGCCGACGCCACCACCTCCTTCGGCGCCAACCTGCTGGGCGCGATGGTGGGCGGCTGCCTGGAGTACGCGGCGCTGGTGATCGGCTACAAGGGTCTGCTGATCGTCGCCGCCGTCCTGTACGTCGGCGCGCTCGTCCTGCT
>DASUCK010000037.1:0-11683 GCA_036276095.1 Nonomuraea sp. | reverse complement strand
GGTCGCGGCGCGGGTCACGCCGCCCGCCGGGGGGCCGGCCCCGGCGGCCCGCACCGAGCCGGTCGCCCGCCGGCTGGACCCCGAGACGTACGGGCGGCTGCTCCCCCTGGCGCGCAGCGCGCGGCTGACCAGGCCGCAGGTCGTCCTCGCCGCCCTGGACGCCGCTCTCGCCGACCTCGGCGGGCACTTCCCGCGGGCCACCACGATGGTGGTCGCCGGGCGGCCCCGGGCCCACGTGCAGGGAGCGGTGGGCTGGTTCGCGAGCCAGGTCGCCGTCGTCGACCCGGCCCGGCACGCCGCCTCTGCCACCGCCCCGGCCCGGCACGCCGGCCCAGCCACCGCCCGGGCCCGGCGCGCCGACCCGCGGGAACGCCTGAGCGCCTTCCGCGCGGTGGTGACGGCGGCGCTGGACGCGGCCCGGATCCCGTGGCCGCTGGCGGTGGCCGACGCCGTCCCGGCGCTGTTCAGCCGGCCGCTGTCGCTGCCGTACCTGTCGTTCAACGCCCAGCCGCTGCGCATGCGCACGGCGCTCGCCCCGCTCCCGTTCGCCGGCACCGAGGTGAGCGAGGTCCCGATCAACCTCGGCCGGCAGGAGGGGGCGCTGCTGTCGTACTGGGTCGAGGAGGACGACGGCGGCCTGCGCGCCAGCCTCCGGTACAAACCCGGCGTCTACGACGAGGCGGACGTCGCCGCACTCTGGACGGCGACCGCGGGCCACCTCGCCGCCTTCCTCAGGAGCGCCGGCCGATGAGGCTGTTCGTCATCGGCGCGGACCCGCACCGCGAGCGGGCGTTCTCGACCTGGCTGCGGGCCGGGCTGGAGGTCACGCTCGCGGACGGGACCGGCATGGGCGGCTACGAGCACGTCGTCGACCGGTTCCACCCGATCGACGTCCGCGACGAGAGCGCGGACGTGGACCGGCTCGTCAGCCTGGCGGCCGGCCACGACGGCGTCACCACCCTGGCCGAAGGGTCGCTGATCACCGCCGCCACGGTGGCGGAGGAACTCGGCCTGCCCGGACCGGGCGTGCACGCGGCGCGGGTCGCCCGCAGCAAGGTACGCCAGCGGGAGATCGGCGCGGGGCCGCGGCACGCGGCCGTCACCGGCCCCGAGGATCTCGTGCGCTTCTTCGCCGAAGGCGTCCGCGCTGCGGTGCTGAAGCCGCCGGACGCCGCCGCGAGCGCCGCCGTGTTCGCCGTCCGCACCGTCGAGCAGGCGCTGGAGCGGTGGCCCCGGGTACGGGCGGTCTCCCCCAGCCGCACCGGGATCGTGGAGGAGTACCTGCCCGGCGCGGAGGTCAGCGTGGAAGCCGTCGTACGCCGCGGCCAGGTGGTCTTCAGCTCGCTGACCCGCAAGGAGACCGGCGGGCCCACCGGCTTCCTGGAGATCGCGCACGCCACCGGCCGGGCCCGGCCGCCCGTCGCGTGCGGCCCTGACGGGGGGCGTGCCGCGGGAGGTGACACGGAAGGTTACGCGGGCCGTGACGCGGGGCCCGATGCCGACATGGCGGCGCTCGTGCGTGAGGTGGTGGCCGCGTGGCGGGTCGAGTCGGCCGTGATGCACGTCGAGATGAAGGTCGGCGGGGAGCTGCCCGTGCTGATGGAGGCGACCGTGCGCCCGGCCGGCGACTACATCCCAGAGCTGGTGGCCGCCGTCCACGGCCACGACCTGTACCTGAGCCTGGCGTCCCTGGCACTGGACCGGCCGCTTCCCGAGGCCCGGCCGGGTCCGGCGGCACGGGCGGAGGTCCGGTTCCTGCTCGGGTCCGGCCTCGTCCGCCGGACGGTCACCCCGGTCCAGGTGCTCGACGGCCGCCCGGACGTCAAGATCGTCCGGCAGCTCGCCCCGGCCGGCTGCCGCCTCCCGCCCCTGACCGCGAACTGGGCCAGGGCCGGGTACGCGCTCGGCTGGTCCTCCGGCGCGGGCGCGTCCCTGACCGGCCAGCTCAAGGCGACGATCGCCGACCTCGGCCGGCTGATGGGCATCTCGGAATGACCCTGCCGAGCCGAGGCCACCGTCCGCGCCCGCGACGCCGGCCTCGGCCGTACGGCGGAGTGACGTTCAGCGGTCAGGACGACGTGACCCCCGCAACCGCTCGCGATCGGTGACCCGGACCCGCAGAAGTGCTGTGCGCGACAAGTGCCGTGCCCGGAGAATGCTGTGCCCGGAAAGTGCTGTGCCGGAAAAATGCTGTGCCGGAAAAATGCTGTGCCGGCACAGCCACCCCTGTGCCGGCACAGTCTCGCACGCCTGGCTCAGCCGATCGTGGCCAGGCGTCGCTTGGCGGCCGCGACCGTCTCGGCCATGTCCAGCGTCGCGTGCGTCTGCCGGACGGCGTGGTCGCCGACGGAGACGAAGTACAGCGTCCGTCCGCTGCGCACCCCGAACGTCTCGCTGTAGACGCTGTTCGGCGGCTGGAGGTAGCCGTTGACGCCGAGGTGGACCCCGTACACGTCGACGCCGTCAACCGTGCTGACCACGTCCACATCCTGCGCGTACGTGGCGCCCCAGTCTTCCGAGGGCCCGAAGACGTCGGCGCACACGCGGCGGTCGTTCACCCACTTGTCGTGCGCCCTGGCGGCGTCCGCGTCGGTGGCGAACCTCAGCACGGTGACCTGGGCCTCGCCGATGGGCTCGCCGTCGAGCGTGTAACTCATGCGGACGGCCTCGGCGCCCTGCGCCAGGTTGGGGGAGCAGAGGTCGAAGTAGTAGAGGTGCGCACGCGACGGCCCCGACCAGTCGTCCCCCGCGGGAACGGCGGGTAGTTCGGTGGGGGCGAGCCACGCCGACTGCGGGAGCTCGGACGATCCGGTGCTCGCGGTGGCGGGTGCGAGACCAGCTCCGAAGGAGACCGTCATGGCGACCAGCGTCAATGCGAGCCGCTTACCCCAACGGTTGTGCTTCACAAGCAGTTCTCTCCTTCCGTGGAAAGGATTCGAGCCGGCGTGGCCAGGTATTCCGGACGAGGAACTCTCGCAACGGGGCGATTGTCAGGAGACTGGCCGCGCGGCCGAGCCGATCGGCTACCGAAGGATGCCCCGTGTGTCACGGGCGGCAGTGGGTGCCGCGGTGATGCCGGTCGGTCGCGACGGCGATAACCGGGTGCGGTCACAGGGACTCCTGAGCGGGCCGTGGTGCATGAGTCCTTGATAACAAGTGACGGCTTCACATCGGATTCAGACACCTTTGGTCATCGGGCCGTCACGAAGCGCCGGTGCAGTTCCGGCCCGCCCGCTCAGGCCGGCTCCATGCCGAACGGCCACCTGCGGATCCGGTACGGGAAGGGCCGGGGGCGCGGACGAGCCGGAGTCGGCGAGGACGGCGTTGGCGGCCATGCGGCCGGCCTCGTTGCCGCCTTCCATGGTGGCCAGGTTGATGCTGGTGCGCACGTAGTCGGCGGCCAGGTAGAGGTTCGGAGGAATCCGCCCGGAAGGGGCGACGGCCTGGCGGCTGTGCAATTCGAACTGCTGCGGTCGCTGACCGCCGGGCCGGGTGGGTGCGGCGCGTTCTCGACGTTTACTCGCGTATCCGCGACCCGCGGGCAACGCTCGCCCTACCGGGCCTCGTCCGGGCCGCCGCCCGCGCCATGCGGAACAACCCCGGTGCGCGCCCGTTCATCGCGCGGGCGGTCGGTGAAAGCCTGCTCGAAATGGCCCGCCATCGTGCCGACGCGCGGCGGCTCCTGTCCCATCGGTGAACGCTCGGCGATGAATGGTGCCGGTGGCACTTCTTCGGGCCCCCGGCGTGGCCCATGAGATTTCTCGCGGGCCGCTTCGGTCATTGTCCGGCGCGCAATGTCACACGCGTGGAGGCCGGCGCCGCGGCGGCGCCGCGATCGGTCGCGGGTCTGGTGGCGGGGGTGGTGAGCCGGCTGGAGATGAGCGCCCAGGTCGTCCGTATTTGGGACGGGCGGCGCACGGTATAACCGTTCCTGGTCAACTGGGCGGGGTTGCGGCGGGCTTTTGTGATTTCTTTCAGGATGGCTGCGCGCTGACGCGCGGTGCCGAGTTTTCCGGAAAGCAGCAGTTCCCACCTGACTTTCCGCGGACGCCGGTCGCCGGGGACGCGGAAGGAGGCCTCGAAAGCCACATGGAGTTGGCGGCCCGTCGTGTACGGAGCGAGCCTGATCAGGAAATCGACTTCGGGGAAGCGCAGGGTTATGGCGTCGAGATGACAGGCGCCGCACTGCGCGTCCGCGACCGCCCGGTCAATGAGGAGCAGTACGAATTTGAGCGCGAGTCCGTCTTTGTGGACGATGCCGTTCGATTTCGGCGCGAGCTTGCGGAGCCGGCGGGGGAAACGGGTGTGTGGCATGGGCAGGGACAGCCCCCTTCTGGTGGCGCCCACGTTTCGGATCGCGTCGCCGGCCCGGGGGGTGACTCCGGCGGCGGGCGGTCCGGCAGCCCTGCCGGCGCAGGCCGGCGGGCGTGGCGCGGGTGGGTGGGGTGCGACCGCGCGTGTGGTCGTATCGTGATTTTCCACACCTTTCCGATTCCCGCAATCACTGTTCCGCAAGAATGATTTCTGGGAGGATGAACAGGTTCCGTCCTTCTCCTCCGGCCGTTTCGCCCTGCCCTCAGGAATATACGCAGGCCCTCTCCCGGCCCGTCAGTGGGCCCTTATCACGCCTTCCCGGCCAGGGCTCAGTTACCTCAGTGAAATACTCGTTCCCCAGGGGATGGTCGATCTGCTAATGCGCCGTGGGCCACTGCCGTCAGGTGCGGCGCACGCGCCCGATCCGTCCGGCGATGGATGAATCTTTTATTTCTTCGACAGGTTCTATTGACTGAGGGTTGGCTTCGCGATAAGAGTGAGTTGGGAGATGAAGCGTGGCATTAGCCGCACACTCCCCCGACCGAGCGCGGAGCATCCGTGGTCGCCGGTCACGTCTTGCGCCGTTGAATCGGAGGCCCGCGCCCTGCCCAGGCTTTGCCCGGCTCGGCAGGCACGCCGCAAGCGCCTGAAAGGAAGTAGCACCATTTACTGCAGAGTTTGATCGCAGCAGCATCTTCGCTTCCAGCAAGCCGACCCCCGCAACGCCGCCTGGTGAAGGCACCCCGAATCAGCGCTGGAATTCATCTGCCGCCTTGTCACGAAGCGGCATGTGTCAAATTTGGCGAGCCTTTCCACGTGCCCTGCCGTGACCCTTGACCGGTGCCCGGCACGATCGCCCGCGGCCGTCCGGCCGCATCGAAAGGCTCGGTCGATCCGCGGAGGCCGTCGAGGGAGTAGAGGAGTTCCCATGTCCGGCAACGGCGCGCTACGCGCCTTCTATCTGACCAACGTCGATGGCGCGCAGAGCATCTTCCATGTCTGGGAGGACGGAGGCGCCAAGGGCGACTCGGTGACCCCGTCCACGTACAGCACCGCCTACCGGGAGTGGATGGTCGACCGGTTACGCGAGCTGGTCAGGGAGAACGGCGTCCCGGCGAACGGCACCCCCGCGCTGCTCAGCGTGGGCTGCGGCAACGCGGCGGTGGAGGCCGCGCTCGTGGCCGACGGCTACACCGTGCTCGGCGTCGACGCGCTGGACGAGGCCGTCGCGCTGGCCAGGAAGAAGGGCGTGCGGGCGGTCCGCGCCGACGTCCTGTCCTGGACGCCGCCCGGCGGCACGTGCCCGGTCATCTACGCCGACGGCCTCCTCGGCCACCTGTACGACCCGGTCACCGGCGTACGGCCGGCCCTGGAGCGCTTCCGGTCCTGGTTGCCCCCGTCGGGCGGCACGCTCCTGATCTCCAATGACGGCCCGCGCACCGGCGCCGAGGTCGAACCCCACCCCGAGGTGCCGGGCTTCGCCTGGCTGTCCAGCAGCTTCCTGTGCAGGCAGGCCAAGGAGGCCGGGTTCGACGACGTGTCGAGCTCGCTGTTCACCTACGAACGTCCGATCTCCGGTCCGCGTGATCGGGTCATCGTCACCGCCCGAGCCGGCGATCTCTAGCCGCGACGGAGGGTCCCGATGGGGATGTCGCCCCTGAGCGCGACGTGGGCGTCGGCTCCGGGCGCCGGGCCGGTGTCCGTGGTGGCCACCCTCGCCGGCTGGCCGATCGCCGGCGGTGGCGCGGAGCCGGTCGCGTCCGGGCGTGCGGCGCGGTGCCTGGAGGTGCGCGCCGATCTCGCCGGTGACGTCGATCCGGTGGCGCTGCGCGGGGTGTTCTCGGGAGGTCTGCTCTACACCCTGCGCAGCGCCGCGGAAGGCGGTCGCTGCGCGGACCCGCCGGACCGGCGGCGGGCCCGGCTCCTGGCGGCCGCCGACCGCTACGACGTCGTCGAGCTTGAGGCCCGCGACCTCCACCCGGACGTGCTGGACGCGATCGCGCCGGAGCGGCGCGTGATCGCCTGGCACGGCCGGGCCCGCGGGCTCGCCGACCTGCGCCGCAGGTTCGAGGCCATGGCCGGCGTGCCGGCCCGCCTCTACCGGCTCGGCGCGGCCGCCGACTCGCCCGGCCAGGCGCTCGTGCCGCTGCTGCTGCTCAGGTCGCTCGGCCGCACCGACGTCACGGCCTACGCCTGCGGCCAGGCCGGCGCCTGGACCCGGATCGTCGCGGCCCGCTTCGGCGCGCCCGTGCTGTTCGGCACGCTGGACGGCGAACCGGTCGACGGCGCCCCGCCGCTGCGCCGGCTGCTGACCGACTACCCGCGCCAGGTCCTGTCCGGCGCCGAGCGGCTGTACGGGATCTTCGGGGCCTCCACCACGAGGTCCCTGGCCCCGCTGGTGTACAACACCGCCTACCGCTCGCTCGGCCTGCCGGCCCTGTACGTGCCGTTCGACACCGACGACCTGGGCCGCGCCGTCGGCGAGCTGGCGCCGGGACTCGACCGGCTCGGGCTCCCGCTGGCCGGGGCCACCGTCGTGGCCCCGCACAAGGACGCCGCGCTGGCCCTCGCCGCCGAGGCGAGCCCGCTGGCCCGGCGCGCCGCCGCGGCGAGCCTGCTCGTACGGACCCGCGCGGGCTGGCGGGCCGACACCGAGGCCGCCGGCGTGGTCGCCACCTTGGGACAGGCGGTGGAGCCGGCCGGCCGGCGGGTCGCGGTCGTGGGGTGCGGCGGGGGCGGGCGGGCCGCGGCGGCGGGCCTGACGCAGGCGGGCGCGGAGGTGACCCTGGTGAACAGGGGAGCCGCCCGCGGCCTGCGCGCCGCGCGCCTGCTCGGCCTGCCGTACGTGCGGCTGCCCGACTTCGACCCGCGGTCGTACGACGTCGTCGTCCACGCCACGCCGGTGGCCGACGCCGTGCCGTTCCCGGTCGAGCGGCTGGCGCCCGGGGCTGTGGTGTTCGACCTCAACTACCGGGCGGCGGACACGCCGCTGGTCGCGGCCGCGCGGGCGGCGGGCCACGTGACGCTCGACGGCCGGCGGCTGCTGCTGGTCGAGCTGGCCAGGCAGTTCCACCTGATGACCGGACAGCGCATGCCGGTCGCCGACGTGCGCGCCGCGCTCGGCCTGCCCGAGGGCGAGGCGGCGGATCGGACCACGAGCCACGCGGAGGCGGGGCGATCATGACGGGCGTTCCCCAGCGGCTGCGGTTTCACTGGAGCGTGCCGGGCTCGGCGGGCAAGGGTCTGCGGGGAGCCACGGCGCGGGCGCTGACGAGCGCGCTTCCCGACGCGGGGATGCACGTGGAGTTCGCGCGGCGGGCCGAGGAGGTCGGCATGGACTCCGTCCTGGTGCCCATCGGCTATTACCGGGCCGATCCGGTCACCATGGCGGCGGTCATGGGCGTCGAGACGCGGCGGGTGACGTACATGCTCGCCTCGCGGTCGGGAATCGTCTCGCCCACCTATTTCGTCCAGCAGGTCAACACGATCGCGTTGCTGACCGGGGGCCGGGTCTCCATCAATTCCGTGGCCGGCCACTCGCCGGACGAGCAGCGATTCTTCGGTGACACGCTTTCCCATGACGAGCGCTACCGGCGGACCGAGGAATTCTGGAAGGTGTGCCACGCGCTCTGGCGCGCCGAGGGGCCGGTGGATTTCGACGGCGACTATTACCGGCTCCGCGCGGCCCGGGTCGGCGTGCCGTTCGGCGGCGACGGTCGGCGGCGGCCGGAGATCTACATCGGGGGCAACTCGGCGGAGGCGCAGCGGGTGGCACGCGGCCAGGGCGACTGCCACCTGCGGTTCGCCGACGCGCCGGAGCGGCTCGCGCCCGAAGTGGCCCGGATGCTGGAGGGCGGGACCGAGGTCGGGCTCGTGCTGTCCATCGTGGTGCGGCCGACGCGGAAGGAGGCCGTGCGGGCGGCGTACGCGCTGGTCGAGCAGGCCGGTGAGCAGGCCAGGCAGGTGCAGCGGCAGTTCGCGGCCCGGTCGGACTCCGTGGGGTTCGCGGCGGCGCAGGCGGCGGCCGAACGGGAGTCCGGCTGGCTCACCCCGCACCTGTGGGCCGGCGCCGTTCCCTATCTCGGGCCGACGGCGATGTCGCTGGTCGGCGCGCCGGAGGACATCGCCGAGGGGCTGACCGCGTTCGCCCGGACGGGGATCAGCCAGTTCGTCTTCCAAGGGCGTCCCGACCTGGAGACCATGACGGCTTTCGGCCGCGAGGTGCTCCCCCTTTTCCAGAGATAGCATCCGGAAGGAGATTTCGGAGAAATGGCGACGTGGATATCAACGCGGACCGGGCAGTTCGCCTACTTTGACCGGCAATTAGGGCACCCGGACTGGACGGGGAAGCGGGTGCTCGACTTCGCGGGCAACGTGGGTAACATTCTGCTGGACCCGAACTGCCGGATAGCACCGGAACTCTACTGGTCGATCGACGTGTCCCGCGACGCGATCGTCGAAGGCCGGCGGCGGCACCCGAAGGGGCATTTCATCTTCTACGACCGATACAACTTCGAATACAATCCGACGGGCACGGTCGGGTTGCCGGTGCCCGACCCCGGAGTGCGCTTCGACGTCATCGTGGGCTGGTCGATTCTCACCCACGTCAGCAAGGCCGAGACGTTCGAGCTCGCCGACCAGCTGGCCGGCCTGCTGCCCGACGACGGGCGGGCCGCGCTCACGTTCCTCGACCCGTGGTGGACCCCGCCGGAGGGGTGGGTGCGCGACACCGAGTCGCCCGGCATGTCCAACCTGCGCTGGCGGCTGGAGGCCCGCCACGAGACCAAGCCGGAGATGGACGTGGCGGCCCTGCTCGCCCGCGCCGAACGCGACGAGCTCACCTGGACGACCCTGGTCAACGACGACGACCTGATCTTCGACCCTGACGACGACGGCCTGTCGGAGGACAAACCGCAGCGCGCGTACATCACGTTCTGCACCCCCGGCTACATGCGGCGGCTCTTCCCCGACGCGGAGGTGCTGCCGCCCGTGCCCCCCGAACGCCACCATTGCCTGGTCACCGACCGGGCCGGCCTGCGGAGCCACGGGCGATGACACCGGCCCGGTTCCACTGCGCGCCGCCCTCCCCGCGCGAGGCGCCCGGGCTCGACGAGCACCTGGCGCTGTGCCGCGAAGCCGAGCGGCACGGCATCGACTCCGTGGTGGTCGGGTTCGACCTGGCCGGGCCCGACCCGTTCGCGTGGGCGGCCGCGCTCGGCCGGCGCGCCAAGGCGGTCCGGTTCCTCCTCGCCTGCCGGCCCGGCGTCTCCTCGCCGACGTACTGGGCGCAGCAGGTCAACACGCTGGCGGCGGTGCTCGGAGGGCGGGTCGGCGTGCTCGTCGGGGCCGAGTGGGAGCCGGGGCAGCAGCTCGCCTACGGCGACGCCACCTCGCGCGAGGAGTGGTACACCCGTCTCGACGAGTTCTGGCAGGTGTGCCACGGCCTGTGGGAGGGGTCCGAGCCGGTGCGCCTGACCGGGCGCCACTACCGGATCGACGGCGCGACGATCAACGCCCGCTTCGTCTCCGGCGACACCCGCCACCGGCCGGAGATCTACGTCCGCGGGCCGCTCGGCCCGTCGCTGGCGTTCGCCGGCCGGCACGCCGACTGCGTGCTGGTCGGCCCCGACGAGCCGGCGGCCGTCCGGGCCGTGCTCGACGCCGGGGTGCGGGCCGGCCTCGTCGTGCCGATGAACGGGTCCGCCGGCGACGTCGCGGCGACGATCGGCCGGCACCGGGCGGCCGGCGTGACCGACTTCTTCGTGCCAGGGGAGCGGCTGCGGACGTTCGGGGAGGAGGTCCTGCCCCTGGTGCGCGCGGACGAGCGGTCCGGCGCGAGCCGGGCGGCGGGCCTCGTACGGAGAGGAGGAGCAGGGCGATGACCGTCCAGTGCCACGCGCGTGAGGCCGACCGGATGACCGAGAGCGCCGACGGCGCCACCCGCCGGCCGCTCGACCTGGACCCGGTGGAGGGCGACTGGGTGAGCGTGACCGGGCTGGCCGGCGGCATCGCCAGGATGCGGGCCCGCGCTCGCGACGGGGCGTTGCTCGTGGCCGCGCGGGGTCACGGCGAGCCGAGGCCGGGCGACTGGGGAGAGACCGAGGCGGCCGTCTTCGCCAACGCGCTGCGCTCCACCGCCGGTTACGCGTTCGTGGCCACCTTCGACGGGCCGCCGGTCCGCAGCGAGCTGCAGACCTACCAGGGGCTCGGCGTGCTCGTCGTGCACGCCTTCCACCGCTACACCGACGGCTCGGGCCGCCGCGACTACTTCACCCGCGAGTTCTACGTCCCGCCGGACGGCTCCGGCGCGGGCTCGCCCGACGCCCGGGGCTCCGGCGGGGGCCCGCCCGACGGCGCGGGCTCGCCCGCCACGCTGCCGCGCGAGCTGCTGGGCGGGGGCAACGATCCGGCCGCGCTGATCGGCGTCTGGCGGGGCCTCGCCCCTGCGGCGACCAGGAGCATCGGCGTGCTGGAATGCGCCAGGAGCGGGAGCGGCCTCACCGTGCGGGCCGAGGGCGTGGGGGCCGACGGGCCGGTCGACTGGGGCACCGCCGAGGCCCACCTGTACGCCGACGCGCACCACCTCGACGACCCGCCCGCGTTCCTGGCCACGTTCGACCACGGTTACATGCGCGTGCGCCTGCAGGTCCGCGTCAACAGGGGCGTGCTCGTGGTCGGCGAGTACACCACGTTCACCGACGGCAGCGGCCGGTCCGACTACTTCATCCGCGAGTGCTACCGCCGCTGACCGGCCGCCCGGGGCCGCCCGGGCGGCGACTCCGCTGACCGGAGCCGCCGCGTCCGGCGGTCACGGCTTGTAGAAGGACGCGTCGTGTGTCTGACCGAGCAGCGCCCGGCCGATCGTGGCGAGCACGTGGTCGTCGTTGTCGTGCCGCACGTAGAACGTCAGGTCACGGAGGATCCGCTCGACCGGGCTGGGGCGGACGAGGCTGCGCGCGCCGCAGGCCCTGATGCAGTCGTCGACCGTGCGCAGCGCCAGGTGCTCGACCACGTGCCGGGCCCGGCTGCCGGCCAGGCGGGCCTCGTCGCGGCGGCCGGTGTCCCACATGCCGGCGACGTGCCGCAGCCACAGATACGCCGACTCGACGTTGACGGCCATCGTGCCGATGCGCTGCTGCACGTACGGGTCGGCGACCTTGTTCTGCCGGACGACGTACTCGACCGCGTACTCGTAGGCGGCCTCGGCGGCGCCGAGGAAGCTGGCCGCGTAGTGCGGGATGAACGCGGTCTGCCAGCCCTCGCGCAGGTACGCCCCCGGCGGGCCGATCACGTTGGCGTCGGGCAGCCGGGTGCCGTCGAACGTGACCAGGTGGCTGACGGTCGCGCGCATGCCGATCGGGTCCCACCA
>DASUCK010000036.1:0-3489 GCA_036276095.1 Nonomuraea sp. | reverse complement strand
CGACGCTCGCAACCATCCCGTCCCTCCCGGGCAGGAGGGCGTGAGCACCGCCACCGTGCTGGCCATCAACCGTTACAGCGGCCTCAGCCTGGCCTGGGCCGGTAACTCACCCGTCTGGGGCATCACCTCCGAGGGCGAGGTATCCGAGTTGACCGCCCCGTCCTGCCCGCCGCCGCTGTGCAACGTCTCCAGCGGCACGGCCAGGTGTGGCCGCACTCGCGCACCGTCGACCTCCATCACTTCGCTCGCCTCGTCCTGGCCACCGGCGGCCTGACCGCGCACCTGCCGCAGCAGGACCCGCGCGACCCCCTGGCTCCGGCGACCGCGTGGCTGGACGACCTGGCCGGCATCCACCAGGACGGCGGGTACGCGTTCGCGCAGCTGCTCTGGCTGGCCGAAAACGGTCCCGACCAGGACAACACCACGGTCGTCGTGATCGACCTCCTCCCACGCCACCGCCAGGAGCAGGAGGTCAGCCGATGACGCCCGAAACGCGCGCGATCATCCAGCAGGTCATCACCGACGCGCGCCTGGCCGACGTCCAGGTGGACACCACGCCACTGCTCCGCCTGGATGACATGTCGGATGACGACGCCGCCGCCGCGATCGACGCCGTCTACCGGACCATCATGTTCGACGGACTGCACGAATGAGCCCGCGCATCCCCAAACGCATGGCCGCCTGCCCCGTGCACGGCGGCCTGGCCGTCACTGAGGTGGCCAGCCGTCACGTCAGCGACCGGCGGCCGCCGCTGTTCGGCGTCAACGACCCCAGGCGGGTCAACCAGCTGCTGGCCGGCAAGCGCTGCGGCGGCTGCGGCCAGCCGTTGTCGGCCAGGCCGGGCGGCAAGTACACGCTGCTGCTGCGGCCGGCGGATTTCACCCGCGGCTACTCCAGCGAGTCCGCCCTGCACCCCTCGGATTGCGCCCAGGATGCCATTGAGGCGTGCCGCTGCTGATCCCCCGTGAGTTCGTGAATTCTGAAGGCTCTTTGGGCGCGAACCGGAGGGAAGAGACCAGCAGAGGGCGCTTCCAGGGCTTGAGTTCAGGAACCGAGGACCCGGCCGTAAGCAACAGACAGTGACCATCGGCTTGACGTTGTCGACCACTCGTGACAGTGGTCCTTACCGGCACCCTTTCCAGCGCCAATCGAACCTTTTCCCTCCTCTCCGGCGTCGGTAACGGTCGAGAGGAGTCGTCTTGGATCCCAATGACAGCTTCCGTGAGTTCGTCGCCGCGCATCAGCAAGCGCTGATGCGCACGGCGTACCTACTCACGGGAGACGCCCACCAGGCCGAGGACCTGCTGCAGAGCGTCCTGCTCAAGGTGCTGCGGCGCTGGTCCCGGTTATCGCACGTCGAGCGTCCCGAGGCGTACGCGCGTAAGGCGCTGGTGAACCAGCACATCTCGTGGCGGCGGCGCCGGGTCAGGGCGGAGCTCCCGACCGCCGAACCGCCCGACCGGCCGTACTCAAGCGAGGACTCCACCCTCGTACGGCTCGTCATGCGCCAGGCCCTCATGGGGCTGCCGCCTCGGCAGCGGGCAGTGATCGTGCTGCGTTACTACGAGGACCGGACAGAACGGGAGACCGCTGAGCTGATGAACTGCTCGATCGGGACGGTGAAGAGCCAGACCCACTACGCGCTGGCCCGCCTGCGCGAGCTGGCGCCCGGCCTGGCGCCGAAGCTCGCCGGCCTGGAGACCGAGGAGGCCTACCGATGACCTGGCTGCGAGATGTGCTCGTCGATCTGGCCGCCGAGTCACCACGGGTGGACCTGGCCGAACGCACGATCGCCACGCGCGACCGCAGGCGGCGTACCGCGATGTCGCTCCTCGCGGCGGCCATGGTCGTGGTCACCGCGCTCGGCGGGACGCTCGCCGTGCGGTTGCTGCCGCAGGCGCCCGCGCCGGCCACCTCGGGCAAGGACGACCTGCCCGCGCGTGGGGTGGGGCCGCTGAGTTACGCGTACAAGACGTTCTGCGAGCCGGCCAGCGGAAAGGCCCCGTCAAAGTGCCGGGACGGAGGCTGGCGAGTGGTCACCCGCAGTGGCAGGACCTACCACGTGCGGGAGGCGCTGCCGAGCCGCAGCCTGCAGGACAGCCCGCTGGCGATCAGCCGGGACGGCCGCAAGATCGCTTACTACAGCGCGAAGGAAGGCACCTTCCAGGTTCGCGATCTGGCCTCGGGCGCGAAGACCACGGCGCCGATGAAGCTGCCCTCGAAGAAGTGGCTGTACAGCATCACGCGGCTGATGTTGTCGGACGACGGGCGGTACCTGGCCTTCAGCAAGGTCCCCGATCTCAAGGATCCCGCGCTGCTCTTCGACATGCACGACAGGGTCGTCCGCGAACTTCCAGCCCGTTGGGTCCCCATCGGCCTGTCACCGGATGGAGCCGCCATCACCCTCGGGGAGTACTCGCCCAACTCCCAGCTGCGCACGATCTCCAACCTGTGGCCGCCCACCTCACCGGGCAACTCCACGGCGGTCATCCTGCCGCAGCACTACGCCTTCAGCCCGCTGGCGCCGGACGGCAAGACCGTCGCGGCTGTCGAGGACCACAGCACCGCCGAGAAACCCTGCCAGATGGGCGACCTCGTCCTGCTGGATCCGCTCACCGGCAAGAAGCGGAAGACCACCGCCATCCGTGGCCTGCCCCCGGACGTCAGTCGGATCTACCTGCGTACGTGGCGCAGCGCCGACGAGGTTACGGCCCTGACGACGTCCGTCCGCTGCAGACCGTCATCCGAGGTGCCGGACGACGAGACGGCGCCGCCCTACCTGACCTTCACGGCCTACGCGGTGAACGTCAGGACCGGCGAGGCCAGGAAACTGACCACGTTCAGGGCGCAGGACATCTTCGGTATCGCCATGCCCGGTCCTCCCGGGGCGATATGACCACGACCTTTCTGTCTGGGGCGTTCGCGAGTACGGCTGAGCTGCACAGATCCGACGGTTCGATGATCGCTTCCCGGACACACAGTGATCGTTTCCCGATGCTTACGACCCGGGTGCGGCTGAGCGTCCGCCCGCGTCGACCTGAGAGGGTTCAGCTGGCTGTGGTTGCGCATCCTGTCGTGGGCTGTCTCGGATCTGCCACACCGACGGAACGAGCAGGGCGGCCACGGTGATGAGGACGGCCATGACGGCACTGGCGGCGAGGACATGGCGCTGGATGGCGGTGGTCTGCAACACGTTGTAGACCACCACCTCCAGGCCGGCCAGGAATGCGGACGGCATCAGCACCCAGAGGCCGGCTGGTGTTGCCAAAAGGGCCGGCAGCGGTGTCATCAGCAGAAACACCACCAATGTCGCGCCTACCGGGCGGGAGGGCTTCCACCTGGCCGCGACGGGGCGGGCGCCCGCTGGCCGCCGCCACCGTCAAACGGCATCTGTCCACGCTGACGTCGCTGTACGGCTACGCGGTACGCCGCCGCGTGATCGGCCACAGCCCCGCCGCGTTCGTCGAAACCCCCGAGGTCAGCAAGGCC
>DASUCK010000035.1:0-23628 GCA_036276095.1 Nonomuraea sp. | reverse complement strand
CGACGCTCGCAACCATCCCGTCCCTCCCGGGCAGGAGGGCGTGAGCACCGCCACCGTGCTGGCCATCAACCGTTACAGCGGCCTCAGCCTGGCCTGGGCCGGTAACTCACCCGTCTGGGGCATCACCTCCGAGGGCGAGGTGACCGAATTGACCGCCCCGTCCTGCCCGCCGCCGCTGTGCAACGTCTCCCAGCGGCACGGCCAGGTATGGCCGCACTCGCGCACCGTCGCCCTCGACCACTTCGCCCGCCTCATCCTCGCGACCGGCGGCCTGACCGGGCACCTGCCGCCGCAGGACCCACGCGACCCCCTGGCTCCGGCGACCGCATGGCTGGACGACCTGGCCGGCATCCACCAGGACGGCGGGTACGCGCTCGCCCAGCTGCTCTGGCTGGCCGAAACCGGTCCCGACCAGGACAACACCACGGTCGTCGTGATCGACCTCCTCCCACACCACCGCCAGGAACGGGAGATCAGCCGATGACGCCCGAAACCCGCGCGATCATCCAGCAGATCATCACCGACGCGCGCCTGGCCGACGTCCAGGTGGACACCACGCCGCTGCTCCGCCTGGATGAGATGCCGGAGGAGGACGCCGCCGCCGCGATCGACGCCGTCTACCGGACCATCCTGTTCGACGGGCTCGGCGAATGAGCCCGCGTATCCCCAAGCGCATGGCCGCCTGCCCCGTGCACGGCGGCCTGGCCGTCCCCGAGGTGGCCGGCCGTCACGCCGGCGACCGGCGGCCACCGCTGTTCGGCATCAACGACCCCCGGCGGGTCAACCAGCTCCTGGTCGGCAAGCGCTGCGGCGGCTGCGGCCAGCCGTTGTCGACCAGGCCGGGCGGCAAGTACACGCTGCTGCTGCGGCCGGCGGATTTCACCCGCGGCTACTCCAGCGAGCCGGCGCTTCATCCCTCCGATTGCGCCCCGTATGCCATCCAGGCGTGCCCGCTGCTGAACGGGCGGATGACCAGCTACCCCGCCACGCGGCGGGACCTGGAGGCCGAACGCTGCGGCGACCCGGCCTGCGACTGCCGGCTGTGGACCAACGCCGGCGACCACCAGGGGCGCGCCGGAGCGACCGCGTCCCCGGTCTACGCCGCCACCTACCGCCAGGAGGACTACCGGCTGGACTGGGGCGACGTGCGCGGGCACCGCGACGTGCTGCGCGGCGTCGCCGTGTCCGGTGTGGAACCGCTGTCGGTCCGGCTGGTCACCAAAGGGGAGCCATCGTTCCTGGACTTCGCCCGTGCCTTGCTCATGAACCTTCCGCTGACCTGAAGGGACGCACCTGGAAGAGCTGATCAGCGAACAGATCAGCGAACAGAGCAGCCCTTCCCCGTAGCTCTCGCTCGCTCCACGAGCCGGTCGTGCCCAGCGCGGCCGGCCTTTTGCATCCCCTCCCCACCCGAAGGCGGGGTGGTCCCGGCCTGAACAGGAGCGCTCACGACGATGACAGCCAGACCAGCCACGATCGAGACGCTGTCAGACCTGGTGAAGGTCACGATTGGTGAGGTCGACGGCATCCTCCAGCAGATCGGCTGGGCAGAAGAGGAGATCGCCGCGGCGATCCGGCGGCACCTCTTTTCTCCGTCAAGGAGCTTTCCCTATGGATCTCATCATCATCGACCCGGTCACGGCCGACGACGTGGTGCTGGAGGCCGACCCTGCCGGCACGCTGCACGTCCGGGCTCGCCCCAATCTCGCCACCGGCGTGCTGGCCTGCCACGTCACCAGTTCCAAGGTCAACGGCACGTTCAGTCTGGAGCCCGCCTTCGACCTCGACGACCTAGACCCGGCGACCACCCGCCTGACCGTCCACTACGGCGGCGAACTGCCGCCGGGAGCCGTCTTCGGCCGTCAACGCCTCCGTCGGCCGGTCGTCCACCGCACCGTCCGCCTGGTCGACGCCACCGTCATCGACGCGGCCAGGGCCCGCGACGGCGCCCGCACTCCCCGCGAGCTCGGCCTGGGCGTCATCTGGCGGCGGGATGTCTGCACCCGGCACCGCACCGCTCCGGTGCCCCGCCGTGTCGCGCAGTGCGTGGCCGCCGTGGTGGCCGCGCTGGCCCGCTACTGGCTGGACCGCCCCGACGTCGACCAGCTCCGCTGCGCCGCCGCCTGCCGCAGCATCCGCCGTTACCGCCTGCTGCAGCGCCAGCACCAGGCCATCACCCAGCACGAAACCGCCCTGGCCGAGCTGCGCCGCCGGTTCGCCCGCATGCAGCAGCTCCTGGCGCGCGAGCCGGAGCAGCAGGTCGGCACTCCGCCGGGCATCGGCTGACCGCGCGCACGCCCTGGCCACCCTGACCATCCCCGCCGGCACCCGGGTGCCGGCGGGACCTTTCGCGTGCCTTGACCCTGGGAGGAACCTGTTGGTGCAGATGCCGATCGTCGTGGGCCTCGGCGGCGGAGTCGACTCCGTCGAGGCCACGCTGGACCTGCTGCGCGACCCCATCGCCCTGCGCTACCTGCGCCAAGGCGCGGTGATGATGGCCCAGACCGGCCACGAATGGCCCGACACCAAGCGCGACCTGGAAGAGGTGCTGTTCCCGCGCCTGGCCGCCGCTCGCGTGCGCACCATCCAAGTCGCCCGCCGCGGCCTGCTCAAGAGCGCCGGCCCGGTGGTCTTGGACGACACCGACCAGCCGACCGTCTGCCACACCCGGCCCACCCCGGGCGGCGGTACTTCACCCTCGGCCGGGAGATGCTGCTGGCAGGCACGATCCCGCAGGTTTCCGGACCGCGCAAATGCAGCCAGCGCTCCAAGGGGACCCCGTTGGATGAGGTGCGCGAGCAGCGGGTCACCCGCGGCCGCCCCTACCTGCACCTGATCGGGTTCGAGGTGCGCGAGGCCAGGAGGATTGCCAAGGACCAGCGGTACGACACCGATCTGCGGTGCGGCTGGTATCCGCTGGCCGAGCAGGGCAAGGACCGGGCGGCGTGCCTGGCCGGCATCAAGGACAAGACCGGTCGCACCTGGAGCGGCAAAAGTGCCTGCACCTTCTGCTGCTTCGCGATCATGGGACCGGCCGGCCGGGAGCGCACGCTGGACCTGGACCGGTTCGAGCGCTTCTCCGACGAGGGCGCGCTGCCGTTGGCGATGGAGGAGGTCGCCTTCCGCCTCAACCCCGCCCAAGGCCTGGCCGGCATGGACAAACGCACCCGGGTCGGGATCCGGCTGCAGACCCTGATGGCCGCCTGGCCCGCGCTGGCGCCGGTGCTCGCTGAGCACCAGGCGCGGCTGGAGCGCACTCGGTGGGCGGTGTACCTGGTACAGCGCGCCGTCCTGACGCCGACCAATGTGGCGCGGCGGATCCTGGCCGTGCACACCGGCAGCCGGGCGGCGATGGAAGCCGAGCTCGACCGGCTCGGCAACAGCGCCACGGTGGACGAGATCGGCGGCGTGCGCCGGGTCTGGCGGTACCGCCGCGGCCTCGTCCTGCCCGCGCGGGAGGAGTTCTACGTCGCCGCCCCGTTCATCGGGCCCGAGAAGCACCGGCCAGGCTTTTGGACGATGTGGGCCCGCGCAGCGTGAGCGCGCGCTCACTGTCCCGCCTGGCTGCTCGTCATTCTCTTCATCCCAAGGAGTTCTTCGATGCCCGAAATCAGGCCGATCGTGTATGAGCACGACGCCGAAGGCTGCATCCTTCTTATCGAGGACCGCCACACCCGCCCAGTGATGAACGGGCGTACGTTCCCCGGCGGGCTGGCATGCGCCGCAGTGCACGCGCTGAACAATGCCCTGCTGTACGGCGGGATCAACGGCGGCATCTCTACCTATCGCACCGACGGCTGCTTCATCTAGGGGGCCAGCCAAGGTAAGCCGAAAAGGGGCAACGCCCTGGTCAGAGGGATGCTGGTCGAGTGTGATGTGACCGTCCGTGTTGATTCGGTTGTGATTCGGTGAACCTGTGGGGTGCGGGAAGGGTTGCCCTTCGTTAGGGTGCTGGGTCCTGGTTCGGTGTGGTTCGGAGAGGGCGCGCGGGTGACATCGATCGAGCGCACCGCCTATCCCCAGTTCAAGCGGTTGACCTCGGCGCGGGTGCTGCATGTGTTTTTCACCCCGGCGGCGGAGGACATCGTCTGGGCGCGGGAGCGCACCAAGGAGCCGGCTGCGTTGTTCGCGCTGGTGCTGGATCTGAAGTGCTTCCAGAAGATGGCGCGGTTCTGCTCTCGGGAGGAGATTCCCGACGTGGTGGTCGACCATGTGCGGCGCTGCCTGGAACTGGGGGCGGACGTTGAGCCGGATCACGGGGCGTCGCGGACGGCGAAGTTACACCGCAAGCAGGTGCGGGCGCGTCAGGGCGTGAAGTACGACATGCGGCGGGCGCGGGCCATGGCGGCGGCTGAGATCCACAAGGCGGCGCAGGCCAAGAATCACCCTCCGGACCTGATCAACGTGGCGCTGGAGAAACTGTTGGAGGCGTCGCTGGAGTTGCCGGCGTTCTCCACGTTGGATGAGATGGCCACGCGTATCCGCGCGGAGGTCAACACCGAGATCTTTACGACGATCGCGGAGCGCATGGGTGCTGGCGGGCGGCAGCGGATGCAGGCGCTGCTGAACGCGTCGGGCCCGGACGGGCGGTCGATGTTCAATCGGCTGAAGAAGCCGGCGCAGCGCGCTACATGGTCGCGGTTTAAGGCTCAGGCCGAGTACCTGGGTCAGGTCGACCAGCTGGGCGACACCGCTGTGTGGCTGGACGGGATCGCCCCTGGCAAGATTGCTGACTTCGCTGGGGAGGCGGCTGCTCAGGACGCGGCGGCGATGGGGGACTATTCACCGGTCAAACGGGTGGCGTTGGTGGCGTGCCTGGTGCACTCGGCACGGATGCGGGCTCGGGATGATCTGGCCGAGATGCTGTGTAAGCGGATGGCGGTCAACCTGAAGAAGGCCAAGGCACAGCTGGAGGAGATCCGCGATCGGCAGTGCGCGACCTCCGAGCAGCTGATCGGCACCTACCGCACCGTGCTGGAGCACCTGGACCCCGAACGCGAAGCGGCGGCCGGGAATGCCGGGAGAGGGGGCGACGCGTGCGGTGGCCGCCGTGGAGGAGGCAGGCGGGTTCGCCGCGCAGCTGTCCGACATCGAAGAAGTGTCGGCCTTCCACGGCGACAACTACGAGGTGCTGGTGCACCGCCACTTCGTCAAGGACCGCGCGGTGATGTTCGATCTGGTCGACAAACTGGAGCTGGTGGCCACCTCCAGCGATGCTTCGGTACTGGCCGCTCTGGAACACGCCCGGACCTACCAGGCCAAACGGCGCGACTTCATCCCCCTGCCGGATCCCGTCGACGGCGACGACGCCGTCTCCGGCATCGCGTTCGCCTCGCAAAACTGGCGGCGCGCGGTCACCGACCGCCGCCATCCGGGCATGGTGGCCCGGCGGCACTTCGAGGCGATGGTGTTCACCTATCTGGCCGAGGAACTACGCACCGGCGACATTGCCGTGGTGGGCGCCGGGGAGTACGCCGACTGGCGCACCAACCTGCTCACCTGGGAAGAATGCGAGCCGCTACTGCCCGGGTTCTGCGAACAGGTCGGCCTGTCCACGACCGCGACCGGGTTCGTCGAGCGGCTACGACACGCGCACCTGGACGCGGCCGCCGAACTGGACGCCGGCTATGAGGACAACACCGACCTGGTCATCGCAGAAAGCGGTGTCCCGACGCTCAAGCGACACCGCAGCGCGGGCACGCCGGAGGCGGCCGAGCAGCTGGCCGAGGCGATCGCGCGGCGGATGCCCGAGCGGTCGCTGCTGGGCATCGTGGCGCGCACCGCGCACTGGCTAGGCTGGCACCACCACTTCGGCCCGGCCTCCGGATCCGACCCCAAGATCAAGGACCCACAGGGCCGGTACTGCATGGCTGTGTTCACCGGCGGCGTGAACATGGGTCCATACGAAGCGGCCAAGCACATCGCCGGGGTGTCCGCGCGGGAGCTGTCGATGGTGCGTAACCGGCACATCGACATCAAGAAACTGAACGCCGCGATCGGATGCGTGGTGAACGCCTTCGGCGAGCTCGATGTGGTCAAGGCGTGGGGGGATGGCACCGCGGTGGCGGCCGACGGCACGCAGGTGGAGACCTATATCGACAACCTGCTGGCCGAGACGTCCATCCGGTACGGGGGCGTGGGCGGCATTACCTACCACTACGTCTCCGACACCTACGTCGCGCTCTTCTCAAAATTTATCCCCTGTGGGGTGTGGGAGGCGGTGCACCTGATCGAGGGCCTGCTCGCGAACGAGTCGAACATCCAGCCGTCCACCGTGCACGCCGACACCCAAGGCCAGTCGGCGCCGGTGTTCACCCTCGCCACGCTGTTCGGGTTCGACCTGATGCCCCGCATCCGCAACTTCAAGGACCTGATCTTCTTCCGAGCGTCCGAGCATGTGGTCTACCCGCACATCGACGAGCTGTTCGGCGAACGCACCGCTGCTGGCGGCGGCCGAAACGTGATCGACTGGAAGCTGATCGAACGGCATTGGCGCGACCTGATGCAGGTCGCCATCTCCATCAGCGAGGGCCGCCTGTCGTCGTCGACACTGATGCGCAGGCTGCGGTCCAACTCCCGCAAGAACCGTATCTACAAGGTGTTCCGCGAGGTTGGCCGCAGCGTACGTACCGTCGCCTTGTTGCGGTACCTGGCCGATCCGGCTCTGCGCGCCCGCGTCACTGCGGCCACCAACAAGGTCGAGTCCTACAACGGCTTCTCCCACTGGCTGTCCTTCGGCAACAACGGTGTGCTCGCCGACAACGACCCCGAAGAGCAGGAAAAGCTGATCAAGCTCAACACCCTGCTGGCCAACCTGGTCATCTTCCACAACGCCCTGGACATCATGAATGTCATCCGCGGCCTGGTTGCCGAAGGCTGGACCATCACCGCCGACCAGCTCGCCGCCCTGTCGCCGTACCTGCGCGTCCACATCAGCCGCTTCGGCGCCTACGCCACCGATGAGCTGGCCGACCAGCCCGAAGCGTTCAATCCTGTACTCAAGGAAGTCGACTTCACATCGGTTGATCTCGCTGCTTGACGGGCGCCGCCGACGGATCGTCGGCGCGGGGAGTCGGTTGATCAGGGGTATCTAGGCGGTGCGAAACCCCGTTGTCGATCTGTGGGGAGACCGATACATTAATCGCCTCGCATACGGTGGGGCGCCACCCAGCTCACAGCGGTATCGCGTCCGAGACTCCCGGCCGGCGGCTTCGGCTCGTGAAGGAAGCACCTCCAATAACCAGTCGATTCACACATTCTGACAGCGCGGGTCGCCGTGCAGCATCCACCTCTTCACCAGCATCAGAGGAAGCTTTGACACCGCTCAACGGCCTCGACGAAATCCCGTGGGCGGATCTGAAGCACGCCTACGGGCCCGCTGTCGATGTCCCAACGGCGCTGCGTGCGCTTGCACGGCCTGGACATGACCCCGAACGCGCAGAACGGCTGGACCATCTGGACGCATCGATCTACCACCAGGGCGGCGCTGTGTACTCGGCAGGTGCGGCTGCTGTGCCGTTCCTGGTCGAACTCGCAGCCACTCCCGGCCTACCGCTGCGGGCTGAGATCGTGGAGCTCATCGGTCAGTTCGCGGCCCTGCAGACCGAGATGCGCGAGCCCTGGCGTTCTAACGAGCATGCGGTGGCCTGCCGGGCGGCGCTGGTTGCTGCGCACGACACCCTGATCGCCCTGGTGGACGACACTGACTGTGAGGTGCGGACGGCGGCGGCCGCGTTGCTGTGGGATTACGCGCTTTGGTCGCCACGCGCACACGAAGCCGCGAACGCCATGGTCAGACGCGACACGGTCGAGCCGGACCTCGCGCTACGCGTATCGCTGCGCTTGGTCGGCGCGCGAGCAGCGGCCGAGGCCCACCGGACCGGCGCTCCCTCGGCTGCGCCACTCACGGCGGCCGTACGCCGGCTCACTGCGGCACCGGCCCGGGACGCTCAAGAACTCAGACTCGCCTGCCTCGCGGCCAGCAGGCGTCTGGACCCAGCATCGGCGACCTGGCGGGACCTGCTCGACGCAGCGCTCGCACCCGCCACGCCGTACAACGCCTACCAGGCCTGGGCGGGAGGCGGTTCCCGCCTAGCCAGGGCACTCTGCGGCATGTGCGGCGGCGACGCCGCCACCGATCACCTGAACATCATCCGCGCTTTGATCAGCCACGAGAAGGCACAGGTCCGCACAGGAGCACTACAGGCGGCCGGTGACGCGATGCTGCGGTGGCGATCGGCATCCCCGGCGCTTCTCCCGCTGATCGGCGCGATGCTGCTCGATCCAGAGCCGGAAAACCGGACGATGTCCGCTGACCTGCTGGCAGCAGCAGGCACCGCCGGCGCCACATTCGATGACCGGCTCGCCGCCGCGCTCGAGGACTCACACCGTCCCGTCGCGATACGGGCCGCGTGGGCACTGGCCCGGCACGGGGACGCGCGTGCTGTCCCGACGCTGGTGTACGCCTTGAAGCATGAAGAGGAAGACGGATTCGGGCCGTCCGCCTTCTACAACGGGAGCCTCTACTGGTTCTGTCAACCGCCGCTGCGCGAGGCGCTGGTCGCATGCTCGACACGACACGGATCACGGCTAGCACCCGCACTGCGCTCCGCACTCGCGCGGTGCTGGTCACAGTCCGGGACGAGCGACAGCGCCTCCATCGAAGAACTGAACAGTGACTCCCTGCCGCGATTCCACCTGCTCTGCGACGCCCTTGCGGCCTGCGGGCCGGCGGCGGCCGAGGCGATGCCCGAGCTGGAAGCACTTCTCGACTCCACACACCCGCAGCTGGCCTTCACCGTGATCGAGGCCACGGGGTCGGCAGCCACACGCCTGGTACCACGTCTCGACGCAGTGGAACGCACGGCCCTGGAAGCGGCAGCAGCACAGATACCCGCACGCTACGCACAAACCGTCTCTCCCACGACTACCGGGCAGGCACCATCTGCGAGGCTCGGGCAACAGCGGGTGCCTGGACTGGCGGACCCGTGGATCACTGCGCTGGCCGCAGCCCGGACCCGCTTTGCCGTCACCGGCGACGGGGAGGCGCTGCTGCACACCGTGGACGACGTGCTCGCCTTGACAGCCGTCCTGCGGCACGACACCGCATCACGCTCCAAGGACGCCCTTCCGGCCTCGGCGGGGTCTGCCGCAAAAGGGCGGGACGCAGCGACGCTCGCGAGCGCCTTGGCCTGCTGCCTTTCACTGCTCGGTCCGACAGCCGGGACGAACCGGATTAGCTGGCCCACGCAGTGGCTGCGCACGAATGAACGGCGGTGGAGGAGCCATGAAGCCATCCCCATCGCCTGGGCGCACTGGCGGGTAACAGGCGACACGGGCCTGGCCCTTCGGGTGCTCGGCCATATCTTGGACCACCGACCCGGCGCGGCCTACAGCAAGATCGAACTGACCGCATTGCGCCGGGTCGCGGAAATGGGACCCGCCGCCCGTAAGCTGGCACCGCTGCTGCAGGCATGCCTGGATCGGAACGAGCGGATCACCAACGACGGCGGTTGGCGGGCCATCGCCCTGGACGATGAAGTGCAACAACTCGCTTCCACCGCTCTTGCCACGATGAACATCCAGCGCTGACAATCCCGCGCACAGTCCAAATGAAGTCAGGCGATAACGTTCATTATCCGCTGAGTATCGCTAGGATCTCAGCGGATAACGACGCCGTGACGGGTCCGCTCGCCGGGACGGAATTCAGCGGATAAGAAGGAGACCATGGCATGACCGCCTCCGTCGTCCCGCTCCATCCCGACTCCCACAGCCCGCTTGCGGCCGCCGAGGCCGCGCTGAGCGGAGTGCGCCGGCATCTCGACCGGTGCAAACTGGCTGCCAATACCGTGAAGGCGTACAAGCGGCAGACCCACGCCTACCTCGCCTGGCTCACCGAGTGCGCCGCCGACCACCCCGACGCATTCGCCGACATCGTCGGCGCCGAAGCCGCCGTCACCGCCTGGCGCCGGCACCTCATCGAGGGTCGCGCCAAACCCGCCACCATCAATCAGGCCCTGGCGGCGGTCACGCTGATGTATGAGCAGATAGGGCTACGTATCGCGGTCAAGCGCGCCCGTGTTCCCAAGCCCGGCGAGCCCGACGCCCTCACCGTCGCCGAGCAGGGCGCAGTCGAACGCGCGGCCGCCCGCCGCGGCGTCCGCGACGCGGCGATCGTGGCGGTGCTGCTGTACGCCGGGGCACGGGTGGAAGAGTGCGGCCGACTCGAACTCGAGGACGTGGCCATCACCGCCCGCACCGGTACCGTCCGCCTGCACGGCAAGGGAGATGAGGTCCGCACTGTCCCGCTGCCCGCGTTCGCTCGCGTTCGCCTCACGGCGTGGCTGGATGAGCGCGGCCGCGACCTGGGCCCGCTATGGACTGGCCAACGCGGCCGACTCACCGACTCCGGTATCACCCAGGTCGTCCTGGCCGTCGGTGAGGACGCCCGCATCACGGGCCTGCGACCCCACCGACTGCGCCACACCTTCGCCACCCGCCTCCGGCAAGGCGGCGCCGACCCCGCCCAAGTCCAAGCCTTGCTCGGTCACGCCTCTCTGGACACCTCGGCGCGGTACTTCCGAGCCGGACCCGCCGAGACCGCCGCCGTCATCGAACGCGTCTTCAACCGATAGGCGCCCTGACCAGGGCGTTGCCCCTTTTCGGCTTATCTTGGCCGCCTCCCATCTACACCCGGCACACCGCCCGCGACATCGAGAGCATCGTCCCGGTGTTCGGCCTCAACTCGGAGCAGACGAAGGCTCTGACCCACGAATTGCAGCAAGCGGGTCAGATGGGCCCCTACACGTGACCCGTTACATTCAGCAGGTCCTGGAGCTGGAGCCGTTCTCGTGCGAGCGTGGGCAGTGCCAAGCGACCGGAGAATGTCAGCGACCCGCGACGTGCGATGTCAGTGGCGGCGACACGAAAGTGTCAGTAAGTCGCGACACAAATCGTCAGTAGCTAGCCCTCGCCCGCGACGTCAGCGTCGGCACGGCCCGGAGCTCCTATCGCTCCGGCCGGCCGCCACTCGGTTCAGCGGTTATCTGGGGTATTCAAGCGAAGTAGCTGGTCAGCCGCTTCACGGTCGTTAAGGCATGTAAGGCAAGTGGGCTGGCTGCGGCTGAGGCGTCTGGCACCAACTAAAGGTCAGATGAGCGCCGTCAGCAGGCTGTAGGCGCCAGCGGCGATGCCCGCGCCGACCGAGCAGATGACGATGCCCTTGGCGAAGCCGCGCAGATGGAAGCCGAGGTCGCGGTAGTCGGACATGTCCTCGGTGCCGGGCAGCACGACCAGGGCGGGCCGCCAGGTGACCACGATGAGCCAGTCCAGGACGACCAGGTCGAACAGGTTGAAGGTCTGCAAGATGATCCACGCGTAGACGAACACGGCGAGCACCCCGGCGCCGGGAGCGAGCCTGGACAGGTGCATCAACGCCACGGCCAGGATGGCCACCACGCCGATGGCGACGATGATGCTCGCTGCGCGGGCCACGCGTTGCCCGCGTGGGCTTTTCGCGCCGTAGCGGTCGCGGATGGCGGGCGGGTAGTCCTGCACCATGAAGTTGCGAGCGGCCAGCGCTCCGCTGAACAGGACGGCGGTGAACAGCGCGCTGACCGCCAGCCCGTAGACCAGCCCCCACCCGGCCAACGCCGTCCACGGGATCGCCTGCTCCACTGGCATGCTCCTTGTACTGGTAGGGGTTGGAGGTCAGGCGGCCTGGAACACGGCGGCCAGATCGCCGGGGACGGGCATGAGCTGGGTGAGGCCGACACAGGCACGCGTCGCGGTGCGGGCGGCGCGCATCGCGGCCGAGGAGGCGGCGCACGCGCTCAGGCGTCCGGCCGATCATCACGCCTTCTTGATCGCGGTGTCGATGCTGGCGGTGGCGGTGGCGGTGGTGGCGGTGGCGGACGTGTCGGTCTGGCAGCAGCCGTCGGCGCAGCCCTCCTCGCTCGCCGTGGCGCTCTCGCCGGTGAAGGCGAGCGGGTGCGCGCAGCAGGCGTCGCCGCGCCAGGCTTCGCGGCCTTCCTTGACCGCGACGGCGGCGATGACCAGGGCGGCGATCGGGTCGGCCCAGGACCAGCCGAACAGGCTGTTGAGCGCCAGGCCCACCAGCAGCACGCCGGACAGGTAGGTGCACAGCAGGGTCTGCTTGGAGTCGGCGACGGCGGAGGCGGAGCCGAGCTCGCGGCCGGCGCGTCGTTGCGCGTACGACAGGAACGGCATGATGACCAGGCTCAGGGCGGCCAGGATCAGCCCGGGGGTGGAGTGTTCGGCCTCGCCGGCGCCGAGCAGCGCGCGCACGGCGTCGAAGGTGACGTAGGCGGCCAGCGCGAAGAACGAGATCGCGATGACCCGCAGCGCTGTCTTCTCCCGGCGTTCGTGGTCGGTGGCGGAGAACTGCCAGGCGACCGCGGCGGCGGAGGCTACCTCGACGATGGAGTCGAGGCCGAAGCCGATCAGGGCGGCGGAGGAGGCGATGGTGCCGGCGGTGATGGCGACGGCGGCTTCGATCACGTTGTAGGTGATGGTCGCCGCGACCAGCAGCCGGATGCGGCGCTGCAGCGCCGTGCGGCGGGCCGGGGAGGGAGCGAGGCCGGGCAGGTTGATCGCGCTCATGCCACCACCTCGCCGGTGGCCTGCGCGCTGTCCGGGCGGGCGGCGCCGGGGACGGCGCTGGGGGCGGGGCAGAGCACCACGGCGTGGCCGGTGGCGGCCAGCAGCTGCTCGGCGGCGGCGAGCAGGTCCATCAGCTCGGGCCGGGTCAGGCTGTAGAAGGACTGGCGGCCTTCGGCGCGGTAGTCGACCAGGTCGCAGTCGCGCAGGCAGGCCAGGTGTTTGGAGACGGTGGACTGGGCCAGGCCGAGCTCGGCGACCAGGTCCACCACGCGGGCCTCGCCGCGGGCCAGGCGTTGCACGATGCGCAGCCGGTTCTCATCGGCCAGGGAGTGGAACAGTGCGGCCGCCGGGGGGACGCCGGCGGCAATGTCGGCGCTGACGCAGGAGCCAGCATCACTATCAATCGCCATATAACGATGATAGCCCGATATAGGCACGTCATAGCAAGAGTGGAGTGTTGTCCCGACTTCTATGATCTTGCGAGCGTGGGATCCTGGTGGCACTACTGCCATCACGGCCCGGAACTCCGGCGAGCCGCCACTGGGGTTGATCAGTGGGTACGGCGACGGGGCGCCAGGACGTCGGTGACCTTGGCGATGGCTTCGGCGCCGGGTTTGACGTAGCGCATGGCGGTGCGGGGATTCTTGTGCCGGGTCTTGCCCATGATGAGCTGCAGCGGCACCTCGGCCTCGCCGAGGTGCGTGGCGGCGGAGTGGCGCAACTGGTGCAGATCGAGCCCGGCGTACTTCTCCAGCAAGACGCGGGCGCGGTCGTAGCCGAGACGGGCGCGGCCGGTGTGCGGGCAGATGTCGGCGGCCGCCGGGCGGCGGGCCGGGACCGGGCGGCGTTCGGCCAGGAAGAGCGGGCCGTGCGTGCGCGTGCTGCCGTCGGGGAGACGTAGCAGGCGGGGCAGCAGGTGGGCGGTGCCGCTGTCCCAGTACACCCATTCGGTGGCGCCGCCCTTGGAGCGGACGGGGGCGCGCCGGTGTTCCAGGTCGAGGTCCTCGACGTTCATCGCCAGAATCTCGGCGGCCCGGGCGCCGGTCTCGTACAGCATCCGCCACAGCGTCTTCTCGCGCAGCGGGATGTCGCGGCGTGACAGCAGCCGGTGGATGGTGGTCTTGGCGACCGCGCGGGTCTCGTCGGCGCTCTCTTTGCGGCGTTCGGCGTCGGCCGGGACCGACGGGGCGGCCCAGTGTTTCTTGGTCTGGCACCAGGTCAGCCAGGAGGTGACGGCGGCGCGGTTGCGGTTCCAGGTCGCCGGCGCGCTCGCCCCCCACAACTCGGCGAGCGCGGTGCCGATCTCGGCGTCGGTCACCTCGGTGAGCGGACGGTCGCGGCCGAGCAGCGCGGTGACGCGGTCGATGGCCGAGGCGTAGGCGCGGTGGGTGTTGGGGTTGGCGGTGCGCGGGGTGGTCAGGAAGGCGTCGGCGGCCGCGGCGAGCGTGACGTGCTCGCCGCGCAGGGCGGTGACCTTCGGCGCGGCGCTCATGCCGGCCGCCTGGCGGCGGTCACTGCACCGGCCTGGGCGATGTACCGGATAACGTGCCGGAGTCGCGCACTACTCCAGCGAGGGGTTGTCCTGGTCGGCGCGGCGTCGTGATCGCTCATGTACGTGATAATAGACCATTATCACGTACATCAGATTTCCTGGGAGCGCGGTGACGACGGGTTCCGCTTTCCACATCCATCGAATATCGTCGATTAACGATGGAAGAGAAGGAGCCGCTGCCGCGCGCGGAGGCCGAGGAGTACGCGAGCTGGTTCAAGGCCCTGGCCGACGCCACCCGCATCCAGATCGTGTCGCTGCTGGCACGGCGGCGTACGCCGATGAGTGTGGGTGAGATCGTGGCCGCCTCCGGGGTGGGCCAGTCCACCGTCTCGCACCATTTGAAGATCCTGGCCGAGGTGCGGTTCGTGCTGGTCGAGAAGCAGGGCACGTCCAGCTTGTATCGGATCAACGAGAACTGTGTGAGCTGTTTCCCGACCGCCGCCGACGTGGTCATGGGCAACCCTGTGCCGGCCACGCCCACCTGCGAGTGAAGGAGCGTCACCATGGCGCACGATGAGATCATCGACCATTACTCCGCGCTGGCCCGTGCCGCGGACGCCGGACGGACGATCACCGACTGCGGGCAGGACGCCTTCGAGCAGGGCTGCTTCGGCGCGGCCGGTTATGACGAGCTTGGGGTGCTGCCCGAGGGGGCGGTGCGGGCCAGCCTGGGCTGCGGCAACCCGGTGGCCGTCGCCGAGCTGCGCGCCGGCGAGACGGTGCTCGACCTCGGTTCGGGTGGCGGTATCGACGTGCTGTTGTCGGCCCGCCGGGTCGGCCAGCAGGGCAAGGTGTACGGGCTGGACGCCAGCTCCGACATGCTGGCGCTGGCCCGGCGCAACGCCGAGCAGGCCG
This sequence comes from Nonomuraea sp., assembly GCA_036276095.1. Taxonomy (GTDB): domain Bacteria; phylum Actinomycetota; class Actinomycetes; order Streptosporangiales; family Streptosporangiaceae; genus Nonomuraea. The sequence continues at coordinate 8,600 of DASUCK010000035.1, read as the reverse complement.
GCGCGCGCAACGTGGAGTTCCTGCACGGCACGATCGAACGGGGGCCGCTGCCGGACCGGTCGGTGGACGTGGTCATCTCCAACTGCGTGATCAACCTGTCCAGCGACAAGGCCGCGGTGCTGGCCGAGGCGTTCCGGGTACTGCGGCCGGGCGGCCGGTTCGGCGTCAGCGACGTCGTGGTCGACGGGGCGATCGACCCGGATCGCCGGGCGGCGGCCGAGCAGCGCATCGGCTGCGTGGCTGGGGCGCTACCGGTGGCCGAGTACCGGCACTTGCTGGCGGCCGCCGGGTTCACGAGCGTGCGCATCACGCTGACCGCCGATCATGGCGACGGCGTGCGCTCGGCAATCGTTCAGGCCGTCAAGCCCGCCGCTGGGAAGGGGGTGGAGATCCGGCCGATGCGCGAGGCCGACGCCGAGCAGGTGCTGGCCATCTACCAGGCCGGGCTGGACACCGGCCAAGCCAGCTTCGAGACGACCGCCCCGAGCTGGGAGGGCTTCACCGCGGCGAAGCTACCCCACCTGCGCTACGTGGCCTGCGACACCGGCACCGGCGACATTCTCGGCTGGGTGGCTGCCTCGGCGGTGTCGCCCCGGCCGGTCTATGCCGGAGTGGTCGAGCACAGCATCTACGTTCACCCCGGCTGCCAGGCGCACGGCATCGGGCGCGCTCTGCTGACCGCGTTCATCGCCGCCGCCGAAGACTCCGGGGTCTGGACCATCCAGTCCGGCGTCTTCCCGGAGAACACTGCCAGCCTGTCCCTGCACCAGGCGCTGGGCTTTCGGGCGGTCGGCACCCGCGAGCGTGTCGGCCGCCACCACGGCGTCTGGCGCGACGTGCTGATGATCGAACGGCGCAGCACAGCGGTCGGCGGCTGACGCGGTCCGGCGGGCTGGTCATCTGCCGTTCATCATGGCGTGTCCCTGCTGATATCCATGCACGTCAATATTGACGCTCATGAATATGTTGAAGGTGCTGGACTGCTGCTCGCCGCTGGCGCGTGAACCGCTGGGCGAGGATCAGGCGGCCGGATTGGCGCGGACGTTCAAAGCGCTGGGCGACCCGGTACGGCTGCGCATCGTCTCGATCGTGGCCAGCCACCAGGGCGGCGAAGCATGCGTGTGCGACCTGACCGCGAGCTTCGACCTGGCCCAGCCGACGATCAGCCACCACCTCAAGGTGCTCAAGGACGTGGGCCTGCTGACCAGCGAGCGGCGGGCCTCGTGGGTGTATTACCGGGTCGTGCCGGAACGGCTCGCCGAGCTGTCGGCGCTGCTGGCCGCGCCCGCAGTGGTGGATGACGGGGCGACTGACGGGGCGGTTGACGGGGCGGCTGTCGAGGTGGACGGGTGAAGCGCCGGTTGCTGGCCGAGTTCCTCGGTACCGCGCTGCTGGTGACGGTGGTCGTCGGGTCGGGGATCATGGCCCAGACGCTGTCCCCGCAAGACGTGGGCCTGCAGTTGCTGGAAAACTCCACCGCCACCGTCTTCGGCCTGGCGGTCCTCATCGTCGTCCTGGGCCCGGTCTCCGGCGCCCACTTCAACCCGGTGGTGTCGCTAGCCGACTGGTGGCAGGGACGCCAGAGCGGACACGGCCTGTCCGGCGGCGAACTCGGCGGCTACATGGTGGCCCAGGTGCTGGGGGCTATCGGCGGCGCCGTGCTGGCCAACGCGATGTTCGACAAGCCCGTGATCGCCTGGTCGGGCACGTCGCGATCGAGTGCGCACCTGTGGCTGGGGGAGGTCGTCGCGACCGCTGGCCTGGTGCTGGTGATCTTCTGCCTGACCAGGTCGGGCCGTACGGCCGTCGCCCCGCTCGCGGTGGGCGGCTACATCGGGGCGGCGTACTGGTTCACCTCCTCCACCAGCTTCGCCAACCCTGCCGTCACCATCGGCCGCGCCTTCTCCGACACCTTCGCTGGCATCGCTCCTGCCTCGGTGCTCGGCTTCATCGTGGCCCAGTTGGTCGGCGGTGTTATCGGGTTGGCGCTGGTGCATGGCCTGTTCGGCGGTCCTACCGCGGCAACTGCCGAGCCGGTCGTACCCCATCAAGACGGGCGCTGAGCACCGGCAACTTGACGCGAAGAGATAGCTCAATAATCATTGACTCAATGAACATTGACGGGTCTTCTTCGCTGGAGGCCCGGGCCCGGGTGCACGCGGCACTCGGCGACCCGGGCCGGCTGTCCATTGTGGACCGGCTGCTGCTGGGCGACGCGTCCCCGGGCGAACTCGGCCAGATCCTCGGCCTGCCCACCAACCTCCTCGCCCACCACCTGAAAACACTGCAGGAAGCGGGCGTGATCGAACGCCACCGCTCCGAAGGCGACCGCAGACGCACCTACCTGCGCCTGATCCCGCAATCGCTATCCGGCCTGGTGCCTGCCGCGGTCCGACGCGCCCCGCGCATCGTGTTCGTCTGCACCCACAACTCCGCCCGCTCCCAACTGGCCGCCGCCCTGTGGGCCCGCACCAGCGCCGTACCAGCCGCCTCGGCAGGCACGGCACCCGCACCACATGTCCATCCCCGCGCCCTAGCCCTCGCCACCCGCCACGACCTGGACCTCGACCACGCCACGACCAGTCACGTGGATCAGACGCTACGCCCAGACGACCTGGTCGTGGCCGTCTGCGACACCGCCCACGAGCAGCTCGCCGACCTCGAACGACTGCACTGGTCCATTCCCGACCCGGTACGCGCCGGCAGCGACGAGGCGTTCGAACACGCCTACACCGACATCGCCGACCGCGTGCAACGGCTGGCACCCGCCATCCATCCCCCCAAGGAGTGAGCCATGCCGGAGACTTACCGCCACCTGGACCTGTCCATCGATCAGCAGCACGCCCTGCTCACCGCCGCCCGACGCTTGGCCGAGGAGTTCACCGGCACGTTCGGCGCCGAGACCATCGAACGGTTCCTGCACACCAGCTACGACCAGTTCGCCCTGCACAGCACGATCCCCAACTACCTGCCGCTGCTCGCCGAACGCTTCGCCCGCCAGCGCCTGCATGCCCTGGCCCGCGTGGAAGGCCACCACGACGGGCGGCCCATCGTGCTGTTTCTGTGCGTGCACAACGCCGGACGCTCGCAGATGGCCATGGGCTTCTTCCAGCACCTGGCCGGAGACCGCGCGCTGGCCTGGTCCGGCGGCTCGGAGTTCGCCAGCGAGATCAACCCCGCCGCGGTGGCGTCCATGGCCGAGCGGGGCATCGACATCTCCCGTGAGTTCCCCAAGCCGTGGACAGAGGAGATCGTCCGCGCCGCCGACGTCGTGGTCACGATGGGCTGCGGCGACGCCTGCCCCGTCTACCCCGGCAGGCGCTACCTCGACTGGGAACTGGACGACCCCGAGGGCAAGAGCGTCGAGGACGTGCGGCCCATCCGCGACGAGATCGAACGCCGAGTGCGCCGCCTGCTCGACGACCTCGAAATCCCCACCGCCTGAAGACGGCGACAACCGAAAGGAACCAGCTCTTGAGCAGCAAGCCCAGCGTCCTGTTCGTCTGCGTGCACAACGCCGGTCGCTCCCAGATGGCGGCCGGCTGGCTCATCCACCTGGCGGGCGACCGGATCGAGGTCCGCTCGGCGGGATCGGCGCCCGCCGACCAGGTCAACCCGGTCGCGATCGAGGCGATGCGCGAGGTCGGCATCGACATCACCGCCGCCCATCCCAAGATCCTCACCGTCGACGCGGTCGAAGCCTCCGACGTCGTGATCACCATGGGCTGCGGCGACGCCTGCCCGATCTTCCCCGGCAAGCGGTACGAGGACTGGAAGCTCGACGACCCCGCAGGCCAGGGCATCGAGGCCGTACGCCCGATCCGCGACGAGATCAAGAACCGGGTCGAGAACCTCCTCGCGGACCTGCTGCCTGCCTGATGCCCGCCATAGTGCCACTGCGCCGCCAGTGTCCCTCATGCGTGGGGACGTGCTCCGATGCCGGGAGACGGAAAACACCTCGCACTTCGGCGAGCCGCGAGCGTACCGTCTCACGATGTGAACAGCGACGAGCAGCGGGATCTGCACCGGCTGGTGAACTGGCTCGAGCGCATCGAGCCTTGGCAGAAGCTCACTGGCGAGGACTCCGGCGGCTGGGCGGTCGACCCGCGCAGCGCACTGGCAGGAGACGACGCCAAGACGCATTCCCGCGCTGATGTGGCCGGAGGGTTGCGCCCCTTCCACGACGGCGCTCACGAGGGCGGCTGACCTGGTTCAAGGAGCCGGTTCAGGCGGGCCCAGTGCGGTGACCCGGGGCGCCAGGCAATCTGGCGGCGCTCAGGTCGGGCGCTGCTTGATCCCCGCCTCCAGCAGGCTGACCACTTCGGCGATCCGCTGCGCGCGTACCTCGGGCCGGCCTTTGGTGGCATCGATCCAGCGCAGGTAGGCTCGCCGGTAGAACTGGGCGAGCGCGTCGAAGAAGGCACCCGCCGCCGGGCTGGCCTCCAGCGCCGCGGCGATGTCCTCGGCAAGGTCGGCCCGCTGCGGTCCCTCAGGGGTGAGCACCACGCGCACCTGAGTGCCGGGCTCCAGGCCGCAGCGCAGCCAGTCCGGGCCGAGCAGGAAACCGCGTTGCCCGCGGTGTTCGGTGATCACCGCGCGGATGCCCATCCCGTTCAGCGTGCCCGTCACGTGATGGACGGGCTTGGGCGCCCACACCTGGTCCGGGTCGAATGGCACGGGGACGAACAGACGTCCGCGCCCGCCCGGCTGGCTGTCGGCGGTGTAGTGCTGTTCCTGCACGCCCTCGATCCTGCCACGGCGGCCGTCACCAGCCGAGGCTGAGGGCTCACGCGGTGGATAGGATGCGGCAGATTTCCGCAGGTCCGCAGTCGGCCGGACCGACCTCTTGTGCCCGCTGGTGCAGGCCCTGCAGCGCGACGCGGGTGGCGAGCAGTTCGGCGATGCGCTGCTCGACCCGCTGCAGGTGGGCCTCGATCAGCGTGGTGACGTGCTGGCAGGGCGGCTGCCCGGTGTCGCGGATGGCCAGCACGCCGCGGATCTCGGCCAAGGACAGGCCGGCCGCCGCGGCGTCGCGGATGAAGGCGAGCCGGTTGGCGGCCTCGGCCGGGTAGTCGCGGTAGCCGGCGGGCGTGCGCGGCGGGGCCGCGAGCAGGCCGGCCTCTTCGTAGAAGCGGATGGTTTTGGCAGACAGTCCCGCCGTAGCGGCCAACGTACCGATACGCATGCCTCCAGGCTACGACCTTGACCTTCCAGCGCACTGGAAGGTTTACCGTCGAACCGGATGCCGACTCGCGGCGCGAGAAGTACGAGGAGGGAGACCCGGGTGATGGAGCTGGTGGTGGTGACGGTGCCGGACTGCCCGAACGCCCCGATGCTGGAGGCTCGCCTGGCACAGGCGCTGGCCGAGACCGGCGCCGCGGCGGAGGCCACGATCACGCGCCGGACGGCGACCGACGCCGGGCAGGCGGCGCGCTGGCAGATGCGCGGCTCGCCGACGCTGCTGATCGACGGCCGTGATCCATTCGCCGACCCCGCGATGTCGACCGGTCTGGCCTGCCGCATGTATCGCGATGAACAGGGCCGCATCGAGGGGGCGCCGTCGGTGGCGGCGTTGGTGGCGGCGCTGCGCCGCGCCCTGGGCGGCACGCTGGACCAGGCGCTCGCCCACGGCGGCCCGGCCCTGAGCGAGCCAGCGTCCAAGTCGGTGCCCGAGTCGGTCCCGGTGTGGGCCGATGCGCTGGGGCGCGCCGGGGCCGGGCGGGCAGCTCCAGTGCAAGGTGGGCTGCGGGCGGTACACCAGCAGGTGCTGCGCGGCTTCGCACGAACCGGAGCGGCACCGCCGATGGCCGAGCTGGCCCGCGCGGCCGCCCCGTACGGCGTGAGCGCCGAGCAGGTGCTGGCCGAGTTGCACGCCGCCGACTTCCTGCGCCTGAACGATTGCGGAGAAGGGGACGGGAACGGGACCGGGCAGATCCGCGCCGCCTACCCGTTCTCCGCAACCCCGACCCCGCACCGGGTGCAGATCGACAGCGGGCCGGCCGTGTTCGCGATGTGCGCGATCGACGCGCTCGGCATCGCCGCGATGCTGCGCCGCGACGTGCGTATCACCTCGGCCGACCCGTCCGACGACCGGCCGGTCACGGTGGAGGTCCCTGTGGAGGTTACGGCGGCCGGGCCGGCGCGCTGGGCCCCGGCGAGCGCGGTGGTGTACGCGGGCCAGCAGGCCGCCTGCGACGCCTGCCCGCCCGCACCACCGCAGGCACCGGCTCCCGGGACGAGCGCGGCCGCCGCGGAGGTGTGCTGCGGCTACGTCAACTTCTTCGCCGACTCCGCCAGCGCCCACGCGTGGGCCCAAAGCCACCCTCAGGTGAGCGGCCAAGTCCTGGACCAGCAGACGGCACTGCAGCTGGGCGTGGCCATCTTCGGCCCGCTCCTGGCCGAGACCGACCTTCAGTAGCCGCTACCGGGCACTGCCCCCGCCCCCTGCGGGCGGCGACAAGAGAGGATTGTCGGCGCACCATCGACAATCTAACGTTGTCGTCATGGACAGCCCCGCGCTGAACACTCAAGCAATGATCGAAGCGGTGGCCGACCGAGCCGCCGGCACCGATGCTCTGGTGCTGCTGGAGGCGGCCGTCACCTACGCCGCACTGACCGGCCAGGCCGCCGACGCCATGGTCGACCACTACGTCCGCACCGCCCGCGACGCCGGCCTGTCGTGGACCGACATCGGTCAGCGGCTCGGCATCTCCAAGCAGGCCGCTCGCCAGCGCTACGCCCCCCGGCTGGAGGTCAGCGGCGGCCCCGTCACCGAACCGGCCGCCATCGCCCCGCGCCTGGCCACCTGCCTGCAAGCCGCTCAACAGGCCGCCGACGCCGAGACCAGCACCCCCGGCACCCAGCACCTGCTGCTCGGCCTGCTCCAGGTCGGCCGGGCCGCAGGCGTGCTGGACCGGCTCGGCGTCACCCGAGACAAGGTCCTCCAGTCCGCCGCCCGGCTGCTGCGTCCACACACTGCCCCCGACACCGCTGCCGGCGGGGCCGATGACGGCAGGCGGACGGTGGGCGACGGCGAGGCCTACGACACGGTCATGCGCGCCCGCCGCTTCGCCGCCAGCCGTGGCCAGAACCTGGCCCGCACCGAGCACCTGCTGTTCATCCTGGCCACCGACCCGGGCTGCTCGGCCCGCCGTATCCTGGACGATCTCGGCGTCGAGGCCGCCCACATCAAGAAGGAACTCGCCGACTGCATCCCGCCCCCGCCCCGGCCGGGCCGTCGCGGTCGCAAGCTCGGCAAGCGCGAGCCCGGCACCCGCGCCTGCTCCTTCTGCGGCTGCCCCGACCCGCACCGCGCCATGGTGCACGGGCCCGGCGTGCAGATCTGCGGCGAATGCGTCACCATCGCGGGCGAGATCGTCGCGGCCCAGCACGAGCAGGCCGACCGCGAGCTTCAACCCGGCAGGCGGCTCATCGGCTGAGCGGCACCGCCGCCGCCTCACCCGCCTCCCCTACGGTCGCCATGCAAGGCGCCTGCGCAGGCCGAGCCATCCTCCTCAACACGTCCGCTCGTGCAGGCCTCGTTACCGGTGCTGCAGAAGCGGCGGCAGCGCGCGAACGGCCGCGATGATCCTGATCAGGCTCGCCAGTGCGGCCAACGCCAGGGGCCAGGGCGGGAGCGGCACGCTGGCGGCGGCGGCCGTGAGCATGCCGGCATCCAGCAGGATCAGGGCGATCACCGCGGCCAGGGTGGCGGTCTGGGTGCGCCGGTAGGCGTGCTTTTCCCGCACCACGCTCAGCAGGATGAGCACGGTCGCGGCGAGTGCGAGGCCGTAGGCAATCCGCGCGGGCGGCGTGATGGGCCAGGTCCACATCTGGGCGGAGATCAAGGCTGGGCCCCAGAGCAGGGCCATGATCGGGCCCGTGGCCAGCAGCGCCATCGCCGTCCGCCGCCAGGGTGAGACGCGGACGAAGGCTGCGGTGATCACGTCTGCGTCGCCGAACTCGGCGATCGCCGCGCGGGCGGCGATATCAGGCTCGCCGAGCGCGGCGAGGTGGGCTTCATAGGCTTCGGCCAGCCCGTCGGCCAGCTCCTCCACGGCCGGGGCCGGCAGCCGGCGGGCCAGGAGGGTGAGCTGGGCGTCGATCAGCTCGTGGCCGGCCATGACCGTGCAGGAGCTGTCCGTGTTCCCAGGGCTGCGGTGACCGCGCTGGCGAACTCCTGCCAGCCGGCCCGTTCACCGCTGAGCGCGGCACGGCCGTCGCCGGTGAGTTCATAGGTGCGGCGGCGGCGTCCGCCGACCACCGACCAGCTTCCCGTGATCAGCCCGGCTCGCTCCAGCCGGTGCAGCGCTGGGTAGACGGTGCCGGTGGGCAGATCGATCCGGCCCTGGGTGGTATCGCGCAGGGCCTCCTTGACCGCGTAGCCGTGTCGCGGGCCGTCCTCCAGCGCCGCTAGCAGCAGGCCGTCGAGGTGTCCTTTCAGCGCTTCGGCCCTCATAGGTAGTAACGCTATATCGGGCCTTCCGCCGCGGCAACCGCCGTTGTAGCGTCGCGATATATAGCGTTACTACGCATGGAGGCTTGTGGTGGACGAAATCGACATCGGTGGCATCCCGGTCGCCGACGCGGGCTCACTGTTC
>DASUCK010000034.1:0-8572 GCA_036276095.1 Nonomuraea sp. | reverse complement strand
ACCGAACCCCCTTGAGCGGCCCATCATCCATTCGTTGGTACAAATCCATCTAAAGGCCGGTGAGGGGGTGAAGGCCAGTGTCGCCGGTCCGCACGGGTACGCCGTACCCGCTCTGGCAGGACCCCGGTGACGCGACGCGTTTACTGCGTTACGTGTCGCGCCTCCCCAGGTCCACCCACACATGCCAGGGCGTTCGGCGGTCTGTGCAATCGGCGTCGGCTGAGCTGACCGTGTGGTGCAACGACGGATCCTTTGTCTGGAACGAGGAGGGTGGCGCCCCCGTCACGCACCCCATTGATGACCCGGTCCGCGCGGCCCGACGCATCGCACGTCACCGGCGGCAGGAGCCTCCACGCTCCCCCATCGACTCCGTGTGCGAACACGCGGCCTAGGACTCCATCCCTCGCCGGAGTCCTGGCGCCGCCGCTCACGGGGCAGGAAGCGCGTCCTGGCGGGTCCCCCACGCCCGCCAGGGCGCGCTTTCCTCCGAAGACCGGCCATCGCATCTCTTCCTCCCGACAGGGTTCACTGGGCCCCGGACCCGCCGGCGGGCCCCGGACCGGAGGGCGGACGGCCGGCATGAGCGCAACCGATGACCGCGTGGCAGCCACCGCCACCGCCGCGGAGCCAGTTCCGCCCACGTTCACCGCCCGCCGTCCACGCCGACATCTACTGCCTCATCATCGCCCGGATGAGCCCAGCCTGGGGGCACCTTCGTGATGGTGGGACTGGTGGGATTTCAGGGTACGAATCCAATGTACGTACCATGGTCATCTAGCGCGAACTCTTGCGGTGCGGTGCAAGGTGATTCACCCGGGCCGGTGTCGGGCCGGCGAGCGCGCGTACCGCGGCACACTCCCACCGGACGGCCCACCCCGCCGATCGCGGCCAAACTGTGGCGGCGAGGCCACCATCACCCTCCCCGGCGAATAAGCGCGGGCGTGGCGGGCAGGACCTATCCGGGCCGACCCGTGGACAGCGCCGCCTCCGTGCCCGGACCCGACGCTTCCGCGCCTCGCCCCGAGCTACGACACCGCCTCCGCGATGTGGTTGAGACCGTGGACGTAACCCCCCGACAGGAAGCCACCGTGGGTGTTGACCGGCAGCGGGCCTTCCGGCGCCCCGCCTCCCGAGGGCGCGTGACGCCCGCCGTCGCCCGCGGGCCGGCCTTCCGCTCCCGTCAACGCACCGTCCCCTACCCCTACTTGACGTCATTCCCAGGCCGCCTCTACGTTCCAAGCAAGCGCTTGGTGTCAGGTGGCACAGCCGGTGGATCAGGAGGCGACGCATGAGATCACCCGCCGCCCGGCTCATCGCGTCGGACGGCTGCCGCGGCCTTCCGGCGCCCCACAAGCGCAGGACTCGCAACGGAGCCACCATGCCCACGGGCCCATCCCAGCAGACCGCGAACGGCCACCTCGACAGCCTGCGTTTCCGGCAGGTGCTCGGCAGGTTCGCGACCGGCGTGGTGGCGATCACAGCCCTCGACCCCCATGACGGACGACCATGCGGCCTGGCCGCCAACTCCTTCACCTCCGTCTCGCTGGAGCCCCCTTTAGTCGCCTTCTGCATCGCGCACACCAGCACGAGCTGGCCCCGGGTGCGCGGCGCGAAGGTGCTCACCGTGAACGTGCTGGCCGAGCACCAGCAGGAGGTGTGCGCCCAGATGGCGGCCAGGGGCGGCGACAAGTTCGCCGGGCTGAAGTGGACCGGCTCCCCCGGCGGCAACCCGGTGCTGGAGGGCACGCTGGCCTGGATCGACTGCACGGTCCAGGACGAGCACCCGGCGGGCGACCACATGATCGTCGTGGCGCGGGTCCTCCAGCTCGACACGCACGCCGACGGCGGCCCGCTGGTCTTCTTCCGCGGCGGCTACGGCGGCTTCGTCGAGCCTTCCTGATCCGCCGCGCCCCGGTTGCGGCATCGTCCAGGAGTCGACCGGCTGTCCGAGGGCCGCGTGCAGCCCACGATCGGCACGTTGTACGGCGTGCCCGACCGGCTCGCCGCCGAGGGCCTGGCGCACCCGCGCCCGAGACGCCGGAGCGCCCGGAGTGGCAGATACGACAGAGCCGCCTGACAAGCGCGGTCGCCTGAGGTGCGACGGAATGATCAGGGTAGCCTGCGGGAGATCTCCGGATCTAGGATCCGGGGCATGAGCGAACGCTCCTCCTTCCTCGTCGATGTCCTCATGACCGAGTTCGGCGAGTCGATCAAGCGCGATCCAGCCGCCTTCAGGCGGAAGTTTCGCAAGATGGCGGCCTCCCCCTTCGCCTTCTACCGCGGCAGCGCCTGCCTCTTCTACGCCGACATGACCGGCGCGTACGCCGACGAGTCCTATCTCGACCTCCTCACCAGCCGCGTCTGGATCCACGGCGACCTGCACGCCGAGAACTTCGGCACCTACATGAACGCCTCCGGCGTGCTCGTCTTCAACGTCAACGACTTCGACGAGGCCTACATCGGCCCGTACGTGTGGGATCTCAAGCGTTTCGCGGCCAGCGTGGCGCTGCTCGGGTACGCCAAGGCGCTGTCCGACGACGCGATCGGCGTGCTCGTGAGCGACTTCGCGGGGGCGTACCTGGCCGAGCTGGGCGCGGTCGCGGCCGGCGGTGACGACGCGATCGGCTCGCTCACCCTCGACACCACCTCCGGCGTGCTGCACCGGGTGCTGCAGACGGCGCGCCTGAACACGCGCGTGGCGCTGCTGGACGTCGAGACCGTGATCGACGACTACGACCGCCGCTTCGCGCTCATGGACGGGCGGGAGCCGGTGGACGCGGCGACCAAGGAGGCGGTGCTGGCCGCGTTCGAGGAGTACCTGACCTCGCTGCCCACGCCGGGCAGCCCGGTCGAGCATGTGATCAAGGACATGGCACTGCGGAAGGGCGTGGGCATCGGGTCGGCGGGGCTGCCGTCGTACAACCTGCTGCTGGAGGGGCGTTCGCAGGCGCTGGAGAACGACGTCATCCTCTACATGAAGCAGGCGGCGGTGCCGGCCGTGGCCCGGCACGTGACCGACGAGAACGTCGCCTCCGCCTTCCGGCACCAGGGGCACCGCACGGCCGAGTCGCAGCGGGCGCTGCAGGCCTACGCCGACCCGTGGCTCGGCTACACCACGCTGCACGGGGTGGGGCAGCTGGTGGCGGAGGTCTCGCCGTACTCGGCCGACCTGGACTGGGACGACGTCAACGAGCCGGACGAGCTGCGCTCGATCATGCGCGACCTCGGGCGGGCGGTGGCGCGCATGCATGCGGTGGCCGACGACGAGTCCAGCCACGACCTCGTCGACTTCTCCACGGAGGAGGCGATCGTGAAGGTGATCGGCGGCGATCGGGACGGGTTCGTGGGGATGCTGACGGACTTCGCCCACCGGTACGGCGCCCAGACCCGCGACGACCACCAGCGGTTCGTGGACCTCTTCCGCAACGGGCGGCTGCCCGGCGTCTGAGCATGGCGACCGACCGGCCGGTATGGCATGCTCCAGAACATGACTCTGTTCTCGGTGGAAGGCAAGACGGTCGTCGTCACGGGCGGTTCGCGCGGCATCGGGCGCATGATCGCGGCCGGGTTCGTCGCCGCGGGGGCGACCGTGTACATCTCGGCACGCAAGACCGCCCACGTCGAGAAGACGGCCGCCGAACTCGGGTGCACGGCCGTGCCCGCCGACCTGTCCACGCCCGAGGGCCTGGAGACGCTGGTGTCGGCAGTGGACGGGCCGCTGCACGTGCTGGTCAACAACGCGGGCGCGACCTGGGGCGCGCCGCTGGAGGAATATCCGGAGCACGCCTTCGACAAGCTCTGGAACATCAACGTCAAGGGCGTCTTCTCCCTGACGCAGCGGTTCCTGCCGCGGCTGCGGGAGGCGGCGAGCGCCGACGACCCGGCGCGGGTGATCAACGTGGGGTCGGTCGACGGGATCAGGGTGCCGGCGATGCCGACGTACGCGTATTCGTCGACGAAGTCGGCCGTGCACATGCTCACCCGGCACCTGGCCACGCACCTGGCTAAGGACCACATCACGGTCAACGCCATCGCGCCGGGGCCGTTCGAGTCGAAGATGATGGCCTTCGCCCTGGACGACCCGGCGACCCGGCAGGCCATCGCCTCGAACGTGCCCCTGGGCCGCATCGGGCGCCCCGACGACATGGCCGGCACTGCGATCTTCCTGGCCTCGCGGGCGGGGGCGTACCTCACCGGGACGGTCATCCCGGTGGACGGCGGGATCTCCTGCTGAGCACGGCCGCGGGCCGGACCGCTCGCCGGCCCGGCCCGCGCCTCCGGGGTGGCTAGTCGAGGACGTCGTCGATCGTCACGCTGCCGCCGTCACTGGCCGTGACGGCGTTGCCGTTGACGTTGTTGACGCTGGTCACGTCGGTGCCGCTGGAGTTGACGTTGGCGATGTTGCCGAAGTTGTTGCCGGACTGCGCCGAGTCGCTGTTGGTGCTGGTGTTTCCGGCGTTGGTGTCGGCGTGGGCGGGGGCCGCCAGCAGGGTCGCACCGGCCGCGGCGGCGGCGATGAGACCGGTCACGCAGAGCTTCTTCACCATGTGAATGTCCTTTCGATTGCAGGTTTGCAGGCGTCAGCCGGTCAGTCGAAGATGTACGTCACCGTGATGCCGCCATGGGTGGCGGTCGAGGCGATGCCGTTGACGTTGTTGACGTTCGTCGTGGCGCCCTCGCCCCGGTTGGCACCGGTGACGTCGCCGAAGGTGTTTCCGGACTGGATCGAGCCGCTGTTGTCGCTCCGGTTCCCGGACCGGACGGAGTGGTTCCAGGTGCCGTTCCAGAGGTCGGACCAGACGTCAGCGTGCGCGGGGACAGCTTGGAGTGCGCCACCGGCGGCCGCTGCCACCACGACCACCGCGGCGCACACTCTTCGGATCACTTCTGCTCCTTCGCCGTCAGGGGAACCCCATCGAGGGCGGCGGCGCCACGGGCCCTAGGCACATCGCCGCCCCTTTTGACCGTCCTTGACCCGAGGGGATCAAGGCCGTTGCGAGCATATAACTCTCCGTCTCATATTGGTAGCTCTACGTAATGGAATGGGGGATCGGTGGATACGCTGACACGGGGTGTCAGTGACCTGCCCCTGACGCCGCGGCATGATCTACGAGTCGCGGCCGCGCCGGTCAGTCTCGGAGCGCACCGGTCAGCGCCTCCGCGGCCGCCTGGCCGCAGACTCGGGCGGAGCCGTACGTGGCGATGTGCACGGCGCCGAGGTCGGCGCGGGCGGGCAGGCCCATCTCCACCACCACCGCCTCCGGGCGGGCGCTCAGCAGGTGCCGCAGGGCCTCCCCCTGCCAGGCGTGGCGGTGGGCGTCGCGGACCACGATGACGAGCGGGCGGCCGACGGCCTCCTGAAGCAGGAGCTCCAGCCGCGCGCCGGTGGCCTGGCCGGCCGCCAACCGGGTCACCGTGGTGCCCGGCAGCAGCCGGGCCAGCGGCTCGCCGACACCCCACGGGGTCTTCCCGTCGATGGCCAGGTTCATCTCGGGCGCCAGCTCGACCACGTACGCGGCCGTGGCCAGCGGCAGCACCGGCGCGGCGGCCCGGCGGGTGACCCGGATCGCGCGGCGGGCCGCGTCGAGGCCGAGGCGGCCGTCCCGGGGGGCGGGGCTGCCCGAGGAGGTGGCCCAGGAGGCCAGCTCGCGGACCCGGCGAGCGGCGTCGGCCAGCCGCTCCTCGGGCAGCAGCCCCCGAGTGACCGCCGTGACGATCGCGTCGCGGATCGCCAGGGAGGTCTCCTCGTCGGCCCGCTCGCCGCCGACGCAGATCGCGTCCGCGCCGGCGGCGACGGCGAGGGCGGAGGCGCCCCCGATCCCGTACGCCCCCGACACCGCGGCCATCTCGATGCCGTCCGTGATGATCACGCCGTCGAAGCCCAGCTCCTGCCGGAGCAGCCCGGCGAGCACCTTGGGGCTGAGCGTGGCGGGCAGCTCGGCGTCGTACGAGGGGACCAGGAGGTGGCCGGTCATGACGGCCTTCACCCCCTCCTTGATCGCCTCCCGGAAAGGGAAGAGCGCCTCCTCGATCCCCTCGTCGGCCACGACGGGCACGCCGTGGTGGGAGTCGATCGAGGTGTCGCCGTGGCCCGGGAAGTGCTTGGCGCAGGCGGCCACGCCGGCCGACTGCAGGCCCCGTACGAACGCGCGGGTGTGCCGGCCCACCAGCTCCGGGTCCGCGCCGAAGGCCCGCAGGCCGATGACCGGGTTGTCCGGGTTGGAGTTGACGTCGGCCGACGGGGCGAAGTCGATCGTGATGCCCGCCCTGGCCAGGTCGCCGCCGAGGTCCCTGGCCACGGCCTCGGTCAGGGCCACGTCGTCCAGGACGCCGAGCGCGTAGCCGCCGGGGCGGCTGCTGCCGGTGTTCACCTCCAGCCGGGTGACCTCGCCGGACTCCTCGTCGGTGCCGACGAGCACGGACGGGTTCTCGCCGCGCAGCTCGGCCGTCAGCCGGGCCACCTGGTCGGGGCCGGCGATGTTGCGCGAGAACAGCACCACGCCGGCCAGTCCGTCGCCGAGCCTGCGGCGGATCCAGTCGGGGGGCGTCAGTCCCGCGAAACCGGGGAGGAGGACGGCGTCGGCAAGGCGAAGCAGGTCACCGCTGTGGCGCATGACCCGAAATCTAATAGGAAAGTTTCCTATTTGCTAGAGGCATTTTCTGACGTCAACCGTTCCCCTCGGCAAGGGACTCCGGCCGGCGTGCGGGGCGGGGCGCCTCTCCGGGCCGCCAGGGGCGCCGCACGGGGAGCGGCCCGCGGCCCCGCGGGACTCGGCGTCGGAGCGCTCGAACGGCGGCGCCGTTCTCCTGACCCGCCGCTCAGGTAGCAAGCGCTTGGTGCAACCTGGAACGCCCGGTGAGCTGGGCCGGTTACGTGAACAAGCGATTGTCCATGGCCTCATAATGGTGTCCGTGACCACGCGAAAGAACTCCGGCACCACCACTCCGGCGAAGCGCCAGCGCGCGACCTCCACCGGGTCGGCGTCAGAGCGCCGTGACCACCTCGTCAAACTCGCCGCGGAGCTCTTCGCGCGCAAGGGCTTCCAAGCCACGACAGTACGCGAGATCGCCGAAGAGGCGGGCATCCTCTCGGGAAGTCTCTACCACCACTTCGACTCCAAGGAGACGATCGTCGACGAGGTGCTGTCCACCTTCCTCGACGACCTCCTCGCCCGCTACCGCGCCGCCGTCGACACCACCGCCGACCCGCGCACCGTGCTGTCGGAGATGGTCCGCATCGGCTTCGGCACCCTTGAGCCCCACCGGGCCGCGATCACGGTCATGCAGAACGACTGGAACTACCTGCGGCAGTTCGAGCGCTTCAACTACCTCGTCAAGGCCGAGGACGAAGTCGAGCAGATCTGGGTGTCGCAGATCAAGGCCGGCCAGGCGGCCGGGCAGTTCCGGCCCGACGTCGACCCCAAACTGACCTACCGCATGATCCGCGACACCATCTGGGTGGCGGTCCGCTGGTTCCGGCCCGGCGGCCGGCTCAACCCCGGCGGGCTGGCCGAGCACTACATCACCGTGTTGTTCGACGGGCTCGCCACCGGCGAGCGCACGACCCAGCCGCGCGGATGAGCCTGGGCAAGGCGGTCCGGCTGGCCCTCCAGGCGGCCGCCGAACCGGACAAGGCGGAGACCATGCGGGCCTACATGAAGTCCGCGATGCCGTTCCTCGGCGTGCAGGCGGTGCGGCGGCGGGCGGCGCTCCGGCGGGTGTTCGCCGACCACCGCCTGGAGAGCGCGCCGGAGTGGCGGCGGGCGGTGTTGTCGCTGTGGCGGGAGGCGGAATACCGCGAGGAGCGGTACGCCGCCATCGAGCTGTCCGGATACCACCTCTACCGCCGGTTCCAGACGCTCTACACGGTGCCGATGTACGAGGAGATGATCGTCACCGGCGCGTGGTGGGACCTGGTGGACGAGCTGGCCACCCACCGCGTCGGCGGCCTGCTGGCGGCCTTCCCCGACTCGATGCGGCCCCTCATGCTGGAATGGGCCCACGACGACGACCTGTGGAAGCGGCGGACGGCCATCCTGTGCCAGAACCGGTTCAAGGCACGTACCGACACCGCGTTGCTGTACGCCTGCATCGAGCCGAGCCTGTCGGACAACGACTTCTTCGCCCGCAAGGCGATCGGCTGGGCCTTACGGGAATACGCCAAGACCAATCCGGGGGAGGTCGTCCGGTATGTCAAGGCGAAGGGCATCTCCGGCCTGAGCCGGCGGGAGGCCCTGAAGAACGTACCGGTCGCGTGATCCCCTGACCCCGCACGTCGGCTGGAGTCCTCTGGCGGAAGGGGTTGGGTGAGGCGGATCCGATGCGGGCATGAGGACGCCCGGGCGTCTGCTGGTGAGATTGGGCTCGTCGGGCTGCGGTCTCCATGGCGCATGTCTCGGTGGTCCCCGCGTGAATGCCAGACCGGACGCTGACAGGGGTGCGTGGATGGATACGTCGGACGCGACGGAGCTGGCCGACCGTCCGTGGCGGGCACACGACGACGAGGCGGCCAACGCGAGCATCGGGCGCATGGTGCGCGCCATGCCCGGCTTCATCCGGATCACGGTCGGGA
>DASUCK010000033.1:0-17893 GCA_036276095.1 Nonomuraea sp. | reverse complement strand
TCTGGACGAGGTCTTGGGCTGGGAGGGACAGGCCGCCAGACTCTACTTCCAAGGCCTGGCAGCCATGCTCCGCACCACTCCCGACTTCGCCTCATTCACGGTCAGGACGCGCCGCCCACCCACCGACCCCGTCAATGCCCTGCTGTCGTTCCTGTATGGGCTGACCCGAACCTTGGTCCACGGCGCCACGGAACAAGTCGGCCTCGACCCTTATCTCGGTTTTCTCCACGGACTACGGCCTGGCAAACCGGCACTGGCCCTGGACCTGATGGAGGAGTTCCGCCCCATCCACGCCGACAGGCTCGCTCTCAACTTGCTCAACCGCAAACAACTGCGCGCCGAGCACTTTGAAACCATGCCCGGTGGAGCCGTACAGCTCACCGAAGACGGCCGCCGCACCGTTCTCACCGAATGGCAGGCATGGAAATCCAAGGAATGGCCGCACAAACTCCTAGGCAGAAAGGTCTCCGCCTCTCTGCTGCCCGTAATCCAAGCTCGCTTGCTGGCTCGCCATATCCGTGGCGAACTGCCTGCTTATATGCCCTGGACGCTCTTCTGATGCAGCTCCTACTCACCTACGACGTCAGCACAACCACTCCCGCCGGCCAACGTCGCCTTCGCCAGATGGCCAACCTGTGCGAAGGCTACGGGCACCGCGTACAGAAGTCGGTTTTTGAAATCACCTGCACCGATGCCGAACTCCTCACCCTTATAGACGGAGCCAATCGCATCATCGACCCCGCCGACGATTCGGTACGCATATACCGGCTGCCCGCCAATGGCTTCACAGCCGTCCACCGGCTCGGCAACGCCGAACCGGTGCCCCACCATGATCCGCTCATCATGTAGCAGCAACGGTTCGGAACCTGGAGTGCTCACCCGACACGCCATAGGTTCCTAAGGAGATATCGCCCTAAATGTTACTTGATAAGTGAATCAACGGGCCTCGTATTCAAGAGCAGAGGGGGAACACACCTGATCAGCTGCCGTGGCGGTCGCCCTCCCGGGCGGCCGAGCATCGAAACTTGAGGGCCATCGTGCGAACCTGTGACACCTTCCCAGGTGGCGGTCGCCCTCCCGGGCGGCCGAGCATCGAAACAATGAGCGCGCGGAACCGCGCAGGGTGGTCGCCGGTGGCGGTCGCCCTCCCGAGCGGCCGAGCATCGAAACTCGGTAGAGCCCCGTAGGGGGCGTGATGGTGCCAGAGTGGCGGTCGCCCTCCCGGGCGGCCGAGCATCGAAACCTCGTACATGAGGTCGTCGAGGTCTGCGGGGTTCGGGTGGCGGTCGCCCTCCCGGGCGGCCGAGCATCGAAGCTCGGGGAGAGCGTCTCCCCCGTCGAGCATGATGAGCTGTGGCGGTCGCCCTCTCGGGTGGCCGGGAATGGACGCGGGACGAGTGGGTTGCTTCGCCGCCGTGGGAAGGCATTGGGAAAGATTGGCCGCAATCGATCGGTCACAGCCGGACAGCACCGGACACACGAAGAAGCCCTTGACCGGCGTTTCTGCTGGTCAAGGACGCTTTACTGCTGGTCGAAGATGGTGCCCCCGGCAGTGTGCTGGTTCAGGACATAGGAAACCCATGTCGCAGGACATAGGAAACTTCAACAGAGTGTGTCTCGGGACATAGGCAACTGCCGCGATCAACAGCGTGGGCGGTGTGTCCAAGGCCAGAGTTGTCATCACCGCTGTTGTCGTCGAGGGCCGGTCCCAGGCAGAGGTCGCCCGCGCCTACGGGGTGTCCAAGGGCTGGGTGTCAAAGCTGGTGGCCCGCTACCGTGTCGAGGGCGAGGTGGCGTTCGAGCCCCGTTCGCGACGGCCGCGCACCTCGCCGAACGCGATCGACGCCGACACCGTCGAGTTGATCGTCCGGCTGCGCAAGGACCTCGCCGAGCAAGGGCTGGATGCCGGACCGGACACGATCGTCTGGCACCTGCGCCGACATCACGGGCGGACGGTGTCGCGGGCCACGATCAGCCGTTACCTGACGCGGCACGGCCTGGTGACGCCCGAGCCGAGGAAGCGTCCCCGCTCGTCCTACATCCGCTTTCAGGCCGCGTTGCCGAACGAGACGTGGCAGGCCGACTTCACCCACTACCGACTGGCTGACGGCACCGACACCGAGATCCTGTCCTGGCTGGACGACCACTCCCGCTACGCCCTGTCGGTGACCGCGCACGCCCGTGTCACCGGGCCGATCGTGCGCGACACCTTCCGCCAGGCCGTCGCCGCCCACGGCGTCCCCGCCTCCACACTGACCGACAACGGCATGGTCTTCACCACCCGCCTGGCCGGCGGCCGCGGCGGCCGCAACGCCTTCGAACACGAACTGCGTCGCCTGCACGTCCGGCAGAAGAACTCCACCCCCAACCACCCCACCACCTGCGGCAAGGTCGAGCGCTTCCAGCAGACGATGAAGAACTGGTTGCGCGCCCAGCCCGACCAGCCCACCACCCTCGCCGCTCTGCGGGCGCTTCTCGACCGCTTCTGCGACGCCTACAACCACCACCGCCCGCACCGGTCTCTGCCGCACCGCGCTACCCCGGCAGCCGTCTACGCCGCCTCTCCCAAGGCCTTGCCCGACGGCAGCCGCGACGCCGACACCCACGCTCGAGTACGTCACGACCGCATCGACCCCTCGGGAGTGGTCACCCTGCGCCTGGACGGCCGGCTGCACCACATCGGCATCGGGCGAACCCACGCCCGAACCCACGTCATTCTGCTGGTCGACGATCTGCACGTCCGCGTCGTCAACGCCATCACCGGGGAACTCCTGCGCGAGCTGATCCTCGATCCCACTCGCGACTACCAACCCCAGGCAAACCCCAACAAGACGAAACCCCCGAACCCGTAGGTTCGAGGGTTTCCGATGTCTTGCGACATCACATCGTCCGAGCGGCAGGATTCGAACCTGCGGTGCTCCTGCTCCCAAGGCAGGCGGGCTGACCGAACTGCCCCACACTCGGTTGGTACGTCGAACGAAAGAAGCCGCCTCGGATTCGCGTCGAGACGGCTTTCCGGGAATCCGGGTGGCGGACTATCCGGTGAGCCGCGGGGACGCGGGCAGCCAGGTGATGGCACTCGGTTCGAGCATGTCGCCGCCTCCCTCTCCGGTGTTCTCCCCTGCTGGACGATGTCCACCGTAAGGGAATGATCGGCGCGGGTGCCACCGGTTTTCATGCGGCGCTTCTCATGCGGCGCCGACGCGGGATTCCGGGGTTTCGACGCGGAAGCGGGGCAACGACTCCGGGTAGTTGTCGCGTACGTAGTCGACGAGGAATTCGCGCACGTCGCACTTGAGATCCCAGGAGGACGGCGAGTCGGCGGCGCTCATGAGGGCGCGCAGTTCGATCAGCCCGTTCGGCAGCACGTCGGTGACCTGCAGCGTCCATTCCTTCTGGTCCCACAGCGGGTTCTCCTGCAGGAATTCGTGCAGCGCCTCCCGCAGTTTCCGCACCGGCACCGACCAGTCGACCCGCAGGAACACCACGGCGAGCACCCGGCTGCCGTGCCTGGTCCAGTTCTCGAACGGGGTCTGGGTGAAATAGTTCACCGGCAGGACGAGCCGCCGCTCGTCCCACAGGCGCAGCACCACGTACGTGAGCGTGACCTCCTCGATCCGCCCCCATTCGTCCTCCACGACGACCACGTCGTCGAGCCGCAGCGCGTCGCTGAAGGCGAGTTGCAGCCCGGCGAGCATGTTGCCGAGGGTGGGCTGGGCGGCGATGCCGACGATGGCGCCGGCGATGCCCGCCGAGGCGAGCAGCCCGGCGCCGAGCGCGCGGACCTGCGGGAAGGAGAAGAGCATCGCGCCGACCGCGAGCACGATGATGACCGCGGCGGCGATCCGGCGGACCAGCGCGATCTGCGTCATGATGCGCCGCGCCCGCCGGTTGCGCTCTCCTTCCACCTGCACCAGCCGGTCGAGCACGACGTCCGTCAGCGCGTACGCGGCCTGCACGATCAGCCAGGTGACCGCGGCGATCGCGGCCAGCGTGACCACCCGCTCGATGGACACCGCGAGGCTCCGCTCGCCCGGCTCGTCGCCGAACATGCCGGGCCCGAAGACGATGGTGAAGGCCAGCACGACCGCGACCGTGAAGGCGGGCCACGTGCAGCGCTCCACAAGGTGCCGGGCGAGCGCGAACCTGCGCCCGATCCTGATCAGCGTCCGCCGCGCCAGCTCGACCAGCATGATCGCGCCGACCACGGAGATCACGAGAACCGGCCAGTCCGCGGGAGACCGCACGCTTCATGCCCCCAATGTCTTAGAACGTCTCGTCAAAGCTCACATTGCCCTCAACCGCCACTTGGTAAGCCGATACCCGACGTTCGAAGAAGTTCGCCAACTCCTGCACATCCTGCAACTCCATGAACGCGAACGGGTTCGCGGCGCCGTAGCGGCGGGGCAGGCCGAGCCGGACGAGGCGCCGGTCGGCGACGTACTCCAGGTAGTGGCGCATCTGGTCGACGCCCATGCCGGGCATGCCCTCGCCGCACAGGTCGGCGGCGAAGGCCAGCTCGGCGGCCACCGCCTCCTCCAGCATGGTCGTCACGCGCGCGCCGAGCTCGTCGTCGAACAGCGACGGCTCCTCGGCGCGCACGGTGTCCACGACGCTGAAGGCGAACTCCATGTGCAGGGACTCATCCCTGAACACCCAGTTCGTCCCCGTGGCCAGGCCGCCGAGCAGCCCGCGGGAGCGGAACCAGTACACGTACGCGAAGGCGCCGTAGAAGAACAGGCCCTCGATGCAGGCGGCGAAGCAGATGAGGTTGAGCAGGAACCGGCGGCGGTCGCCGGGGCTCTCCAGCCGGTCGAGGTCGTCGACCGAGTCGATCCACCTGAAGCAGAACTCCGCCTTGGCGCGGATCGACGGGATATGCTCCACCGCGGCGAACGCCTTCGCCCGCTCGTCCGGGTCCGGCAGGTACGTGTCCAGCAGCGTCAGGTAGAACTGCACGTGCACCGCCTCCTCGAACAGCTGCCTGCTCAGGTACAGGCGCGCCTCGGGGGCGTTGACGTGCCGGTAGAGGTTGAGCACGAGGTTGTTGGCCACGATGGAGTCGCCGGTGGCGAAGAACGCGACCAGCCGGTTGATCAGGTGGCGCTCCTGTGGTGTCATGTCGGCCAGGTCGGCCAGGTCGGAGTGGAGGTCCACCTCCTCCACCGTCCAGGTGTTGCGGATGGCGGCCCGGTAGCGCTCGTAGAAGCCGGGGTAGCGCATCGGGCGCAGGGTGAGGCCCATTCCGGGGTCGAGCAGCACGACGGGGGTCTCCTTACTGGCAGGCTTCGCAGGTCTCGGGGTTCTCCAGCGAGCAGGCGACCGCCTCGGCCGCCCGCCCGGCGCCCTGCCGGGCGGCGCCTTCCTGGGCTACGGTCGTCTGGGCGATCCTGGTCGCGGGGCGCGAGCGCAGGTAGTACGTCGTCTTCAGGCCGCTCTTCCACGCGTAGGCGTACATCGAGGAGAGCTTGCCGATGGTGGGGGCGGCCATGAAGAGGTTGAGCGACTGCGACTGGTCGACGTACGGCTGCCGGGCCGCCGCCAGGTCGATGAGCGCCTTCTGCGGCAGCTCCCAGGCCGTGCGGTAGAGCCGCTTGAGGTCGTCGGGGATGCCGGGCACCGACTGCACCGAGCCGTCGGCGCGCTTGATGGCGTCGCGCGTCTCCGGCGTCCACCGCCCGCGGGCCTCCAGGTCGGCCACCAGGTAGCGGTTGACCTGCAGGAACTCACCGGACAGGGTCTCGCGCTTGAACACGTTGGACACCTGCGGCTCGATGCACTCGTAGCAGCCGGCGATCGAGGCGATGGTCGCCGTGGGCGCGATGGCGATCAGGAGCGAGTTGCGGAGGCCGGTGACCGCGATCTTCGCGCGCAGCGCGTCCCAGGCGGGCGTGCCGGGCACGTAGTGATCGGGGTGGAGCACGCCCCCGGCGGCGCGGGTGTCGGCGTACGAGGGGTGCCGGCCGCGCTCGGCGGCCAGATCGGCGGAGGCGTCGTACGCGGCCAGCGCGATCTCCTCGGCGATCCGGGTGGACAGGGCGAGGGCCCGCGGGGCGTCGAACGGCAGCCGGAGCAGGAAGAAGACGTCCGCGAGGCCCATCACGCCGAGCCCGATCGGGCGCCAGCGCCGGTTGGCCGCCTCAGCCTCGGGCGTGGGGTGGAAGCCCAGGTCGATCGTGCGGTCCAGGAAGCGCACCGCGGTGCGGACCGTGCGGCGCAGCCGCTCCCAGTCCACGTCGCCGTCCGCCCCGGCGCCGGTCACGTGCGCGGCCAGGTTGACCGAGCCGAGGTTGCACACCGCCGTCTCGGCGTCGCTGGTGACCTCCAGGATCTCGGTGCACAGGTTGGACAGGTGAATGACGTTCTCGGGGCGGGCGGTCTGGTTGGAGGTGCGGTTGGCGGCGTCCTTGAACGTCATCCAGCCGTTGCCGGTCTGGGCGAGGGTGCGCATCATCCGGCCGTAGAGGGTGCGGGCCGGGATCCGCCTGACGTGGCGCCCGGCGTCCTCATGAGCCCGGTACGCCGCCGCGAACTCCTCCCCGTACAGGTCCGGCAGGTCCGGCACCTCCTTCGGGTCGAAGAGCGACCAGACCTCGTCGGCCTCCACCCGGCGCATGAACTCGTCGGGCACCCAGTTGGCCAGGTTGAGGTTGTGGGTGCGGCGGGCGTCCTCGCCGGTGTTGTCGCGCAGCTCCAGGAACTCCTCGATGTCGGCGTGCCAGGTCTCCAGGTAGACGCAGGCGGCGCCCTTGCGCCGGCCGCCCTGGTTGACCGCCGCCACGGAGGCGTCGAGGGTGCGCAGCCACGGGACGATGCCGTTGGAGTGGCCGTTCGTGCCCCGGATCAGCGAGCCGCGGGAGCGGACCCGGGTCCAGGAGATGCCGATGCCGCCGGCGTACTTGGACAGGCGGGCGACCTGGCCGTACCGGTCGTAGATGGCCTCCAGCTCGTCGCGGGGCGAGTCGAGCAGGAAGCACGACGACAGCTGCGGGCGGCGGGCGCCGGCGTTGAACAGCGTGGGCGAGCTGGGCAGGTAGGACAGCGTGGACATCAGCCCGTACAGCTCGGCGGCCTCGGCCACCGTCTCGGCCAGGCCGCAGGCCACGCGCAGGAAGAAGTGCTGCGGCCGCTCCAGCACGGCCCGCGTCTCGGGATGGCGCAGCAGGTAGCGGTCGTAGACGGTGCGCAACCCGAAGTACTCGAAGCGGGCGTCGGCCGCCTCCGCGACCAGCGCGTCCAGCTCGGCGGCGTGGGCGGCGACGAACGCGGCCAGCCCGTCCTGGATCAGCCCGGCGGCGTGGGTGGCGGCGATCGACTCCGCGAACGTCCGCACCCCGTGGCCGGCCGCCTCGTCGGCGATCTCCTCGGCCAGCAGCCGGGCGGCCAGCCGCGAATTGGCCGGGTCGGCGATCACGCGGGCGGCCGCCTCCTCGATCGCCGGCCGCCGGCCGCCGGCGCCCGCCGGCCGCCCTGCCGCCCCGGCCTCCGGCCGTGCGGCCGTTCCCGTCCGCGGCGGTTCCGCGGCACCGGGCTGTGGCTCCTCGATGACCTGCGTCACGTGCTCTCTCCTCGCGAGCTCTTCCCGGCGGAGGGCAGGCGAGAGCAGGCGGGCACGGCCGCGGGCGCTCTCCCGGCCCTCCCTCGGGACCATGGACAGACTCAGTCGCCGGCAGGTCTTCGGACTCGCGGGCGCGCCTCATCGGCTCCTACTGGCCGTCGCTTCCCGGATCGCTCCAGTGCTCATGACGGCGGTCGTTCCCGCTCACCGCTGCGGGGCAGCCCCGGAATCTCACCGGGTTCCCTTTTGCTCCGCCTCCTGGGAGGCGAACCAGCGACGAGCAGGATCCTACATCTAGTGGCCGTCCCCGCAACTGACCCAGCATGTTGTGGCTTTGGTGGAGTCGAGGAGCCCGAACTCCCGGAGCACGGCCCGCGTGCGCTCCGCCTCGGACGACAGCCACGCCGCGAAGTCGTCGCCGCTGAGCGGCATCGAGACCCAGCCGGCGGCCCGGCAGGCGGCCTGCCAGCCGGGCGAGCCGGTCACCTCCTCGCACATGCGCACGGCCGCCGCGCGGCTGGAGGCCGGCAGGTCACCCGGTCCGAAGGCGGCCGACCAGTCGGCGAAGTCGACCCGCACGCCGCACTCCAGCAGCGTCGGCACGTCCAGGTCGGGCACCCGGGCGGCCGTGGAGACCGCCAGCGCCCGTACCCGGCCCCGGGCGATGTGCGCGCGCCAGTCGCCGAGCGGCCCCGCGGCGGCCGCGGCCTTGCCGGACGTCAGTGCCGCCGCGATCTCCTGGGCGCCGGGGAAGGCGGTGTAGTCGACCTGCCTGGTGTCGGCGCCGAGCCCCTTGGCGATCAGGCCGAACAGCAGGTGGGCCGGCTCCCCCTGGGGCCCGCCGGCCAGCATGGTCTGCCCCGGCCGGGACAGCAGCTGGGCGCCGAAGGCCGCGAAGTCCTTGAAATGCGAGCTCTCCGGGACGATCACCACCTCGGCCTCGCCGGCCAGCCTGGACAGCGGCGTGGCGGCGTCGAAGAGCGGGTGGCTCCTGTTGAGCTCGGCGGCGGCCAGCGCGGGCAGCCCGGTCACGATGATCTTCGGTCCCGGGCCGGTGGCGTACCCGGTGGCGCGGGCCGCGCTGACGAACGCCTGCCCGACCCGGTCCCAGCGGCGCCCGTCCGGGTTGATCGTGAATCTGGCACGCGGCCCCGCCGCGCCGCCGCCACTCCCGCCCCCACTCCCGCCACCGGTGCCGCCGCTGGTGCCGCCGCCGACCCGCTCGGTGCCGCAGCCGGTCACGCATCCGGCCGCGCACGCGGCCACGCCGAGCCCCCATGCGAAGAACCGCCGACGGCGCATGTGCCTCTCCCCCGAGCTACGCGAGTCCCTCTTACGCTAAGTTATGCGCACATTGCACAGAGATACACGCATACCCGGGACAAGCCTCCCGCCCGAGTCGCCATGATTTATTGCGATTTATTCGTTCAAATGAGTGCTTTTTTCGCTACGCCCGCCATAAGTGACGACGGCAATGACCAGTCCCCCACCAGTTTGGGCCGGTCCGGCCGCCAGTCGACCGCCTGCACCAGCCCCGGCGGCTCGAACGCGAAGTCTCCGAAGAACGCCCGGATCTCGGCCGGCGTACGGTCCGCCCCCGCCCCCGCCGACGGACCCCGGCGCGCGGCCCGCCCGTCGTCCTCCCCGCGCCCCATCGTGGTCGCGTGACTGATCACGAGATAGCTGCCCGGCGCCACCCGCTCCCGCAGCCGCTCGACCGCCTGCCACGGGCCCATGGCGTCCGGCAGGAAGTGCAGGATCGACACCAGCAGCACGCCGACCGGCTCCTCCAGGTCGAGGAACGCCCCGGCCCTGGCCAGCACGTCATCGGGCCTGAGCAGGTCGGCCTCGACGAGAACGGCCCTGCTCGACCCGGCGAGCAGGGCCGTGGCGTGCGCCGCCACGACGGGGTCGTGGTCGACGTAGACGACCTGGGCCTCGGGCGCCACCTCGTGCGCGCTGCCCTGGGTCGGCAGCCCGCTGCCCAGGTCGAGGAACTGGCGGACGCCGGCGGCGGCCACGTAGCGCACGGCGCGCTGGAGGAAGGCCCGGTTGGCGCGGGCCAGGGGGACCGCCTCCGGGATCAGCTCCGCCAGCTGCTCGATGGCCTGGCGATCGACCGCGAAGTTGTCCGTCCCGCCGAGCATGTAGTCGTACATGCGCGCGAGATTGGGCCGCTGTTGGTCGAACTGCCGCACAGTTCGAATTTATGCCGTCTTCACCGGGATAACGAGGTTTGAGGCAGAATTGTCGCCAATTACTCGACCGTAACGCTCTTGGCAAGATTGCGTGGCTTGTCCACGTCCCGACCGAGCGCCACCGCCGCGTGGTACGCCAGCAGCTGCAACGGGATCGTGAGCAGGATGGGGTCGAGCTCGATCTCGTTCTTCGGGATCACGATGACGTCGTCGGCCAGATTCGCCTGCGGCTCGCGGTGGCCCACCATGAGCACCTGGCCGCCGCGGGCGCGGATCTCGCCGAGCGTGGTGAGGTTCTTGTCGAGCAGCTCGTCGTCGGGCACGATCGCGACCGTCGGGATGTCGGGGCCGATCAGCGCGAGCGGGCCGTGCTTGAGCTCGCTCGCCGGGTACGCCTCGGCGTGCACGTACGAGATCTCCTTGAGCTTCTGCGCGCCCTCCCTGGCCACCGGGTAGCCCCGCACCCGGCCGACGAACATCATGCTCGCGTGCCGGGCGTACTTCCTGGCCAGTTCGTCGAGCTTGTCGCTCTGGGTGAGGATGTCCTCGATCTGGCCGGGCAGCCGGCGCAGGCCCTCGACGATGCGCCGCCCGTCGGCCGGCGACAGGTCGCGCACCCGCCCGAGGTGCAGCGCGAGCAGCGCGAACGCCACCGCCGTCGAGGTGAACGCCTTCGTCGAGGCCACCGACACCTCCGGCCCCGCGTGCAGGTAGATGCCGCCGTCGACCTCGCGGGCGATGGCGCTGCCCACCGCGTTGACGATGCCGATCACCCGTCCGCCCTTGCGCTTGAGCTCCTGCACGGCGGCGAGCGTGTCGTAGGTCTCCCCCGACTGGCTGATCGCGACGTAGAGCGTGTCGGGGTCGACGACCGGGTTGCGGTAGCGGAACTCGCTGGCCGGCTCGGCGTCGGACGGGATGCGCGCCAGCTCCTCGATAAGCTGTGCCCCGATCTGCCCCGAGTAGTACGCCGACCCACAGCCGATGATCTTGACCCGGCGGAAGGACCGGGTCTCGCGGGCGTCCATGTTGAGCCCGCCGAGGTGGGCGACGTGGAAGCGCTCGTCGAGGCGGCCGCTCATGGTGCGGGTGACCGTCTCGGGCTGCTCGGAGATCTCCTTGAGCAGGTAGTGCTCGTAGCCGCCGGTGTCGTAGTGGCCGGCGTCCCAGTCGACGGTCAGCGGCTCCTTGGCGGTCTCGCGGGCGTCGCTGGCGAAGGTGTGGAAGCCGTCGGCCTTGAGCACGGCCAGCTCGCCGTCCTCCAGGTGCACCACCTGGCGCGTGTAGCGGACCAGCGCGGCCACGTCGGAGGCGGCGAACATCTCCTTCTCGCCGATGCCGAGCACGATCGGGCTGCCGTTGCGGGCCACGACCACCTCGCCGGGCCGCTCGGCGTCGATGACCGCGATGCCGTACGTGCCGACGACGCTCTTGAGCGTCTTCCTGACCGCCTCCTCCAGCGTGTCGTTCTCGTCGACGGCGTGGGCGACCAGGTGGGCGAGCACCTCGGTGTCGGTCTCGGAGGCGAACTCGACGCCGTCGGCGATCAGCTTGGCGCGCAGCTCGCCGGCGTTCTCGATGATGCCGTTGTGCACGACCGCGATGCGCTGGTCGGCCGAGAGGTGCGGGTGGGCGTTCTCGTCGCTCGGCACGCCGTGGGTGGCCCAGCGGGTGTGGCCGATGCCGAGGCCGCCCTTGAACCGGGCCGGCACGACCTTGGCCAGATCGGCCACCCGCCCCTTGACCTTGCGGACCTTGAGCCCCTTGTTGGACACCACGAGCCCGGCCGAGTCATACCCTCGGTACTCCAACCGCTGCAGGCCCTCCAGCAGAATGGGCGCGGCGTCCTTGGGGCCCACGTAGGCCACGATTCCGCACATCAAGGTCTCCTCTGTCGTTATCCGTACACAATCCTGCGGAGCTGCCGGAGCGACAGCTCTGGCGCGGCCACGCGGCGGCCGCGTAAGTCGGCGGCGATCCTGGGGAAGATCTCGTCGTTGGTGTGGCCGCGGGCCTTCAGCTCGCCGTGGCGGCGGCGGACGAACTCCTCCACGGACTCGGAGAAGTACGCCAGCACGTCGGCGACCACCCGGGCCGCCTCGCCGGGACCGAGGGGACTGGTCCTGGTGAGGTGGGCGATGAGGTCGTCATAGGGATGCCGCGCCGTGGACACAGAGGAGGACACTACGCATCTGGAACGAGACACGCCAACATCCTGCCCGAAATCGGGCAGGCTTTAACTCCAAGGAGCGCCTCCACGCCCCCAGCACGGCTCAGCCGCGACAACCGAGAACGCCATCGGCCGGGGAAAGCAGCCGATCCAACGGATCTCATCCGTATCATCTGACCCGTCTGACACATCCCTATCTGGGAACAGTTACGTTGAGTAGTCGCATCGTGACGTTCTACGGGGAGATGTCATGCACCTCTGGCTTGCCGCCATCCTGACCGCCGGCCTGCTCACCGCGCCCGGCGACGATCCCGCCACCGGACGGCAGGGCGAGTTCGCCGCCGCGGCGCGGGAGTTCGGGGTGCCGGTGAGCGTGCTGCTCGGGGTGGCGTACCTCGGGTCGCGGTGGGACGCGCACGGCGGCCGGCCGAGCACGGCCGGCGGGTACGGCCCGATGCACCTGGTCGACACCGCTCCCGCCGAGATGCTGGTCGGCGACGCGACGGGGGACGCGCGGGGCGACGACACCCGTCCGATGCCGCCGCGCCCCGACACTCCCCCGGGCGCGGCGGCCCTGCGTACCGCGCCGCCGCCGGCCACGCTGCCCGAGGCCGGGCGGCTGCTCGGCGTCCGGCCCGCCCGCCTGCGCGACGACCCGGCCGCCAACATCCGCGCCGGCGCCGCCCTCCTGGCCTCCTACCAGCGCCGCCCGAGCGACGAGCCAGCCGACTGGTACGACGCCGTCGCCCGCTACTCGGGCGCCGACGACCCGGCCGCGGCGCGGGAGTACGCCGACGAGGTGTTCGCGGTGATCAGGGAGGGCGTGGAACGCCTCACCGACGACGGCCACCTGGTACGCCTCGACCCCGTGCCGGAGCTGCGCCCGCCGTACGCCGACGACGAGGAGGGCGCCGCCGGCGCGGAGACGGGATCCGCCGGCCCGCTCTCCGGGCAGGCGCGGCCGTCCGGGCAGACCGAGTGCCCGGACTCGCTCGACTGCGAGTGGATGCCGGCCGCGTACGAGCGCTTCGGCAAGAAGAAGAACGGCGACTACGGCAACCACGACCGCCTGCTCCGGGACAGGGACGTCGACTACATCGTCATCCACGACACCGAGGGCACCTACCAGGGCATTCCGGCCATGATCCGCAACCCGCGGTACGTGAGCTGGCACTACACGATCCGCTCCCGCGACGGACATGTCGCCCAGCACGTGGCGACGAACGACATCGCCTGGCACGCGGGCAACTGGGACGTGAACACCCGTTCCATCGGCATCGAGCACGAGGGCTACCTGGCCAAGGGCGGCACGTGGTACACCGAGGCGATGTACCGGGCGTCGGCCAAGCTCGTCCGGTACCTGGCCGGCAAGCACGACATCCCGATCGACCGAGCCCACATCCTCGGCCACGACAACGTGCCCGGCACCACCCCGAAGACGGTGGCCGGCATGCACGAGGATCCCGGCCCCTACTGGGACTGGGCCCACTACTTCGAGCTGCTGCGAAAGCCGCTGCGCGGGGTGAAGGACGGAAACTCGATCATGATCAGGCCGTCGTACGAGAGCAACCGGCCGCGCTTCACCGGCTGCGTGACCACCAAGTCGGCCAAGGAGTGCCCGCCGCACGGCGCCTCCACCGTGTGGCTGCACACCGCGCCGCGCGAGAGCGCCCCCCTGGTCAGGGACGTGGGCAAGCACGGGAGCAAGCCCAGCACCTACAGCGTGTACGACCACGGCGCCCGGGCCTCCACCGGCCAGCGGTTCGCGGTCGCCGAGCGGAAGGGCGACTGGACGGCCATCTGGTACCTCGGCCAGAAGGCGTGGTTCCACAACCCGCCGAACCGGCCCACGGCCGTCCCCGCCAAGGGCCCGCTGGTCACGCCGCTGCACGCCGGCACCCGGGTGTACGGGCGGAGCTATCCCGAGAAGTCCGCCTACACGCTGGCGTCGGCGCAGCCCCTGACGCCGCTCCAGTACAAGATCGGGCCGGGGCAGACGTACACGGTGGGCGACACGATCACCGGCTCCTACTACGCGGCCGGCGCCTTCAAGGCGTCCAAGCACGTCACCACCACCGGCGACACCCGCTACTACCAGATCCAGCTGGGCCACCGGGTGATGTTCGTGATGGCGAAGGACGTACGCCTGATCCGGTGAAATCCGCCCCACCGCCCGCCGAGTGCGCACGGGGACTCCGGGAAGGCG
Source organism: Nonomuraea sp. (assembly GCA_036276095.1). Taxonomy (GTDB): domain Bacteria; phylum Actinomycetota; class Actinomycetes; order Streptosporangiales; family Streptosporangiaceae; genus Nonomuraea. Next base: position 3,761 of record DASUCK010000033.1, on the reverse strand, counting down.
ATATGGTTTTCCCGTGGCCCGGCGCGCGTCGCCCGAGGTCCACGCGGAAGTGGCTCAGTGGTAGAGCATCACCTTGCCAAGGTGAGGGTCGCGGGTTCGAATCCCGTCTTCCGCTCGGAGCAAGACTCCTGGTGGAGTGGCCGAGAGGCGAGGCAGCGGCCTGCAAAGCCGTCTACACGGGTTCAAATCCCGTCTCCACCTCGATGACCGGCGGACCCTCGGGGATCCGCTAAAGTAAGAACAACGGCACTGCCATGCGGAAGTGGCTCAGTGGTAGAGCATCACCTTGCCAAGGTGAGGGTCGCGGGTTCGAATCCCGTCTTCCGCTCGGAGACCCAACTCCATACGGACGATTAGCTCAGCGGGAGAGCGCTTCCCTGACACGGAAGAGGTCACTGGTTCAATCCCAGTATCGTCCACCATCCACCTGTAAGGCCGGATCCGCAATCGCGGGTCCGGCCTTACAGGTGCCGTTACCCCTCCACCCGGCGGCCCGGCCCGTCACCACGCGAGTCCTTCGCCTGCGATCGCGGTCACCAGCCCTGCGAATCCGGCCAGTCGCCGTACCGGTCCGGCCAGTCGCCGTGCCGGTCTGGAATTTCGTGGTTGCTCTGTCCGGGCTCCGGGAGGCTTGCGCTGACGGGCGGGAAGTCGATCACAGCTGCGGCGCGGAGGGGTCGGAGCCGTGGCGCGGAAGGGTGACGGCCCTGGGCACGCAGCCGTGGGCCAGCGGGTTCTCCCCTGAACCTAACACCACGGACATGGGCCACAAATATCCAACATTGCGATTTAAGGCAGAATGTCTGGATTTATTGTGGAGACAAACATGCGTGGTTCAACATTTCGATAGCGCTCAAAATTCTATGTGGAACGCTCGAATGCATGTGAGGCGTTGGCTAACTAATGAGGTTTATGCTCAAATTGGCCGCACAGTTGCCCGCGATCCACCCCGCGCGGGCGAGCCCTCTGAAGCAGGCCACGGCGAGAGGTGCCACCTGTGAGGACGACGATGGCCGAACCAGGTCGCGGCGGGCCCTCCGCGTCGCGGGGACAGTCCGTGGCCGACGAGCCGCCGGCGCGGCCGGCCCCCGGGCCCGGCAGCCCGCTGGCCCTGCGCAACTGGCGGGTCCGCACCCGCCTCATCTCCCTGATCGCCATCCCGACCCTGGTCGCGGTCATCCTGGGCGCGTTGCGGGTCACCTCGTCGATCGGCAGCGCCGAGCAGTACGGGCACGTCAGCACCGTGGGTGCGTTCGTCACCCGGCTCGGCGAGCTGGCCCGCGACATCGCGCTCGAACGCGACCTGTCGGCCTGGTACGTCGCCGCCACCCGGTCGGCGGAGGAGGAGACCCGGCTCGCGACCCAGCGGGAGATCGTGGACGCCGCCATCAGCCGGACGGCCACCGCCGCGACGGCGGCCGAGGACTCGCTGTCCGACCTCGGGCGCAGGAAGCTGGCCGTCATCCGCACCCGGCTGACGCAGCTCCCGTCACTGCGCGCCACCGTGACGGACACCGAACTGCCGCCGCTGCCGACCGTGGAGAAGTACTCCGAGGTCATCGCCGAGATGCTGCAGCTGTACGACGAGGTCGGGCAGGGCTCGGCCGACGAGGACCTGATCTCGACGACGGCCGCCCTGCGCGCGGTCGCCCGTGCCGAGGAGGAGACGTCCAAGCTGCGCGGCCTGCTCTCCATCGCGCTGGTCACGGACGCCTTCGAGGAACCCGAGTACCAGGCGTTCCTGGACGCCCGTTCCAAGCGTGAGAGCGAACGGGCCGCGTTCCGCGCCGTGGCCACCCTGGCCCAGCGGCAGTTCCATGACAACACGGTCGCGAGCGTGCGGGTCGGCCGGGCCGAGTTCTACATGGACCGGGCCGTCTTCCTCACCAACGCCGGCCAGAGCCTGGCGCGGATCGACCCGTCGACCCCCGACGACACCGGCCGCTGGTTCGACTCGATCAGCGACACCGTCGACGGCCTGCACACGGTGCAGAAGTCGCTGCTGGAGCAGGTGATCACGCGCAGCGCGGACGTCCAGAGCAGCGACCGGTCGGTGGCCGCGGTCAAAATCGCCCTCGTCCTCGCGCTGCTCGTCCTGGTGCTCCTTGTGACGGCCGTCATGGCGCGCTCGCTGGTCCGGCCGCTGCGGCTGCTGCGCGGCGACGCGCTGAAGGTCGCCGGGCACAGCCTGCCCGAGCTGGTCCGCCGGCTGCGTAACAGCGAGCTCAGCCCGGAGGAGATCCGGACGCCGCCGATCGGCGTCTCCTCCAAGGACGAGATCGGCGAGGTGGCGCGGGCGTTCGACGAGGTGCACCGGGAGGCGGTGCGGCTGGCCGGCGAGGAGGCCCGGCTGCGCAGCAACGTCAACGCGATGTTCGTCAACCTGTCGCGGCGCAGCCAGACGCTGGTGGAGCGGCAGATCACCCTCATCGACAGCCTGGAGCAGGGCGAGCAGGACGAGCAGCGGCTGGCCAACCTCTTCAAGCTCGACCACCTGGCCACCCGCATGCGCCGCAACAGCGAGAACCTGCTGGTGCTGGCCGGCCAGGAGCCGCCCCGCCGCTGGAGCAAGCCCGTCCAGCTGGTGGACGTGGCCCGCGCCTCGCTGTCGGAGGTCGAGAGCTACGAGCGGGTCGCGCTCCAGGTGCCCGACGGCGTGTCGGTCGCCGGGCAGGCCGTCAACGACGTCATCCACCTGCTGGCCGAGCTGGTCGAGAACGCGCTGGCGTTCTCGCCGCGTGAGAGCCGGGTGATCCTCTCCGGCAGCCGCATCGACGGCGGCGGCGCCATGCTGTCGATCACCGACGCCGGCATCGGCATGACGCCGGAGGAGCTGGCCCAGGCCAACGAGCGGCTCACCGGCACCCCGGTGGTGGACGTGTCGGTGTCGCGGCGGATGGGCCTGTTCGTGGTGGCCCGGCTGGCCCGCCGGCACGGCATCCGGGTGCAGCTGCGGCGGCACAGCTCGGGTGGGCTGACCGCGATGGTGCTGCTGCCGGAGTCGCTGCTCGGCACCGCGCCCGCGGCCGGCCATCCGGCGCCGTCGCCGCCGCAGTGGCAGGCGGGGCGTGACGAGCCGGGGCCGTCATACCAGCCCGGGCAGGCGCGCCATCCGTACCCGCCGTCCGTGGCCTCCTATCTGGGCGAGCCGGTCTGGACGGGGGCGCAGCAGCGGCGGCCCGCGTACGGCAGCGTCGACACCGGGGACGTCTGGACGGTCGAGCGGAGCCCCACCCGGAACGGTCCGGTGGACGTCGGCCCGATCCGTGCGGCTCAGCCGGCCACGACCGGTGACGAATATCTGCCGATCTTCGCCTCGGTGGAGTCGGCCTGGTTCGAGCGCGGCGGCGCCCCCACCGGGACCTGGGGGTCGGCGAGGGCCGACGCCGGCTGGAGCGCGGCCAGGGTGGCCGTGGAGCCCGTACGGGACGGCGCGACCGCGGCCGGGCTGCCCAAGCGCGTGCCGAAGGCGAACCTGGTGCCCGGGTCGGCCGAGCCGGCGCCCACGGTCCCGCCGCCGACGCCGCCGCTCTCCCCCGACCGCGTACGCAGCCGCCTGGCCAGCTACCAGCAGGGGTTCCGGGCCGCGCGTGACGACATCAGCATGGGCCGGGCCCCCGCACCGGGCGTCGCGGACGGAGGGCAGTACGCGTGATCGATCTGAGCCACGCGGCGCGCGGGTCCGGCTGACTGACCACCGAGACCGGCTGGGCACCTCTTCCACCGGCAGCGCGCACAGCACCACGCCAGGAGTGTGGGGA
>DASUCK010000032.1:0-3715 GCA_036276095.1 Nonomuraea sp. | reverse complement strand
GGTAAGAAGGTCCTGCTCCCGGCCCAGGTGGTCACGCGCGTCGATCCCCAGGAGCGGCTGCTCCACGTCGCGCGCACCAAGGCCGAGATCAAGGGCGCGCCCGAGTTCGACGCGGGCACGTTCAAGGAGCCCGAGTACCGCGCCAAGATCGGGGACTACTACGGCCGGCTGCCCGGATGACCTCCGACGTGCCACTTGGGCCGCGCCTCCCTCCGTGGGGCGCGGCCCTCTTTCGCGCCTGACGCTCGCCCGGCCGTACCTGACCGGTACCTGACACAAGGTGGCAGGTAAGCCTGGCAGGCTCACCCGCATGACGACGAAGGCAAGGCTCCTGGCGGTCACCCTCGACTGCGCCGAGCCCAAGAAGCTGGCCGAGTTCTACCACGCGATCACCGGATGGGAGATCCAGTATTCCGAGGACGAGTACGCCGCCGTCGGCGACGGCACCACGAACATCTACTTCGGCCGGGTCCCCGACCGCGAGCCGGCCGCGTGGCCGGGCCCGGGCAAGCAGTTCCACTTCGACTTCCGCGTGCCGGACGTGGAGCGGGCGGCGGCCGAGTACGTCGCGCTGGGGGCCACCAGGCCCGACTTCCAGCCCGGCGTCACCGACGAAGGGGTGCGCTGGATCGTCCTGCGCGACCCGGAGGGCCACCTCTTCTGCGTATGCCCCGAACACTCATGAAGGGGTGACACCTCCCTGGCGCTCTAGCTCGATATTTCATCCACGATCCGCCAAAAGTATGATTCGATGGCGCGCCCGGCCTTCTAGGCTGGAGCAATGCTCCTGAACGGATCCGAGCCCCTGCGCGGGCGATCATGACCTGGGTCGGCCTGATCATCGCCCTGGCGGGAGCGCTCGGATACGCGCTCGGCGCAGCCCTGCAGCAGTACGAGGCCGTGGCCGAGGGCGCCTCCCTCAAACTGGTGAAACGCCCGCGCTGGTGGATCGGCGGCGCCATCGGCCTCACGGGGGCCTGCCTGCACGCCGTGGCGCTGAGCTTCGCCCCGCTGGTGGCCGTCCAGCCGATCAGCGTGGCCACGCTGGTGTTCGCGGTGCCGCTGGCGGCGTTCATGTACGGGCGCAAGCCGTACAAGGCGGAGATCATCGGCTCGATCGCGGTGGCCGTCGGGCTGCTCTGGCTGATGCTGCTGGTGCCGCAGCATCACGTCACGCCCCGGCTGAGCGACGAGGCCGCGCTCGGGTTCCTGGCCGTGATCGGCGCGATCGTGCTGGTCACGCAGGTGCTGGCGACCCGCGTCCACGGCTCGGCCCGGGCGCTGCTGCTGTCCGTCGGGGCGGGGGCGGCGACGGCCAGCGTGTCCACGTTCGTCCGGGTGGTGGGCGGCGGCATGGAAGGCGACTGGGGCCGCCTGGTCCACTGGTTCACACCGGCTGTCCCCGTGCTGCTGATCTGCGCGGTGGTGCTGCTCCAGCGCTCGTACGCGGTCGGCTACTTCGGCATCGCCTACGCCGGCGTCCAGGTCGTCGACCCGATCACCTCGGTCATGGCCGGCGCGCTCCTGCTCGGCGAGCCCCTGCCGACGCGCCCGTCCACCGCGATCCCGGCGCTGCTGGCCGGCGCGCTCACCATCGCCGGCACGATCACGCTGGGCCGCCTGACCCCCGACCACCGCGCCCCCGCGGCCCCCGCCCCCGCCCCTGCTCCCCGCCCGGTGCCGGCCTCCTCAGAGGCCCTCTGACGGGCGCCAGCGCAGCACCTCGTCCATCGACCGCAACATCAGCTGCGGCATGAGCCGCGAGGCCGCGGACAGCCCGAGGTCGCGCAGCCGCACCGCGACCGGGTTGCGGAGCTTCGTCATCCGGCAGACGGTCATCGACTGGCGCACCACCTTCGACGTCCGCTCCACGCGCGCCGCGCTGTAGTCGGGCAGCCGCGTGGCGCACCGGGCGAGCACGATCGCGTCCTCGATCGCCTGGCACGCCCCCTGCCCGAGGTTCGGCGTCATCGGGTGCGCGGCGTCGCCGACCAGCGCCACCTTCCCGCGGTGGAAGGCGGGCAGCGGCGGGTCGAGGTGGTAGACGTCGTTGCGCAGGACACCGGCCGGATCCGCGGCCTTCAGCAGCGACGGGATCGGCTCGTGCCAGCCCTCGAACCGCCGCGCCAGCTCCGCCCGCTCGTCGGCGAACGCCGTCCCGGCGGGGAGCACGTCGGTCGCGTAGACGTACACGAGGTCGCCGGCCAGCGGCGTGATCCCGAAGACCAGCCCCCTGCCCCAGCTCTCGCCGCCGCGGATGTCGAGGTCGCCGCGCGGCGCGAGCGCCCGCCACGCCGTGACCCCCGAGTACGCGGGACGGGGGTGCCGCGGGAACAGCTCCTGCCGCGTCATGGAGTGGATGCCGTCCGCGGCCACGACGAGGTCGCCTCGCAGGTCGCCCTCCGCGGTGCGCACCACGCCCGCGCCGGCGTCCACGCCCGTCACGGTGACGCCCAGCCGGAGCCGGTCGGCGCCGAGCGCGTCCATCAGCACGTCCATCAGCGTCGCCCGCAGCATGACCACCACGGAGTCCCCGTACCTGGCCTGGGCGGCGTCGGGCGTGGTGTGCGTGAGCCAGCGCCCGTCCCACCGCCGGATGCCCACCTGGCCCTGGATCCTGGAGAACCCCCTGACCCGGTCGCCGAGGCCGATGGCGTCGAGCGCCTTGAGGGCGTTGGCGGCGATGGCCAGCCCCGACCCCACCGGCCGGACGGCCGGCGCCCGCTCCAGCACGGTGACCTCCCACCCCCGCTCGCACAGCGCGATCGCGCTGGTCAGTCCGCCGATCCCGGCGCCGATCACCACAGCTCTGGGCATCCTGCGACCCTCCTCACTACGTCTGTAGTGTCACCCTACTACGTCTGTAGTGCAGTCTCACTACCGCTGTAGTATCGGGTTCCGTGAAGCGCTCAGACGTCATCGCCGACACGGCCGTCACCCTCCTGGCCGAGCGGGGCATGCGCGGCCTCACCCACCGCGCCGTCGACGAGGCGGCCGGTCTCCCGCCCGGGTCCACGTCCAACCTGGCCCGCACCCGCGCCGCCCTCCTGGAGCTGACCCTGTCCCACCTGACCAGCCTGGAGCTGAGCGCCCTCGCCCCCGCCCACCCGGCCGGCGACGCCCACCCCGCCGACCTCCCCGCCCTGTCCGGCCGCCTGGCCCGGGCCCTGCACATCCAGCTCAAGGACCGCCGCCGCACCCTCGCCCGCTACGAGCTGGCCCTGGAGGCGACGCGCCGCCCCGAACTCCGCACGATCTACGACGCCGCGGGCCGTCACTTCCGCGACCCCGCCGTCGCCATCCTGTCCATGCTGGGCTCACCCGACCCGGCCCGCCACGCCCGGCAGCTCGTGGCCTACGCCGAGGGCCTCCTGTTCGACGCCATCGCCGGCGCCGGCGCCACACCCACCCTGGACGACGTCCAGAAGGCCATCCACGACCTCCTGACCGGCATGCTGCGCCCATCAGCGGGCCCATCAGCGGGCTCATGAGCGGGCCCATCAGCGGGAGCGGAGCCTTCGGCTGTCACCGGACAACGCTGTACGCCGGGAGGCGACTCCACGAAGATGGGATCTTCGCCGCAGGCTTGAATCGGGCAGGAGCAGACGGATGACCCACGACATCGCCGAACCCTATGGGCCGCTCGTCACCACGACGTTCCGGCTCATCACGTGGAACGTGTGGGGCAAGCACGGTTCGTGGGAGCGTCGCGAGG
>DASUCK010000031.1:0-30766 GCA_036276095.1 Nonomuraea sp. | reverse complement strand
CGGCCTGGCGGGCGCGGGCTGCGGGTCTTCGACCACACGATCACTGTAGGCCGGGTTCGCGGTCCCGGCCACTGTCCGCGACGGGGGCATCACCATCGTCGGACGCCGCTGTCCGCGGCGGGGCATCACCATCGTCGGACGCCGCCCGTTCGCCCCATTCGAGGCGGGCGCGCAGCTCGACCGCGTCGGCGGCCAGCGCGGACACCAGGGTTCCCGACGTCGCCAGGGGGAGCACCGCGACCCCGTCCGCGACCAGCGGCTCCTTGGCGGTCATGGTGAGGAACGTGGTGCCGGCGCAGCCGGCCCGGCCGTAGACGGCCGGCGAGGTGTCGAGCCACGGGTCGCCGACGGCGAACTCCTGCCGCAGCAGGGGGCGGCCGGCGCAGGTGGCGTCGAAACGGGCGTGGCAGCGGCCGGGCTGCTCGCCGTGCCGGCCGAAGACGATCTCCTCGCGCCACAGCACGTCCGCGTCCGGCTCCAGGGCCAGCCGGGCGACGAGGCGGTGGTCGCAGCCGGCGGCGAGGACCGTCGGCTCCGGGGCGAAGCGCAGTCGCGCGCCGGCGCCCACGCGTGCGGTGACCACCATCTCGGACGCGCCGTGGCCGGGCAGGACCAGCGTGCCCGCCACCGACCCGACCTCCAACGTGGTATGGGGGGCGACGTCGAGGTCCAGCGCCAGCCGGTCGCCGCCCAGGGGGCCCGCCGCCGTGGAGACGAGGTGGACGGTGGCCGGTCCGGTCTGGCGGAGTGTGATCGGCGGCGCCGAGACCACCCGGACGAGCACGGTCCGGCCGTCCGGGGCCCGCTCCGTCGCCACGCGGGCGTGCGCCACCATCCCGCCCCGCCCCCCGGTCCCCGCCGCCGTGTCCGCGCGCCCGCTCGCCGCGTGCCGCCGCGTGTCTGCGTCGGGGGAGGAGGTGGGTCGCCGGGGCATCACGCGACGGGGGTGGCGTGGGCGTGGGACCAGGCGGCCACCTGGGCGGTCACCCAGTCGGCCACGGCGGTGGCCGCGGGTTCGCGGCGGATCGAGGTGAACAGGACCGGGCGGGCGCCGCGTACCGTGGCGGCGTCGCGGGCCATGACGTCCAGGTCGGCGCCGACCAGCGGGGCCAGGTCGGTCTTGTTGACGACCAGGAGGTCCGCTGTGGTGACGCCGGGGCCGCCCTTTCTGGGCACCTTGTCGCCGCCGGACACGTCCAGGACGAAGATCTGCGTGTCGGCGAGGCCGCGGCTGAAGGTCGCGGTGAGGTTGTCGCCGCCGCTCTCCACGATCACCAGATCGAGGGGGCCGAAGCGGTGTTCCAGGGTCTCGACGGCGTCGAGGTTGGCGGCGATGTCGTCGCGGATGGCCGTGTGGGGGCAGCAGCCGGTCTCGACGGCGAGGACGCGCTCCGGGTCGAGCCCGCCGGCCCGGCGCCGGAAGTCGGCGTCCTCGGTGGTGTAGATGTCGTTCGTCACCACGCCGAGGGACAGCGCCGGGCCCAGCGTGCGGCAGAGGGCGGCGACGAGCGCGGTCTTGCCGCTGCCCACCGGCCCGCCGACGCCGAGGCGCAGCGCCCGGCCGCGGCCGTCGGGTGCGTGGTGGTGGTCGTCGTGAATGGCGCCCATGTCGAGGTCCTTCCTTATGAGACGAACAGCCTGACCTCGGCCTGAGCGTGCCGCTCGGCCAGGAGGTCGAGTGCCGGGGCCGAGTACGCGGGCAACGCCTCCCAGCGCGGGAACGCGTTCGCCGCGGCGAGGTGGGCCTGCGCGGCCACGGCGGTGAGATCAGGGGTGAGGCCGGCGAGCAGCGCGTGCACGGCCACCGGGTCCAGCCCGAGCAGCCGGACCGCCGCCGTCGCCGGACCGCTGACCGCGTGGTACGCCGCCGCCACGGCCGCCTCCTCGGGCGTGACCCCGGCCGCGTGCGCCGCCGCCCCGAGCGCGACCGGATGGTGCGGGTTCGGCACCGCCCGCGCCACGTCGCCCAGCACGCCGGACGGCCACACCCGCCGGGCGACCCGCAGCAGCAGCCGACCCTGCGTCCTGGACACCTCCCGCTGCGCCGGCGCGGCGGTCCTGGCGTCGGCCTCCGCGTCCAGCTCCGCCCACGGGGCGAAGGCGGGGGCGGCGCTGGTGAGGGTGGCGGCGGCGGTCAGGGCGGCGGTGACCGTGCCGGTGGTGTGGAGGCGGCCTCTCAGGAAGCGGGACAGGGACGGGACGTCGTGGACGGCGCCGGAGGCGACCGCGCGTTCGACGCCGCCGGAGTGGGCGTGACCGCCGGCCGGGAGGCGGGAGTCGGTCAGGAGGAGCAGGGACGGGCGCATCAGAACAGGAAGTAGCGCTGCGCCATGGGCAGCGCCGTGGCCGGGGACGGTTCGACGAGGTCGCCGTCGATGCGGACCTCGAACGTGTCGGGCGCCACCTCGATCCTGGGCAGGGCGTCGTTGAGCGGCATGGACGACTTGCCGCGCCGCCGTACGTCGGCCACCGGGGCCAGCCGGCGGCGGACGGCCAGCCGCCCGGCCAGGCCGGACTCCAGGGCGAGTGGCGCGACGAAGTGCAGCGACGTGGCCGCGGCGGTGACCGGCGAGGCGCCGAACATGGGGCGGGGCAGCACCGGCTGCGGGGTCGGTATGGAGGCGTTGGCGTCGCCCAGCTGGGCCCAGGCCACCACGCCGCCCTTGAGCACCAGGTCGGGCTTGACGCCGAAGAACGCCGGGTCCCAGAGGACGAGGTCGGCGAGCTTGCCGCGTTCGACGGAGCCGATCTCGGCGTCCAGGCCGTGGGCCATCGCCGGACAGATCGTATATTTCGCGATATAGCGGCGAGCGCGCAGATTGTCCGCCGGCCCGTCGCCCAGCGTCCCCCGCCGCGCCTTCATGACGTGCGCCGTCTGCCACGTACGGATGACCGTCTCCCCGATCCGGCCCATCGCCTGCGAGTCCGAGCCGATCATCGAGATCGCGCCCAGGTCGTGCAGCACGTCCTCGGCCGCCATCGTCGTCGGCCGGATGCGGGACTCGGCGAAGGCGAGGTCCTCCGGGATCGACGGGTTGAGGTGGTGGCAGACCATGAGCATGTCGAGGTGCTCGTCGAGCGTGTTGACGGTGTGGGGCCTGGTCGGATTGGTGGAGGAGGGCAGCACGTTGGGGTGCGCGGCCACGCGGATGATGTCGGGCGCGTGACCGCCGCCCGCCCCCTCGGTGTGGTACGCGTGGATCGTCCGGTCCCCGATGGCCTTGAGCGTCGACTCGACGAACCCGGCCTCGTTCAGGGTGTCGGTGTGGATGGTCACCTGCACGCCGCAGGCGTCGGCCACGCTCAGGCAGGCGTCGATGGCGGCCGGCGTCGACCCCCAGTCCTCGTGCAGCTTGAAGCCCGACGCCCCGGCCCTGAGCTGCTCGACCAGCCCTTCCGAGCTGACCGTGTTGCCCTTGCCGAGCAGCGCGAAGTTCAGCGGGTAGGCATCCAGCGACTCCAGCATCCGCGCGAGGTACCAGGTGCCGGTCACGGTCGTGGCCTTGGTGCCCTCGACGGGCCCGGTGCCGCCGCCGACGATCGTGGTGACGCCCGACCCGATGGCCTCGTCGAGGAGCTGCGGGCAGATCAGGTGGACGTGCGAGTCGACCGCCCCGGCGGTGAGGATCTTGCCGTTGCCGGCCAGCACCTCCGTGCCGGGGCCGATCACCAGGTCGACGCCGTCCATCGTGTCGGGGTTGCCGGCCTTGCCGACGCCGTGGATGCGGCCGTCGCGGATGCCGACGTCGGCCTTCACCACGCCCCAGTGGTCGAGGACGACGGCGCCGGTGATCACCAGGTCCATCGCGCCCTCGGCGCGGGTGGCCCTGGCCTGGCCCATGGACTCCCGGATGACCTTGCCGCCGCCGAAGACGGCCTCGTCGCCGGCGCCGGCCGGCCCCATCGACAGGTCCTCGGTGACCTCGACGAACAGGTCGGTGTCGGCCAGCCGGATCCGGTCGCCGGTGGTGGGGCCGTACAGGGCCGCGTAACGGGCACGGGAGATCTCAGCCATCGAGCGGCCCCGCCCACTCCGGCCGCAGGCCCGGCACCACGCGGGCGCCGGCCAGCGGCACGAGCGTCACGTCCCGTTCCACGCCGGGCTCGAACCTGACCGCCGTGCCCGCCGGCACGTCCAGCCGCATTCCCCACGCCGCCTTCCGGTCGAACTCCAGCCCCGGGTTGGCGGCCGCGAAATGGTAGTGGGAGCCCACCTGTACCGGCCGGTCCGCCGTGTTGACCACCCGCACGGTCAGCCGCTCGCGCCCCGGGTTGAGCGCGATCGTGCCGTCGGGATGCGCGTACTCGCCGGGGATCACGGGATCGGCCTGTGCACGGTCACCAGCTTCGTGCCGTCGGGGAACGTGGCCTCGATCTGCACGCTCTCCAGCATCTCCGGCACGCCTTCCATGACGTCGGCCCGGCCGAGCACCGACCGGCCCGCCTCCATGAGCTCGGCCACGGTGCGCCCGTCCCTGGCGCCTTCCATGAGGAACGACGCGATGACGGCGGTGGCCTCCGGGTGGTTGAGGCGCAGGCCCCTGGCCCGGCGCTCGCGGGCCACCCCGGCGGCGACGTGGATGAGCAGCCGTTCCTGCTCGTGTGAGGTAAGCCGCATGGCCGGACCATAGGAACCGGCCGTTTCCTTCCTGTTGCCGCGGGATGTCGTGTCCGTTTCACGCGGGCGCGAAGGAGTACATGACGGAACGAGCGCGGAAGTGAACCTCCGGCGACGGCCCAGGGAAGGCCCGGGGCTCCCGGCCGGTCAGGGGGCGGGTGGCAGGAGTCAGGGGTGGGAGAGGAGGGCGCGGGTGTTGGCGGCGGCCTGGCGGTCGCCGGTCTGGTCGAAGACCTCCAGGGCCGCCAGGGCCAGCTCGCGGGAGCGTTCTGACGCGCCCTCGGCCCGGTTGACCTGAGCCAACGCCAGCAGGGCGTGGGCGTCGAGCAGGCGGTCGCCGAGGCGTACGGCGATGCTCCTGGCCTGCTCGGCGGCCGACCGGGCGGCCGGGCGGGCGGCCTGGGCGAGGCGTACGGCCGACAGCTCCAGCAGGGTGTCGGCCTGCCGGTGCCGGTCGCCCAGCTCCGCCAGGTGGCCGATCGCGGCGAGCAGCCGGTCGGCGGCCTCGTCGAGCCGGCCGGCGCGGCGCAGCACGAGCCCGAGCACCTGCTCGGCGTCGGCGGCGTCGCGCTGGTTCTCCGCGCCCGCCAGGCAGGTGCGCAACGCCCGCTCGGCCTCCTCCAGCCGCCCCAGCTCCAGGTGCACCCGCCCGAGCCGCCGCCGCACGTGGTTGACGTCGCGCGCCCGGCCCAGCCGCAGGAACATGGCCAGCGCCAGCCGCAGCCGCTCGTGCGCCCGCTCCCACTCCCGCTCGGCCAGGCGGAGATCGCCCTGGTCGAGCAGCAGCAGCGCCTCGCCGCGCCCGTCACCGGCCCGCCGCGCCGACTCCAGCGCCGGGTCGGCCACCGCCCGCCAGTCGTCCAGGAACCGGTGCCGCTCCAGGAACGGCGCCAGCAGGTGCGCGAGCCGCCAGCACCCGTCGTCGAGCCCGGCGGCGTGCAGGTCGGCCACCAGGCTGACCAGGAACGCCCGCTCGGCCGCCAGCCACTCCACCGACTCCCTGATGTCCCTGGTCGCCACGGCCGTGGCCGGATCACCCGACACCAGCGAGAACCGCGAGGCGCGCACCCGGGCCAGCACCACCTCCGCCAGCGTCGCCAGCACCCCGGGCACCGGCTGCTCGCGGGCGAACAACCGGGTCAGCTCGTGCAGCCGGTAGCGGACCTGCCCGGCCACGTCCACCCCGTACGTCTCCAGCAGCCCGGCGTCCACCAGCGCCTCCGCCTGCCCGCCGAGCCGCTCGGTCACCCAGTCGGCGAAGTCGGGAGCCGACAGCGCGCCGAGCCCGCGCAGCGTCAGCCTGGCCGCCTCCGGCAGCCCGTCGAACCCGATCGCGAACACGCTCCGCACCGCCAGGTCGCCCGCGTGCAGCCGGTCGAGCCGCTCCTGCTCGTCCTCCAGCAGCCCCACCAGGTAGTCGACCGTCCACTCCGGCCGGCCCGCCAGGCGCGAGCCCGCGATGCGCAACGCGATCGGCAGCCCGCCGCAGAACCGCGCCAGCCGCCGCAGCCCGTCGTCCGCGGCCCGGCCGGAGCTCCTGGCCAGCAGCTCCAGCGCGTCCGGCGGGTCGAGCACGCCCACCGACAGCCGCAGCGCGCCGGTCAGCCCGCCCAGCGGGGACCGGCTGGTCACCACCGTCGGGCACGCGCTCAGCAGCGGCCGCACCTGCGCCTCGCCGGCCGCGTTGTCCAGCACGACCAGCAGCCGCCGGTTGGCCGCGTACGTGCGGAACAGCCGCTCCCGCTGCTCCACCGTGGCCGGGATCGCCTGCGAGGGGCAGCCGAGCCAGCGCAGGAAGTCCTCCAGGACGGCCGCGGGGGCGGTGGTCTCGCGCAGGTCGGCGTACAGGATGCCGTCGGGGAAGCGCTCGCGCCGCCGCCAGGCGGCGTGCACGGCCAGCGCCGACTTGCCCGCCCCCGCCTGCCCGTGCACCACGACCAGGCCGCCGACCACCCGGTCGAGCAGCTCGGCCCGGCCGGTGAAGTCGGCCACGTCGGGCGGCAGCAGCACCGGCGGGCCCGCCGACACGTGCAGCGACACGTCGTCGTGCAGCATGCGGTGGTAGAGCAGCTGCAGCTCCGGGTCCGGCTCGATGGCGTGGCCGCCGTCGAGCTGGTCGCGCAGCACCGCGTACGCGGCCAGCGCGTCGACCCGGCGGCCGCTGCGGTAGAGCGCCAGCATGTACTGGCCGCGGAACCGCTGCCACAGCGGGTGCTGCTTGGTCAGCCGCTTCAGCTCGGCCAGCAGCTCCCGGTGCTTGCCCGCGTCGAGGTCGGCCTGCACCCGGCGCTCCAGCGCGAGCAGCCGCAGCTCCTCCAGCTCCTCGCGCAGCCGCCGGGTCTCCACCCACCGCTCGCCCTCGGGGTCGACGTCCGCCAGGGCCTCGCCGCGCCACAGGGCGAGCGCCTCCTCGTACGCGCCGCGGCCGACGAGCAGCCGGAACCGGTCGACGTCGAGCACGCCGTCGCCGAGGGTGAGCACGTACGAGCCGGACACCGTCGTGATCAGGCCGGAGCCGATCAGCTTGCGCAGCTGCCCCACGTAGCCGCGGATCAGCGAGTCGGACCGGTCGCCGCCCTCGCGCGGCCACAGCAGCCGGCGCAGCCGCTCCGCCGTGAGCGGGCGGCCGGCGTTGAGAAGGAACATCGCCAGCAGGTCGCGGTGTTTCGGCACGGTCGGCGTGCGATCGCGCCCGTCGTCGGCCCGCACCTCAAGCGGCCCCATGATGCGAAATTCCACGCGACGATCCTTCTCCTGCGAGACGTCGATCAGAATGGCACTCTGATGATTCCACTCACTTCCGCTGATCCGCACCGGCTCGGGGACTACTGGCTCGCCGGGCGGCTGGGCGCGGGCGGCCAGGGCGTGGTCTACGAGGCGTACGGGCGCGACGGCGAACGGGTCGCGATCAAGGTGCCGCGGTTCGACGGCGCCGAGGCCAGGGCGCGCCTGGCCAAGGAGGCCGCGGCGGCCCGGCGGGTGGCGTCGTTCTGCACGGCGCGGGTGATCGAGGCCCGGGTGGACGGGCCGGCGCCGTACATCGTGAGCGAGTTCGTCCCGGGGGCCGGCCTGCGGCGGGCGGTGACCGAGTCGGGGGCCTACGAAGGGGACCGGCTGCGCCGGCTCGCGATCGGCGTGGCGACCGCGCTGACGGCCATCCACCAGGTCGGCATCGTCCACCGCGACCTCAAGCCGGACAACATCCTGCTCGGCCCCGACGGCCCGCGCGTGATCGACTTCGGGGTGGCCCGCGAGGTCGGCCCGACCACGTCGGGGCCCGTCATGGGGACACCGGCGTACATGGCGCCGGAGGTGCTGGCCGGGCGGGGCGCCGGCGCGGCCGCCGACCTGTGGGCGTGGGGGATGGTGGTGCTGTTCGCGGCCCGCGGCCGGGACGCGATCGAGGCCGGCGAGCCGATGGCGACGGTCACCCGCGTCCTGGACTTCCGTCCCGACGTCGGCGGCCTGCCCGCCCCGCTCGACCGGCTGGTCGCGGCCGCGCTCTCCCACGACCCCGCCGACCGCCCCCCGGCCAGGTCGGTGCTGCTGGGGCTGCTCGGCGCGCCGGACGACCCGCGGCCCGACGGCGACGGCCTGCTCCGCAGGGGGAGCGCGGTCGCCGGCACCCTCACCGGTGCGGCCGGCGAGCCGGACCTCGGGGCGGCGGCCGAGGAGCTGTACGCCGAGCTGAGCGAGGCCGAGCGGGCCGCCGTGCCCGAGGTGCTGCTGCGGATGGCCGGCGACGCGGCGCCGCGGCTGGTGACCCGCGCCGAGCTGCCCGAGGCCGCGGCGATCGACGCGGTGCTCGCCGTCCTCGCCGCCGCGGGGCTGGTGGGGCGGAGCGGGGAGGCGTACGAGCTGGCCCGCCCCGGCCTGCTCCAGGCCTGGCCCCGCCTGCGCGCATGGCTGGCCGCCAACCGCGACGGCCTGCCCGTCCACCGCCACCTCGCCGACGCCGCCGCCCACTGGGACGGCCACGGCAGGAAACCCGCCGACCTCCTGCACGGCACCCACCTCGACCGCGCGCTCCGCTGGGCCGCCACCGAACGCCGGGACCTCACCCTGGCCCCGCGCGAGCGCGCGTTCCTCGACGCCGCCTCCCACCAGGCGCGCCGCCGGTCCCGCCGGCGCGGCCTGCTCGCCGCGGCCCTGGCCGTGCTGCTCGCCGCCGCGCTCACCGGCCTGGGCCTGGCCGAACACCTGCGCAGGGAGACCGTCCGGCAGCGGGACGACGCGCTGGCCAGGGAGCTCGCGCTGCGCGTCGCCGGGCTGCGGCTGTCGGAGCCGCGGCTGGCCCGGCTGCTGACCGTGGCGGCCTGGCGGCTGGCCCCCGAGCTGCCCGAGGTCCGCGGCGCCCTGTACGACTCGCTGTCCCATCCGGTCACCGACGCCTTCACCGACCCGTACGGCGCCCCGGAGTCCGCCTACGGCCTCGGCCGCGACGGCCGCACCCTGGCCGCCGTCCAGGACGGCGTGGCCAGGATCTGGGACGTGCCCGCGCACCGCCTGGTCCGCGAGATCCCCGGCGTGGGCGCCGGGGCGACCTCCGCGACCGTGAGCCCCGACGGGCGCCTGCTCGCCGTCCAGGACCACCAGGGCGCGCGGCTCTGGGACCTCGCGACGGGCCGGCCGCGCGGCGACCGGTTCGGGGTGCCCGCGGGCGCGCTGGGCGAGCTGGAGTTCGACGCGTCCGGGCGGCTGCTGTCGCTGCCCGAGGGCGTGGAGTCGGCCGAACGCTGGTGGGACGCCCGCACCGGCGAGCGCCTCACCACGCCCCGCGGCGACCCCCTGGACGCGGTGAGCCGGGACGGCCGGCTCGGCGTCGTCCATGGCGCCGGCGCCGCGCAGCTCTGGGACCTGCGGCGCGGCCGACGACTGCCCGCCGCGTGGCTGCCGGCAAGGGTGATCGAGGCCGAGTTCAGCGCCGGCGGCCGGGCGCTGGCGGTCGTCGAGTGGCGGGGCGACGCGCACCGGACGACCGTGTTCGCGCTGCCGGACGGGAAGGTGCTGGCGCGCGGCGAGTCGGGGGAGGCGGTCGAGTTCGCGGTCGGCGACCGGTTCGTCGTGACCTGGTCGTGGGGGCGGGAGCTGGTGGTCCGGCGCCTCGCCGACTGGCAGGTCGTGCTCCGGCACACGCCGCCGGCCGCCATCAGGGCCCTCCGCCTCGACCAGGACGGCCGGGTGGTGCGCCTCCTGTGCGGCGACCACACGGTGTACACGCTCGACCTTGCCGTGACGGCGGACCCGCCGCTGGGCGCGACCGCCGTCGCGCTCGCCCCTGGCGGGCGGGCGCTGGCGGCCCGCACCCCCGGCGGGCTCGGCCTGTGGGACCCGGCCACCCGCCGCCCGCTGGGCGCGCCCCTGCCGTGGTCCCAGCCCCTCCCGGCGATGGCGTTCAGCGGCGGCGGCGGGCGGCTCGCCGCGGCCGACGGGCGCGCGGTTCGGGTGATCGACGTGGCGTCCGGGACGGCGGTACGGGAGCTGCGGTTCGACCGCGACGTCCACGCGCTCGCCCTGAGCCCGGACGGCGGCACCCTCGCGGTCTCGCACGCCGGCATGGGCGCCGCCGGCGGCCCGGTCGAGCTCTGGGACGTCGCCCGCGGCGCCCCCGCCCGCACCGCCACCACGCTGCCCGGCCTCGGCCTGGCCTTCCGCCCCGACGGCAGGCGCCTGCTGGCCGAGTCCGCCGCCGCGCCGGGGCTGGGCCAGCTCGTGAACGGCTCCTACAGCCCCGACGGCCGCCGGATCGCCTTCACCGACAACCGCCGGATCCTCCTCTGGGACGGCGACCTCAAGGCACAGCTCGCCGCCTTCCCCGCCGCGTCCACGGCGGTGGCGCCTGAGGGCCTGGCCGCCCCCGCGATCAGGGACCACGCCTGGTCGCCGGACGGCCGCACGATCGCCACGTACGAGGCGGGCGCCCGCGTCCGCCTGTGGGACGTCGCCACCCGGCAACCGCTCGGTTTCGTCTTCGACGGCATGGCGCCCGAGGACACCAGGGGCACGCTCGCCTACTCCGCCGACGGCCGCCGCCTCTACACGGCCACCTCGGACGGCACCGTACGCGTCCACGATCTGGACGAACGCCGCGTGGCCGCGTCCGTCTGCGCCCGCGCGGGCCGCTCCCTCACCCCGGAGGAGCGCGCCCGCCACCTGCCCGGCGTCGATCGGCTCGACGTGTGCGGCTAGTGCGCGCCGTTCGTCCAGGCGCGGGCCGACCGGACGATCTCCTCCAGGCGGTCGCTGTGGGCGCCGCGCCAGTAGACCTGGCCGCAGTCCGCGCAGCGGCCGTAGGCGTCGTAGCTGCGTTTCGTGCCCGCCTCCAGCAGCGCGGCGACCTCCGGTTTGGGCACCGGCTCCAGCGGGCCGTTGCACGCCGTGCAGCGGGTCCACGGGCGCAGCGGCGGGGCGAAGCGTTCGAGCAGGTCGCGGAGCTGGTCGGTGGGCTGGGAGCCGCGGACGTACGCGCCGAGCCACAGGGCGCGGCGGCGCAGCAGGCCGCGGTCCTGGGTGAGCAGCACGCGGCGCTCCTGGTTGGCCTGCTCCACCAGGGCCGGGTCGTCCATGTCGTTGTGGTAGGCGGCGTCGATGCCGAGCAGGCGCAGGCGGCGGGCGAGGGTGCCGAGGTGCACGTCGAGGAGGAAGCGCGGCTCCTCGGGCAGCGGCTGCGGCCGGGGCATCGGGCCGACCTCCACCACGTCGCCGGGCGCCGGCTGGTAGGAGGGCGACACGCCGCGGCCGTCGACGGTCATGGGGCCCACCTCGGTCAGCGGGATGCCGATCGACTCGACGTGGTGGCCCAGCGTGGACGTGCCGTCGGGAGCCACGTCCTGCCACTCCTGGCGGCGGCTCACGGGCAGGAACATCCTCAGCTCTGGGGCGATGCGCAGGCGTGCGGTCACACCTCCCATTCTGTGGCACCCACCCGCCCCGGTGCCGCCGCGCCGGCCCGGTCGGCCTGCCCGGCCCCGTCGGCCCGCGACAGCGCGGCGTCGGCGGTCTCGCGCATGGTCAGGTACACCACGAGCGAGACGGCGGCGCAGCCGGAGACGTACCAGAAGAAGCCGGACTCGGCGCCCGCGTTCTTGAACCACAGCGCGACGTACTCGGCCGTGCCGCCGAACAGCGCGTTCGCGATCGAGTGCGGGAGCGCCACCCCGAGCGCGCGCACGCTCGTCGGGAACAGCTCGGCCTTGACCGCGGCGTTGATCGACGTGTAGCCGGTGATGATCACCATGGCGGTGAGCGCGAGCACCAGCGCCCCGCCGAAGCCGTCCACGCCGCCGAGCGCCGTCATCAGCGGCACCGTGCCCGCCATCGACCCGAGCCCGAACGTGACCAGCAGCGGCCGCCGCCCGATCCGGTCCGACAGTGCCCCCGCCACCGGCTGCAGGCACATGAACCCGAACAACGCGCAGAAGCTCACCAGCGTCGCCGTCTCCTTGGGCAGCCCCGCGGTGTTCGACAGGTATTTGGTGAGGTAGGTGGTGTAGGTGTAGTAGGCGACCGTGCCGCCCATGGTCAGGGCGACCACCAGCAGCGCCTCCCTGCGGTGCGCGAGCAGCTCCCTGACCGTGCCCCGGGCCGCCGTCGCGACCTCTCGCTCGACCTCGTCGTACGCCTCCGTCTCCAGGAGGTTGCGCCGCAGGTGGAAGACCACGGCCGCGCCCACCGCGCCCACCACGAACGGTATCCGCCAGCCGTAGGAGGTCAGCGCCTCCTCCGTCATCGTGCGCTGCAGGACGATCTGCAGTCCCAGGCCGGCGAACTGGCCGGCGGTCGTGGAGACGTACTGGAAGCTGACGGCCAGGCCGCGCCTGCCGCGCGGGGCCGCCTCGGCGAGGTAGGTGGCGCTGGCCGCGTACTCGCCGCCGACCGACAGGCCCTGCAGCAGCCGGGCCACCACCAGCACGGCCGCCCCGGCGTAGCCCGCCGTCGCGTACGTCGGCGCGACCGCGATCAGCAGCGCGCTGGCCGACATCAGCGTGACGGTGAACGTGAGCGCCGCCTTGCGGCCGTGCCGGTCGGCGTAGCGGCCGAGCAGCCAGCCGCCGAGCGGCCGCATGAAGAAGCCGACGGCGAAGATCGCGGCCGTGTTGAGCAGCTTGGCCGTGTCGTCGCCGCCGGGAAAGAAGGACCCGGCGAAATAAATGGCGAAACTGCTGTAGACAAACCAGTCATACCATTCGACCAGATTGCCGACACCGCTACCGGCCACCGCTTTCCATGGCACCCGTGCCTTGCTCACCGATAACCTCCTGGCGGGAATAGGCCCAGGTCAGAGCCTTTCCCAGGAGAACGCCCCGGCAAGCGGGCCGACGGGAGACCAGGCGTCGGCCGGCGAATTCAACGCAGCGGCGGATCAGCTAGTTTCGCCCGTTCGAGTGCTAATTCGCCCCACCATTCTCCGGCCTCCGGAGAAACGACGCCGCGCTCCGGATCCTCCTCGCCGCCCGTGCCGCGCCGGCACCGCCCGCTGGACGAGCCCGCTCGCGCGATCCACAGGTAGGCGTCCACCAGGTCCTCGCCGGTGTCGGTGGTCGGCCGCGCGCCGACGCCCCGGCCCGGCGCGTTGCACCAGGTCTGCGGGTCGGGGTAGTGCCTGGTCGGCGCCCACGAGCCCTGGCCGTTCCTGGCGGTGTCGACGACGAAGTGCGGCATCCGGTCCGGATCCGCCGGCACGTCCGCGGGGCAGCCCGTGCCTCCCCCGGCCAGGCGCACGCTGACGCAGGCCGACAGCCTCTTCCCGTACGCGACGCTCTTGTCCGTGCTGTGGTGGCCGGCCGTGTTCACGAAGAACCCGTCCGCCCGGTCGATCCCCGCGCCGACCAGCCGCTCGGCCATGATCGCGGCGCCGGGCCAGACGTCCTGGCCGCCGTCGAGGTAGACGGCCGTGTTGGGGCCGGTCTTGAGGGTCCGTACGGCCTGGCGCAGGTCCGCGTACCGCTGGGCGGCCGACCCCGGCACGTCGCAGTCGCCGGAGCCGGGGACGTTGACCAGGCTGGACGGCTCCAGGACGACCACGGCCGCGGCGCCGCCGATCTGGCCCGCGATGCCGCGCAGCCACCCCTGGTAGGCGGCCAGGTCGCCGGCGTCGTACGGCCGGCAGTCGCTGCCCGGCATCGAGTTGACCAGGAACACCGGAACGCCGCCCGCCCGCCCGGCCGCCGAGATCGTCCGCTCGACCTCGGCCCTGGCGTCCGGCTGGTTGAGCCTGATGGCGTGAGGGACGGCGGCCAGTTTCCGCATGAGCTCGGCGTCCTCGGGCCGGTCGGCCGCCCACCGCTCCGCCTGCCTGCCGGCGCCCGGTTCGGGCGGGGCGTAGAAGGCGACGTTCGCGCCGGTCCGCAGGGGGTTCCGGCCGGCGGCGGCGGACGACGGGGCACCGGCCTCGGCCGTCGCGCCCCCCGCCGGCCGGGCCGGGGTCGCCTGATCACGCCAGACGAGCGCGGCCGACACCCCGGCGGCGACCACGACGGCGGCCGCGGCGGCGGCCGTGACCGCCACCACGACCTTCCCGCCCCCACTTTCCCCGCGCCCACTTTCCCCGCCCCCGCTTTCCCCGCGCTCACCCTTCCCCGCCCGCCCGCCGTCCGCCGAGGCCCCGATCTCCGGGCCGGTCCCGGTTCGGCTCGCCGGGGCGGCGACCACGTTCATGTCCACGTCCACGTCGGTGGCCGCGGGGGAGCCGCTGAGCCGGTCCATCAGCTCCTGCGCCGTGGGACGTTCCGCCGGGTTCTTGGCCAGGGAGGCCACCACCAGCTCCCGGAGCGGCCCCGACAGCCCCCGCAGGTCGGGCGGGTCGTTGACGACGCGCAGCATGATCGTGGGCACCGACCCGGACCCGAACGGCGGCACCCCGCCCGCCGCGAACCCCACCGTGCACCCCCACGAGAAGACGTCCGACGCCGGCCCGACCGCCGACCCCGACACCTGCTCGGGCGACATGTACGACGGCGTCCCCACGATCGCGCTGCTCATTTCCGAGCCGGCCAGCCGCGCGATGCCGAAGTCGATGACCTTGGGCCCGACCTGCGACAGCAGCACGTTCGACGGCTTGAGGTCGCGGTGCACCACCCCGGCCCCGTGAATGGCCCGCAGCGCCATCGCCATGGACGCGGCCAGCCCGTCCAGCGCCGACCCGGTCAGCGGCCCGGAGGAGCGTACGACCTCGTGGAGATTCGGCCCCTCGACGTACTCGGTGACCAGGTAGGCCGGCTCGCCCTCGACGTCGGCGTCGAGGACCGGCGCGGTGCAGAACCTGGCGACCCGCCGGGCGGCCGCCACCTCGCGGGCGAAGCGCCGCCGGAACCCCGGGTCGGTGTCCATCCTGGCGTGGATGATTTTGACCGCCACCGGCGTGCCGTCGGCGCCCTGACCCAGGTAGACGACCCCCATGCCGCCCTCGCCCAGCCGTCCCACCAGGGTGTACGGCCCCACCTGGCGTGGATCACCGCCGCGTAACGCCTCCAAGGTCATAGAGCGTCAGGTTAACCCGCACGCCTCGCCCGCACTACAGCGGCAGCCGCCTCGCCGGTCAACCGGCGCGGCAGCGCCTCCCGTGCGCGCCGGGGTTACCGGGGTAGCCCCTCCCGCCACGCGCCCGGGTCACTGGCGGTAGCCCTCCACCTCGTTCGCCGGGCGCACCTCGGCGTAGTCGGGGTCCTCGCCGGCGCTGCGGCGGGCCCGGCGCTGCCGGAGGAGGTCCCAGCACTGGTCGAGGGCGGTCTCCAGCTGACTGATGCGCGCGTGCTCCTCGTCCGTCGTCACCTCGCCGGCCGACAGCCTGGCCCGCAGCTCGCGCTCCTCGTCGACCAGGGCGCTGATCCTGGTGAGTATCTCGTCGTCCCGCATGTCCAAGACTCTAGTCATCGCGGGATAGAACCCGCCCTCCGTCCGGTATCGCGCCGGCGAGGAACCCCCGGACCCCGGCTCTCAGGGGCACCGGCGGGAATCGCCGGCCGGTGGAGCCGGCGGGTAAACCCTGCCCCAAACCGGCTCTCAGCATATGAGATCCGTCGCAACGCATCGCGAGACCTCTGGTAGCGTGCATGGCATGCTGCGCGGGCTGCTTCTTAGCTGCCGCGGCGGGGGCCTGTAAGGCCGGCTCCCTCGCCGCGGAGCCAGTCATGCGCGTCGGCCGCTTCCTGACAGACGTCCGACGAGGAGCTTCCGACATGACCGCCCAGCAGCCCAGCCCCATGCCGATCCATCGTTATCAGCCGTACGCGCCCGTCCGGCTGACCGATCGCACCTGGCCCGACCAGGTGATCACCAAGGCGCCCCGGTGGTGCGCGGTCGACCTCCGCGACGGCAACCAGGCGCTGATCGACCCGATGGACTCCCACCGCAAGCTCAAGATGTTCGAGCTGCTCGTCCGCATGGGCTACAAGGAGATCGAGGTAGGCTTTCCCGCCGCCTCGCAGACCGACTTCGACTTCGTCCGGCAGATCATCGAGGAGGGCCGCGTCCCCGACGACGTGGTCATCCAGGTGCTGACGCAGGCGAGGCCCGAGCTCATCGAGCGCACCTTCGAGTCGTTGACCGGCGCCAAGCAGGCCATCGTCCACCTCTACAACTCCACGTCCACGTTGCAGCGCCGCGTCGTCTTCGGACAGGACAAAGACGGCATCACCGCCATCGCCGTCGAGGGCGCGAAACTGGTCAAGAAGCTCGCCGACGCCGGCGACGTCGACGTCCGCTTCCAGTACTCCCCGGAGTCGTTCACCGGCACCGAGCTCGAATACGCCGTCGAGGTGTGCGACGCGGTCAACGAGGTGTGGCAGCCCACCCCCGACCGCAAGGTCATCATCAACCTGCCGGCCACGGTCGAGATGGCCACCCCCAACGTCTACGCCGACCAGATCGAGTGGATGCACCGCCATCTCAAGCACCGCGACTCGATCGTGCTGTCCCTCCACCCCCACAACGACCGCGGCACCGCCGTGGCCGCCGCCGAGCTGGGCTACCAGGCCGGCGCCGACCGCATCGAGGGCTGCCTGTTCGGCAACGGCGAGCGCACCGGCAACGTCTGCCTGGTCACGCTCGGCATGAACCTCTTCTCCCAGGGCGTCGACCCCGAGATCGACTTCAGTGACATCGACGAGATCCGCCGCGTCACCGAATACTGCAACCAGCTGCCCGTCCACCCGCGCCACCCGTGGGGCGGCGAGCTGGTCTACACCGCCTTCTCCGGCTCCCACCAGGACGCCATCAAGAAGGGCTTCGAACACCTGGAGCGCGACGCCGCGGCGGCGGGCGTGCCGGTCGACGGCTTCGCGTGGGCGGTGCCCTACCTGCCGATCGACCCGAAGGACATCGGCCGCACGTACGAAGCCGTGATCCGGGTCAACAGCCAGTCCGGCAAGGGCGGCGTCGCGTACATCATGAAGGCCGACCACCAGCTCGACCTGCCGCGCCGGCTGCAGATCGAGTTCTCGAAGGTCGTGCAGGCCCGCACCGACGCGCAGGGCGGCGAGGTCGACCCGGCCGCGATGTTCGCGATCTTCCGCGACGAATACCTGCCCGACCCGGCCAGGCGCTGGGGCCGGCTCAGCCTCACGGCCCACCGCCACGAGTCCACGGTCGACGAGAAGGACCGCATCAGCGCCGACGTCCGGCTCGACGGCGAGATCCGCGAGATCGAGGGCTTCGGCAACGGCCCGATCTCGGCGTTCATCGACGCCATCGCCGGGCTCGACATCGAGGTGCGGGTGCTCGACTACGTGGAGCACGCGATGAGCGCGGGCAGCGACGCCAAGGCCGCCTCCTACCTGGAGTGCGACGTCAACGGGCAGGTGCTGTGGGGCGTCGGCATCGACGCCAACGCCACCTCGGCCTCGCTCAAGGCGATCATCTCCGCGGTCAACCGCGCCCACCGCTGAGCCGCGGCGCGCCACGTCTCCCAAGAGGCACGTTCCGCTCGGGACGTGCCCCTTTCTTTGCTGACGTCTTGTAATTGCTTGATTACTGGGTGTATTCCTGTGGAGGTGCTGGCCAGCGCTCGTCCCCCGTAAGCTTCCATGAAGGAGCACACGCATGCGCTTGAAGCGCGTCTCACTCGTCGGCGGCGCCGTCGTCGCCGCTCTCCTGCTGTCCGGCCAGGTCGCGGTCGCCGCGGCGCCCCCGCCGGGCACCCCGGGCGGCGGCTGTCTGGCCGAGGGCGAGATCGGCAGCTACCTCTCCAAGGAGGGCAGCGCTAAGGCCACCTTCTCCCGCGAGTTCCTCGACGGGCTGGAGCGGGCCGGCGTCACGCTGGAGGCGATCGAGCCGATCAGGATGGTCGACGGCGGCACGGCCGCCTGGCTGCCGGTCGGCGAGCGCTACGACAACATCGAGACGCCCAGCGGCCGGGTCTGCTACCCGGGCGGCTTCCGGCTGACCCAGCAGGCGACCGGCAAGGTCTACGAGATCGACACGTTCTGGGTGCTGTTCGCGGCCGTGACGGACAGCAAGTTCCTGGCCACGCCGTTCGTCGACGGGCGGCCGCGCCCCGCCGGCGAGCTGACCATGGTCAACTTCCGCGTCCCGCCCGCCCTCGTGCCCGGGAACTTCGTCCCGCACAACGGCGGCATCGGCCCGCGCGTGGTCGTCCTCAACCTGGACGCCACCTGGGCCGACCACCTCAACAGCGAGCTCGGCACCGACTTCCGCGGCGGCATGCACTGGGGCGACCTCGACATCGCCTGGCGCGGCGCCCCCACCCGGCCCATCCCGTCCGGCGCCTCCCTTGGCATGGTCGGGCTGAACGTCGTGGCCGACGCCATCCGGGGTGGCGGTGGGTTCCCGTCGTTCCCCGGCGGGCTGCCGTTCCCGCAGCCGCGTAGCGTGCACTGACGCTCGCCCCCCACGGGCGCCCTCCCGGCGGGGGCGCCCGCTCCCGCATGCCCGGGGAAAACGCGTCCGCGGTTCACCCGCAATTCATGGTCCGAGCCGTTCGGAATGAGCTTTACCAGGGGCTTTACAAAGAGTAAGCAACCTATTACTCTGCGTGAGTCCTCGCAGGTCGGAGCCGATCTGCGGTCCCCATCGACAGAAAGGTCGCAACAAGCATGCGGGTATTCGCACGCCTCGCGCAGCTGCTCGTGCTCGGCACCGCCCTCCTTCTCGGAACGGCGATGCCCGCGCAGGCGCAGCCGTTCCCCCCGATGCCCGGCCTCCCGGCCATCGACCCGCCCACCGCCCAGTGCTTCCGGCTGCCCTACTTCGGCCCGAAGGGGCACGCCGACTTCGACTTCGGCGACGAGATCGTCCGGCTGCTCACCGAGCGCGGCGTACGCATCAGCGGCCTTGAGCCCATGCGCGCCAAACCCGGCAACAAGGGCGTCTACATGCCGATCGGCTGGCAGCAGGACCACATCGACCCGTGCAAGGGCGTCTACTACCCCGGCGGCTTCACGCTGACCGACGAGCAGAGCGGGCACAAGGTCGCCCTCCACGACGTCTACCTGCGTCCCGACGGCGCCCACGCCCAGGTCGACATCGACGGGCAGCCGCAGGGCGAGCAGCTCGTGGCGACGTACAAGCTGCACGAGTTCGCCTGGAACATCCCCACGCCGCGGCCGCTGGAGGGCGGAATCGGCCCCAAGATCTGGCCCTTCTACGTCAGCCCGTACCTCTCCGACACCGTCCGCGAGCTCACCGGCATCCGGCTGAACGCCGGCGACTACCTCGCCAACCTCGACGCGGTC
Organism: Nonomuraea sp.; assembly: GCA_036276095.1. Lineage (GTDB taxonomy): Bacteria > Actinomycetota > Actinomycetes > Streptosporangiales > Streptosporangiaceae > Nonomuraea. Next base: position 11,458 of record DASUCK010000031.1, on the reverse strand, counting down.
GTCCAGTACGTGCCGTGACCGCTCCCCGCAGCTGAGAACCCCGGGCGCGCCCCGCGGCCGCGAGCCGCGGGCGCGCCGCTTGCGAAACGAGGAAACCGATGCGCCACATCAGAAACCCCCAGTGGGCCGCCTGGGCCGCCGTCGCCACCGCAGGGGCCACCGTGCTGGCCGCCACCGTGCTGCTCGGCCCCGCCATGTCGCCCGGCACGGCGAGCAGCCACTGGGACGCCCCGAACACGACGGCCAACAAGCAGATCGACGCCTCCGACCTGTACGCCTTCACCAGCCCGGAACGGCCTGACACGGTCACCGTCATCGCCAACTACGTGCCGTTCCAGTTCGACCACAAGCCCTACCAGTTCGACACGAACGCCCGCTACGAGATCCACGTCGACAACGACGGCACCGGCAAGCCCGCCGTCACCTACCGGTGGACCTTCCGCAACAAGGGGCTGCCCGTGCCCTCGTTCCTCGGCAAGCGCGAGCACCAGGCCGGGCCGCTCGACTCGCTGGTCGAGCAGTCGTTCACGCTGACCAGGCTGCGCCCGGGCAAGCCCGAGGAGACCCTGATCAGGGACGGCTACGTCGCCCCGACCAACATGGGCGCCCTCGTCACCCCCGGCTACGCTTCGATGCGCCGCAAGGCCGTGCTCGACCTGCCCGGCGGTGGCAAGGTCTTCACCGGGGCCGCCGCCGACCCGTTCTTCTCCGACAACAAGGCCGTCATGATGCTGCGGTTCGGGCTGCCGTTCCCGCCCGTCAAGACCGGCGTGCCGATGAACGTCAACTCCATCGCCCTGCAGGTCCCCAAGTCGGAGCTGGCGCTCAAGGGCGACCCGGCGGCCAACCCGGTCATCGGCGTGTGGACCACGGCCGCGCGCAAGTCCACCGGCCTGCTCGGGTCGGGCGAGGGCGCCTACAAGCAGGTCTCGCGGCTCGGGAACCCCAACTTCAACGAGGTCATCATCCCCAGGGACTCGCGTGACCGGTTCAACGGCTCGGAGCCGGAAGGCGACGAGGGCGGAGAGGTCGTGCCCGCCACCCTCGACCCCGAGCAGGCCAAGGTCGTCGCCAGGCAGGCCGGCGCCGGAACCCCGGCCACGCCGCGCAAGGACCTGGAGGAGATCTACCTCACCGGGCTGTCCGCCGAACGCGGCCCCATCCGCGACGACCTCAACTCCCAGCTGCTCAACCGCGACGTGACGAGCATCCGGCGGGCCGAGGAACTGCGGCTCAACATGGCCACCCCCGTCACGGCCCGGCCCCACCAGTACGGCTACCTCAAGGGCGACCGCCAGGGCTACCCGAACGGCCGCCGCCTCACCGACGACGTGGTGACCGTCAACCTGCGCATGCTGCTCGGCGAGCCCGCCGGCCCCGGCAAGCCGGGCGTCGTCGACGAGAACAACCCCACCTTCCTCACCCAGCCCATCACCGACGCCTTCCCGTACGTGGCGCTGCCCGGCGTCATCGCCTGAACGAGAGATCCGATGACCCGTCTGCGGAGATTCCTGCCCCTGCTGGCCTGCGTGCTGCTCGGGTGCGCGATTCTGGCCCTGTTCGGCCCCGGCGGCCCGCTGCGCCGGGACGAGCCGCCACCGGTGGCGCGGACTCCGTACGACCCGGCCGCGTACGTCGGGCTCGCCCAGGAACACCTGCGCCGCCACCCCGGCGACGCGGCGACCTGGGCGAGCCTCGGCCACGCCTACCTGGAGCAGGGGCGCGCCAGCGGGGACACCGCCTACCACGGCAAGGCGCAGGGTGCCTTCGAGCGCGCCCTGCGCCTGTCGCCGGGCGAGGCGGACGCGTTGATCGGCATGGGGGCGCTGGCCAACGCCAGGCACGACTTCGCCGGCGCGCTGCGCTGGGCCGGGCGGGTGCGGGCGGCGGCGCCGTACCGGTGGCCGCTGTACGGCGTGCTCACCGACGCCTACCTGGAGCTGGGCGACTACGCGCGGGCCGAGGACAGCCTGCGGCGCATGCTGAACGGGCGGCCCGACCTCGCCTCCTTCACCCGCGTCGCGCGGGTCGAGCACCTGCGCGGGCACAACGACCGGGCGCGGCGGGCGCTGGTGCGCGCCCTGGAGATCGCCGCGAACCCGGCAGAGCAGGCATTCTGCCTGTGGCAACTCGGCGACCTCGCCTGGAGCGAAGGAGATCTGGGCACCGCCGTCGACTCCCACACCCGCGCGCTCGCGGCCGACCCCGGGCAGGCGCCCTCGCTCGCCGGGCGGGCGCGGGCCCTCGCCGCGCTCGGGCGCACCGGCGAGGCCCGGCGCGACTACGCCGCCGCCGTCGCGCGGGCGCCGGCGTACGCGGCCGAGTATGGCGAACTGCTCGACCACCTCGGCGACCGGGCCGGCGCCAAGCGGCAGTACGCCGTGTTCGCCGCCCAGGAGAAACTGCTGGCCGCCGGCGGGGCGGGCGACGACCTGGCGATGGGGCGGTTCGAGGCCGACCACGGCCGCCCGGCCGCCGCGGTGCGCCGGCTGCGGGCCGAGTGGAAGCGGCGGCAGAGCGTGGACGTGGCCGACGCCCTCGGCTGGGCCCTCCACCGCGCCGGACGCCACCGTGAGGCGGCCGCCTACGCCCGTCGCGCGGGCCGGCTCGGCGGCCGGAACGCGCTGTTCGCCTACCACCGGGGCGAGATCGAGCGCGCGCTCGGCCACGACGCGGCCGCCCGCGCCCTGCTGGCCGAGGCCCTGTCCGTCAATCCGCACTTCTCCCCGTCCGCCGCCGCCCGCGCCCGCGCGCTCCTCGCCGCCGAACCCCACCCTTCCGCCACCGACCACCCCGGCGGTCCCGGACCCTCCGCCACCCGCCGTCCCCGTGCCCTCTCCCTCACCGAATCGACCCGCCCGACGTGATCCAGGCCACACCCATCCGCCATCCCGTCCCATCCGCAGAACGCGCCACCGCCCGGAGGCGCGCTGTGATCGCCGCCGCGGCCGCTCCTCCCGCGGCGGCCAGGCTCCTCCTCGGTTCCGCCACCCGAGCCGCCGCCGTGGTCCTCGCCGTCGCCGGGCTGCTGGCCGCGGTCGCCGACGTCTCCTGGGCCGGGACGCGACGGGCGGCGCATCCGCTGGGGAACTTCAGCGTCAACCAGTACAACGGCCTCGTCGTCCACCGCGACCGCATCGAGAACACCGCGATCGTGGACCACGCCGAGATCCCCACCCTCCAGCAGCGGCAGAGCGCTCGCCCCGGCGAGCCGCCCCCCGCGTACGCCCGCCGCGCCTGCGCCGAACTCGCCGGCGCGCTCCGCGCGGAGGCCGCCGGCCGTCCGCTCACCTGGCAGGTCACCGAGGCGTCCATCGCCTACGATCGGGGCGCCGCCGCCCTTCCGACCAGCAGGCTCACGTGCCGCCTCGCCGCCCCTCTCCACGTCGACCGCCCGACCCTGCTCACGTTCGCCACCCACTACCGGACCGACACCGTCGGCTGGCGCGAGATCACCGCGACCGGTCACGGCGTCCGGATCGCCCACTCCGACGTGCCCGCGCGCAGCGTCTCAGGCGAGCTGCGCGACTACCCGGCCGACCTGCTCACCTCACCGCTCGACGTCAGGCGGTCCCGGCTCACGGTCGAGCCCGGGACCGGCGCCGCCGGCGGGATGGAGGTGAGCGTGCCGGGTGTCGACGTGATCACCCGCTACACGGGCCTGCTGGCCGACTGGCTCAACGGCCTCCTCGGCGCCGACCGGCTGACCGTGCCGCTCGGGCTGCTGGCGCTGCTGCTGTCCCTGGTGCTCGGCGCCGTGCACGCCGCCATGCCCGGTCACGGGAAGACGGTGATGGCCGCGTACCTGGCCGGGCGGGAGGCACGGTTCCGGGACGCGTGCACGGTGGCGGCCACGGTGACGCTGACCCACACGGCCGTGGTGCTGGTGGTGGGCGTGCTGGTGACGGTGACCGCGTCGATCGCCGGGGACGTGGTGCTGGGCTGGCTCGGGGTGGCCAGCGGCGTCCTCATCTCCCTGATCGGCGGCATCCTCCTCCGCTCCGCCCTCCGTCCCGGCACCGGCCCCGACCTCCACGGCCACGGTCACGGCACTGGCCACGGTCACGGTGCTGGCCACGGTGCTGGCCACGGTGCTGGCCACGGTCACGGGCGGCCCACCGCCCACATCCACACCCACGCCCACGCCCACGGTCACGGTCACGGTCACGACTCCGGCCACACCCACCCGCACATCCACGCCCACACGCACGACCACGACACCACCCGCCGGAACGTCCGCGTGCGAACCGGCGGCGTGGTGGCCCTCGGCGTCGCGGGCGGACTCGTGCCGAGCCCGTCGGCGCTGGTGGTGCTCCTGGGCGCGATGGCTTTGGGACGTACGGCGTTCGGCATCCTCACCGTCGTGTGCTACGGCCTCGGCATGGCGCTGACCCTGCTCTGCGCGGCCCTGGCGCTGCGCCGCGTCCACGACCTCGCGCTGACCAGCCGCCTCCACCGCCTCCGCCCCTACACGGCCACGATGACCGCCTCTCTGGTCCTGCTGGTCGGCGCCGGCGTCACCGCACGCGCGGTGGCCGCCCTGATCTGAAAGCGGCGGGTGCGATCTGTCGGTCTCGTGAACATTGCGGTGCTGCGTGGTGAAACGTATTCTCCTTAGAGAACGGTTCGTTCTCTAAGGAGACGGTGTCATGGGGCTCGTGTTGCCGGGGGTGATCCTGGCGATGGTGCTGGGCGCGCTCGACCAGACGATCATGGCGCCGGCGCTTCCCGCCGTGGCCGGGAGTCTCCGGGGGCTCGACCAGATGCCCGCCGTGGTCAGCGCCTACCTCGTCGCGGCCACCGTCGTCATGCCCGTCTACGGCAAGCTCGGCGACCGGTACGGCCGCAAGCCGGTCATGCAGGTGGCCATCGTCGTGTTCGTGATCGGCGCCGTGCTGTGCGCGGTCGCCACGACGATGCCGCAGTTCATCGCCTTCCGCGCCATCCAGGGGCTGGGCGGCGGCGGGCTGATGATCGGGGCGCAGGCGATCATCGGGGAGCTGGTGAGCCCGCGCGAGCGGGGACGGTACCTGGGATTCGTCGGGGCCGCGTACGTCGTGGCCGCCGTCGGCGGGCCGCTGGTCGGCGGGCTGCTCATCGACCGGCTCAGCTGGCGGTGGATCTTCGCCGTCTACCCGCCGCTCGGCCTGGTCGCCCTCGTCGTGCTCAGCCTCACCCTGCGCCTGCCCGCGCCGCTGCGCCGGCCGGACCGGCCGCTCGACGTGACGGGGGCGCTCATGCTGGCCGTGACCGTCGTCGGCGTGGTCATGGTGGGGCAGACCAGGAGCCCGGCGTTCCTGGCCGTGGCCGGGGCGGGGCTGGTGGGATGGCTGGTCAGCGCCCGGTTCGCCAAGGACCCGATCCTGCCGCTGCGGCTCTTCCGCGACCGGGCGTTCGCCGTGCCGGTGGCGATCAGCCTGCTCACCGGGTTCGCGTTGTTCGGGACGGTCACGTACATGCCGGCGTACCTGCAGATCGCCCTGCGCAGCAGCGCCACGAACGCCGGGCTGCTGGTGACCGCGCTGACGGGCGGCGTGCTGCTCACCACGGTCGCGTCCGGGCGGCTGATCACGCGGACCGGCGTCTACAAGCCGTACCCGATCGCCGGCACAGCGGCGGCCGCGGTCGGGCTCGCGCTCGTCGGGCTCGCCGGGGGCTCGCCGCTCGCGCTGGCCGGCGCGATGGTGCTCACCGGGCTCGGAGTCGGGCTGGTCATCCAGGTCATGGTGCTGGCCGCCCAGAACGCCGTCGCGTACGCCGACCTCGGCACCGCCACCTCGGCGGTCACCTTCGTCCGCCAGATCGGGGCGTCCGCCGGGGTCGCCCTGGTGGGCGCGCTGATCACCGTGCGGTCGGGGATCGCCGCCACCCCGTACGAGCTGCCCGAAGGCGTGCGCGAGGCGTTCGCCGCCGCCGCGCCTCCCGTGTTCGCGGCCATGGCGCCGCTGCTGGTCGTGGCGTTCGCCCTCGCGCTGATCCTGCCCGCGCGCCCGCTCCGCACCACCGCCCACGTCGAGGAGACCGCATGAAACTCGTCGCGCCCCTGAGCGCCTTCGGCCGCGACGACCTGGCCACGGCCGGCGGCAAGGGCGCCAACCTGGGCGAGCTCGTCAGGAACGGCTTCCCCGTCCCCGACGGGTTCGTCGTCACCACGCACGCGTACGAACGGGCCGGCCGGCGCCGTGCCGAGGTGTCCGGCGACCTGCGGCGGGCCGTCGCCGACGCCTACGCCGCGCTCGGCGCGGGGCCGGTCGCGGTGCGGTCCAGCGCCACCGCCGAGGACCTGCCGGGCGCCGCGTTCGCCGGCCAGCAGGACACCTACCTCAACGTCGTCGGCGAGGACGCCCTGATCGACGCGGTACGCCGCTGCTGGGCCTCGCTCTTCACCGACCGCGCCGTCGCCTACCGCGCCCGGCTCGGCATCGAGGAGGCCGCCATCGCGGTGGTCGTGCAGCGCATGGTGGAGCCCAAGGTGGCGGGCGTCATGTTCACCGCGAACCCGGTCACCGGCGACCGCGCCCAGGTCGTCGTCGACGCCAACCCCGGCCTCGGCGAGGCCGTCGTGTCCGGCCTGGTCACCCCCGACCACTACGTGGTGGACGCCGGGGGAGGGGTGGCCTTCACGCCCGGCCGCCGCGAGGTGATCGTCCGCGCGAAGGCGGGCGGCGGCGTCATCCACGAAGAGGACCGGGGCGGCGGTGGCGAGGGCGACCGGGGCGGCGGCGGTGTTCGGAGGTTCGATGCGGGCGGTGGGCGGTTGACGGAGGCCGGGGTGCGGGAGTTGGCCGTGCTCGGCCGGCGGGTGGCGGGCCATTTCGGGCGGCCGCAGGACATCGAGTGGGCGTACGCGGGCGGGCGTGTCCACCTGCTGCAGGCCAGGCCCATGACCGCGCTGCCGCCGCCCCCGGTCGGCCGGCTCAACCCGGTCCGGCGCCGACTGGCCGGCGTCCTGCTCGAATACCTGCCGGTGCGGCCGTATCCGATCGACATGACCACCTGGATCCCGTACGGGCCGGCGGGGCTCATGGCCAGGGTGACCGGCTCGTACGGGCTGCTCGGCGGGTTCGAGGGGTTCCTGCGCGAGGAGGACGGCGTGGTGTACGCGTTCGTGCCGCCGAGGCCGCGCCCCACGATCAGGGTGCTGGTCGCGCCGTTCCTGCTGGCCGCCAAAGCCCGCCGGTACGACCCCGCCCGCTGGACCGAGGACCGGCGCCACCTCGGCTACCTCTCCGCGGTCCGGGAGCTGGCCGGGCGTGACCTGGCGGCGATGCCGTGGCCGGACCTGGTCCGCGTGCCCCGGCAGGCGCTCGCCCTGGTGGCGCCGGTGGCCGACCTGCGCATCGACTACCTGCCGCGGACCGGCCTCGCGCTGCTGCGCCTGCTGGTGGCGGTCCGGTTGCTGCGGCGCGGCCGGCTGTTCGGCGACCTGATCCACGGCGCGGCCACCCGCACCACCGACGCCAACCGGGCGCTGGCGCGGCTGGCGGACCTGGCCCGGCGTACGGGCGCGCTCGACACCACCCCGCCACCCGCCTCCCCGGCGGCGCTCCAGGCCGGGTCGCAGGCCGAGTCCCGGAACGGGTTCCAGGCCGCCCTCCGGGACTTCTTCGCCGAGTACGGTCACCGCGAGACCCTCAGCCCCATCCTCGTCACCCCGCCCACCTGGGCGGACGACCCCGCCACCGTGCTCGGCCTGGTGCGGGTGCTGGCCGCCGAGCCGCCTGCGCGGAAGGAGGGCGGGGACGCGCTGGACCGCCTGCTCGCCCACCCGTTCCTGCGTTCCGCGCCGCGCCGCCGCGCCCGTGTGCGCCGCTGGGTGGAGGCCGCCCGCGCCGGTGTCGCGTTCCGCGAGGACAGCCACTTCTCGTTCACGATGCCGTTGCCCGTCCTGCGCGGGTCGCTGGTGGAACTGGGTCGCCGGCTGCGCGACGCGGGCGTGCTCGACGCGCCGGAGGACGTCTTCCACCTGCGGCTGGAGGAGCTGGAGGCGATCGGTGAGCCGGCCGCGCCCGCGACCGGGCGCCTGCGCGACGTCGTACGGGCCCGGGCGGCCAAACGCGACGAACTGGCCGGCGTGCGGCTCGTCGACCCCGCCGCGGTCTTCCCCGCTCCCGCGTCCGGGGACGCGCTCGTCGCCGGGACCCCGGCCGCCGGCGGCACGGCGACCGGACCGGTGAAGGTGATCGGGGACCCGTCCGAGTTCGGCAAGCTGCGCTCCGGCGACGTGCTCGTCTGCCCGTACACGAACCCGTCGTGGACGCCCCTGTTCCAGCGGGCCGCGGCCGTGGTCGTGGACAGCGGCGGCGCGGCCTCGCACGCCGCGATCGTGGCCAGGGAGTACGGGATCCCGGCCGTCATGGGCACCGGCACGGGCACGTCGGCGCTGAAGGACGGCCAGGTCATCACCGTCGACGGCGACACCGGCAGGGTCACCGAGCCCTAGGATGGCATGCCATGGTGACGGACCACCGCAAGCTGCCGCGCCGCCGAGGTGAGGCTCTGAGCGCCGCCATCTACCAGGCGACCCTGGAGGAGCTGGCCGAGAGCGGCTACGCCGGGCTCACCATGGAACGCGTGGCCGAACGCGCCAGAGCCGGCAAGGCGTCCCTCTACCGGCGCTGGCCGACCCGCATCGAGCTGGTGACGGAGGCCGTCCGCAGCACGCTTCCCACGCCCGAGTCCCTGCCCGACACCGGCACCCTGCGCGGCGACCTGGTCGCCATGCTCCGCCAGGCCGCCCAGGCGCTGTCCGGCCCTGCCGGGGAGGCGCTGCGCGGCCTGCTCGGCGAGGCGTTGAGCAGCGAATCCCCGCTGCGTGCGCTCCGCAGGACCTCCCAGGGCATGGCGAGGAGGACGATGGAGGAGGTGGTCCGCCGGGCGGTCGACCGCGGCGAGGTCGCCCCCGGCGCCGTGACTCCCCGCCGCCTCGACGCCGGTCACGCGCTGCTCCGCCACCATTTCCTGTTCGGCGGCCCGCCGATCGACGACGACCTCGTCATCCAGATCGTGGACGAGGTCGTCGTCCCCCTGCTCACCCGCGGCTGACCGCGGCGAGGCACCGGCGGTCGCCGCCCCCAGTGCGGTCACCCCAATGGCCGCGCACGTTCGGCGTGTCGCCCACCCCGATCGACCGGGCGCTCAGGGCTACGCTCGACGGGTGAAGACAGCCATGATCGGCCTGGGCGACATCGCGGAGAAGGCGTACCTGCCCGTGCTCGCCGCCCAGCCCGGACTCGACCTGCACCTCTGCACCCGCGACAGCGCCCGGCTGGACCGGCTGGGCGACGCCTACCGGATCGCCCGCCGGTTCACCAGCGTCGACGACCTGATCAAGGAGGGCATCGAGGCGGCGTTCGTGCACGCCGCCACCGAGGCCCACCCGGCGATCGTCGAGCCGCTGCTCTCGGCCGGGGTGCACGTGTACGTCGACAAGCCGATCGCGTACACGCTGGAGGACTGCGCGCGGCTGGTGCGGCTGGCGAGGGCGGAGGGCAGGTCGCTGATGACGGGCTTCAACCGCCGGTACGCACCCGGATACGCCGGACTTGTCACCCTTCCCCGGCATCTCATCCTTATGGAGAAAAATCGCGAAAATAGCCCTGATGACCCTCGCCGGGTGATTTTTGATGACTTCATCCACGTCGTCGACACCCTCCGCTTCCTCGCCCCCGGCCCGGTCACCCACACCGCCGTCGACGCCCGCGTCACCGGCGGCCTGCTGGAGCACGTCGTGCTGCACCTGTCCGGCGCCGGGTTCACCGCCGTCGGCGTCATGAACCGGGTGAGCGGCGCGTCCGAAGAGTCCTGCGAGGTCATGGGGGAGGGCGTCAAGCGCCGCGTGGTCAACCTCGGCGACGTGATCGACCACCGCGGCGGCGAGGTGCTGGCCCGGCGGCCCGACTGGGTGCCGGTGGCCAGGCAGCGCGGCATCGAGCAGACCTGCCTGGAGTTCCTGGCCGCCGTCCGCGCGGGCCGCCGCGTCGACGCCGAGGACGCCCTGCGCACGCACGCGCTCTGCGAGGAGATCGTCAGCCGGGCCGCGTGACCGCCCGCATCTCCCGGTCGGCCCTGGCGAACATGCGCTCGAAGGGCCGGTCGCCGAGCCTGCTCAGCACGGTGTAGCCCTTCGCGTCGCGCAGCGGGCTGGACGACGACACCACGCCCGCCACCGCGCCGCCGTACAGCGCGGGCCCGCCGCTGCCGCCGTTGGCGGCGTGGCAGTTGTGCGTGACCATCAGTCCGGGCCCCTGGGTGACGCCCTCGACGGTGTCGCCCAGGCACCGGTACAGCCGCACCTCCGGATACCCCTTGCCGGCCGGGTAGCCGAGCAGTTCCAGCCCGCGCAGCGCGGTGCCCCTCGCGGTCGGCATCGGGCGCAGCCCGCGCCCGGTCACGTCCTCCAGCGGGCGGCGGCGCCGCACCACCCCGGCCAGGCCGACGTCGTACGGCAGCAGGTCCGGCGAGTACGGCCGGTTCCGCCACTGCTGCGGCACCCACGTCCGCACCACCGGCCACACCCCGAGCCGCGGCCGCCCCCTGTCGTACCCCGGCAGGAAGGCGAGGTGCTTGAGCAGCCGGCCCTGGTGGTAGAGGCAGTGGGCGGCGGTCAGCACGAGGCTGCGGCTGCGCGAGCCGATCACCGTGCCGCCGCACATCACGTCCCGCTTGGCCACGGGATCGCGGCCGATCAGCACGCCGGTGAGCCGCCGCGCCCCGGTGTAGGGGCGCGGGACCGGGGCGTAGCCCAGGCGGTCGCCGTTCGGGGTCAGGACGTGCGAGACGGGGATGTTGCGTTGGGACACCTCGGCGACGGCGGCTGGATCGAGCAGGACCACGGACAGCACCAACCTGAGCACCCTTCCACTGTTAGCAGAAGATGATCAGTGCCGCTGACCTGCGACATCCGTGTTTACTAACTCGTGTACTGGGAACCCAGGGCGCGCAGCCGGGCATGCGCGCCCGCGTAGACCTCGGCCCGGCCGAGGCATGCCTTCGGGATCTTGGCGACCATCGTGTAATTGGTGTCGCACACGTTCCCCACCGGCGCCTGCCCGGCCTGGCTGACGAGCTGGTACGCGTCCAGCGTGTCGAGCCCGGTCAGCTCCGACGTCCAGGTCACCAGGTCGTGCTGGCTGATCCGGTACGCGTCCTCCAGCGGCCGCGCCGACCCGGTCGACATCAGGTGGAGGTCGTCCTCCATCCGCGGCCACGGCGTGCCCACGCCCTTGATCAGCTCGACCGCGACCACGGTGTTCATGGCCGACTCGACACCGGTGCCGCACACCTCGCCGTGGCCCTGCCGGGCGTGCCCGTCGCCGATGGCGAAGAGCCCGCCCTCGACGTTGACGCCCAGGTAGACGGTGACGCCGGCGCGCAGCTCGGGGGTGTCCATGTTGCCGCCGTGCGCGTCCGGGGTGATCGTCATGCGGGCCTCGTGGGCCGCGGGGGCCACGCCGAC
>DASUCK010000030.1:0-13035 GCA_036276095.1 Nonomuraea sp. | reverse complement strand
CGCCGGGCAGGAAGTAGAGCGGGTTGACGAAGTCGTTGAAGACGGCCACCGACTGGGTGAGGATCACCGTGATCGTCACCGGCCGCAGCAGCGGGAAGATCACCCGGAAGAACAGCGCCAGCCCGGTGCACCCGTCGATCTGGGCGGCCTCGTCCAGCTCGCGCGGCACTGCCGCGATGAACGCCCGGAACAGCAGCACCGCGTACGACAGCCCGTAGGCCACCTCGACGAGGATCAGCCCCGGCATGGTCTTGAACAGGCCGAGCCCCTGCAGCAGCCAGATCGTGGGCACGATCGCGGGCGGGATGATGAGCCCGGACAGCACCAGGAAGTCGGCGAGCCTGCTCACCCTGCCGGCCCGGCGCTGCAGCGTGAACGCGGCCATCGCGGCGAAGATCACGATCAGCGCGACCGACGCGACGGTGAGGACGGTGGAGTTGACGAAGGCGCGCAGCAGCACGTAGTCGCGGGCCTCGACGACCTCGACGAGGTTCCGGACGACGGGCCAGCTGGCCGGCCAGGCGAAGTCCAGGTCTCTGGACTGGACCGCGTCCTTGACGGCGGTCAGCAGCATGAACGAGAACGGCACCAGGAAGATCGCGGTCGCGGCGACCAGCGCGATGCCCTCGACGCCGATGCGCTTGAGCGCTCTCACAGGGCCACCTGCCTCTTGCCGAGGACGTAGTTGAGCGGGACGACGATGGCCGTGACCACGACGAACAGGATCACGTTCCCGGCCGTGGACAGCCCGAAGAAGCCGGCCTGGTACTGCTTGTAGATGATCGAGGCGATGGTGTCGCTGGTGAAGCCGGGCCCGCCGCGGGTCATCGTCCAGATCAGGTCGAACGACCGCAGCCCGCCGATGAACGACAGGATGATCACCGAGTACGTCGCCGGCCAGCTCAGCGGCAGCGTCACGTGCCGGAACCGGTGCCAGGCGCCGCCGCCGTCCACCGCGACCGCCTGGTAGTAGTCGGGCGGGATCGACAGGATGCCGGCGATGTAGATGACGGTCGCGATGCCCACGCCCTTCCACACGTCCACCAGGGCCACCGACAGCAGCGCCGTGCCGGCGTCGCCGAGCCAGTCGGGCCCGTCGACGCCGACCATCGCGAGCACCTTGTTGACCAGCCCGGTGTCCGGCCGCAGCAGGGCGCTGAACGTGATGCCGACCGCCACCGTGGACACCAGCACCGGGAAGAACACCACCGAGCGCAAGAACCCGCGCAGCCTCAGCTTGGAAGTGAGCGCCACGCCCAGGAGCAGTCCCAGCACGACCTTCAGCCCGCTGGTGACCACCGCGTAGAAGAGGGTGTTGGTGAAGCCGATGCGGAGGTTCTGCTCGGCGAAGAAGTCGCGGAAGTTGTCCAGGCCGACGAAGGTGCTGTCGAACAGCGTCCAGCGGGTGAGGGCGAAGTAGCAGGCCATCACCGTCGGCACCAGGAAGATGACCAGATAGACGACGGCGGCCGGCAGGTACAGCGCGTACGGGTACGCCGACCGGCGCCGCCGCGGAGGCCGCGCGTGCCGTTCGTCCCCGGCCGGGCCGGACCTCGTACGGGGCCCGGCGGCCTGCCTCGTCACCACCCGGCGAGCCCCAACTGCTTGGCCTGCTTCTCCACGTCCTGGTCGTACTGGGCGGCGCCTTCGGCGGGCTGCGTCAGCCCTGAGCCGACCGCGACGGTGATCTGCTCCAGCGACGGGCCCTTCACCGGGGACAGGAACTCCAGCGCCGGCGCGGTGGCGCCCTTGTCGACGTACGCCTGGAGGTCCTTGGCGACCTGGATGGCGTCGGCGGGCAGCTTGGCGCCGCTGATCCGGTACGGCCCGGCCGGCTGCACGGCCTTGTTGACCGCGTCCGCGGCGGGCGGCGAGGCGATGAAGCCCAGGAACTTCTTGGCCGCCTCCAGGTTTTCGGTGGTCTTGGGGATGTAGATGCCGGCCGGCTCCCAGATGGTGGCGCCGTGCCTGGCCGGGTCGGTGCCGGGGATGCCGAAGAAGCCGACGTCCGTGGCGGCCTGCGGCATGGTGGCCACCAGCGGCGGGAGCTGGGCGCTCAGCATCGGGTAGTGCGCGCCCTTGCCCTCGACCAGCAGGTTCATGCCCTGGTCGGCGGTGGCCGAGCCGAAGCCCTCGTTGAGGTGGCCCTTGGCGTGCACCTCGGCCAGGTGCTCGAATCCGGCCATGGCGGCCGGCGTGGAGGCGAACTTGGCCTTGTTGGCCGTGTAGTCCTGAGCGAAGCTCGGCACCTGGGCCTGGACGTTGTAGTAGTCGCCGAGCACGAACAGCTGCGAGGTCCAGGTGTCCTTGAACGTCGAGATCACCGGCGTGATCCCGGCCGCCTTGACCTTCTCGTTGTTGGCCATGAACTCCGCCCACGTGGTGGGCACCTTCAGGCCGAGCCGGTCGTAGACCTTGCGGTTGTAGAGGATGCCGCCGCCCATGGCGGTGCCGGACGGGACGCCGTACACCTTGCCGGCCTGGCTCACGACCGGCAGGAAGTCCTTCTGCACGTGCTGGAGCACCGGGTCGCCGGTGAGGTCGACGAGGGTCTGCGCCGGGTTGAGCGCCTGGAGGAGCGAGCCGGAGTTGTACCAGAACACGTCCGCCATGTCGCCGGTGGACAGCCTGGTCTTGACGATGTTGTCGCCCTCGCTGCCGCCGGGCCGCGTCTCGGTCTCGATCGTGATGGTGGGGTCGGTCCGCATGAAGGCGTCCGCGAGCGCCTTGGCGGTGTCCATGCTGGCCTGGCTGTTGTCGACGAGGAACGACAGGGTGACCGTGCCGTCGGAGCCGGGCTCTGCGCCGGAGCTTGAGCCGCATGAGGTCAGGGCCGCCATCGTGAGAACGGCCAGGGCCGCTCCCATCGCGCGGTGAGAGGTCTTCACAACGCCCCTCCGGGTCCGTTGAAACGTTTTAAACGCCCCCGATGCCAGTTAACGTAGGCGTCACCCGAGGGGAACGTCAAGGCTCGATTTGGGGAACGATCCCCAATCGTGACCGGCCGGATCGTTCTCCAGCCCGAAGCTTGGCGCGTGAAAGTGTGTAACGTTACCCACGGTCGCCGGGCAGGGAGGAACCGCATGGGCAGCGCCGGTCGCACGCGCCGGGTGACGATCGCCGACGTGGCGAGCCACGCGCAGGTCTCCACCACGGCGGTGTCCAAGGTGCTGCGCAACGCGTACGGCGTGAGCACCGCCATGCGCGACCGCGTCCAGGCCGCCATCGACGAGCTCGGCTACCGGCCGCACAACGCGGCCCGGGCCATGCGCGGGCGCACGTTCACGATCGGGGTGCTCCTGCCGCACATCAGGAACCCGTTCTTCGCCGAGATCCTCGAAGGGGTCATGGGACAGCTCGGCGGCACCGGCTACCAGGCCATCCTCGTCCAGGGCGGCCGCGACGCCGACACCGAGCGACGGGCCATCGACGCGCTGGTGGACCGGCAGGTGGACGGCATCCTCCTGATCGCGCCGCTCAGCTCCAAGCCACGGCTGGAGGAGGTCGCCGCCGGCACGCCCACGGTCGTGCTCGGCCCGCACGAGCGCTCGGCCGCGTACGACAGCGTGCACGGCGACGACGAGGCCGGCGCCGAGCTGGTCGTCGAGCACCTGATCGCGCTCGGCCACCGCCGCATCGCCCACATCGCCCAGAAGGACGAAGGCCGCGGCCGGCCCGCCGCGCAGCTGCACACCATCAGGGAACGCACCTACCGCCGGGTCATGACCGAGCACGGCCTGGCCGCCGAGATCGCGGTCGCGGTCACCTCGTACACGGAGGAGGGCGGCCATCTCGGCGCCCACGAGCTGCTGGCCCGCGTCCCCAGGCCCTCCGCGATCTTCGCCGGGGCCGACATGGCCGCGTCCGGGGCCCTCGCGGCCGCGTACGAGGCGGGCCTGTCCGTGCCCGGTGACCTCTCGCTGGCCGGCTACGACAACACCCGCGCCGCCGCCCTCGCCCACATCTCGCTGACCAGCGTCGACCAGGACGGCGCCATGATGGGCCGCACCGCCGGCCGCCTGCTGGTCGAACGCATGGCGGGCCGCACGACCGCGGTCCGCTTCGCGGTGACGCCGACCCTGGTCACCCGCCGCTCGACCGCCCCCTCACGCCCCTGAGCGGCGCCCGGCCTCGTCGCGCGGGCACAGGCCCTCCGGGGCAAGGGGTGGAGGTCCTTCCCGGCGGCCGGGGCGTGGCGTGGTGGGAAGGGCTCGCGGGCCCGGCGGTGTCAGACGCGGCGGGTGGCGTCGCTGCGGTAGTCCGTGTACGTGTACGGGTTGTCGAGGATCTTCGTCGCGGGGATATCCGGGTTCATGCCCTTCTGCCAGGCTTCCTCGCCCATCTCCGCGCGCAGGTGCCCGACCGTGGCCTCCACCTGCCGGCGCGCCGCGGCCAGGTCGATCCCGACCAGTTCGTGCGCGTGCTTGACCACCCGCCCGTTGACCAGCACGGTGTGCACGTCGCCGCGCTGCGCCTGGAAGGCGACGTGCCCGTACGGGTTGAGCAGCGGGAACGACACCGGCGACCGGTCGTTCTTGATCAGCACCAGGTCGGCCTTCTTTCCCTCGGCGATGACGCCCAGGTCGTCCCGGCCGAGCGCGCGGGCCCCGCCGCGGGTGGCCCACTCCACGACCTGGTCGGCGCGCAGGCCGCAGTGGGTGACGGTGCCGCCCTTGGCGTGCGCCTCCATGTGCTCGCGGGAGCGGTCGGCGCCGAGCGTGGCGCGCATGGCCGAGAACAGGTCGCCGCTCCACCACACGCTGGTGTCCATGGACAGCGACACCGGGATGCCGTGCGCGCGGATCGCCCACGTGGGCGGGTAGCCCTGGCCGGCGCTCTGCTCGCTCTCGGTGGAGACCGAGATCGACCCGCCGGTGGCGGCGATGCGGTGGTAGGAGTCGGCCGACAGCGAGGCGGCGTGCACGTAGATCGTCTCAGGGGTCATGAAGCCGTGGTCGTACATGAGGCGGATGCCGTCGTCGCTGGTCGCGCCCCACACGCCGGCGTGCGTGGTGACGGCCACGCCGAGCTCGCGGGCCACCTCGAAGGCCGGCTTCTCCGGGAACGACGGGTCGCCGAGCACGTCGAAGGCGATCTGGAAGCCGAGCAGGTCGTCGCCGGTGACGCGCCGGGCGACGAAGTCGCGGAACTCGGGGGCGGCGGTCCACTCGGCGGGCGGCTGCTGGATGTTGCCGTACGCGAGCACGTACCGGCCGGGCACCGCGCGCAGGGCGTCCACGGCGGCGTCGGCATGGTCGACGGTCCGCAGCCCGTGCGACCAGTCCACGACGGTGGTGACGCCGGCGTCGAGCGCCTCGACGGCGGCGAGGGTGTTGCCCGCGTGCACGTCCTCGGGCCGGAACAGCTTGCCGTGCTCCAGGTAGAACCAGACGAAGTACTGCGTGAGCGTCCAGTCGGCGCCGTAGCCGCGCATGGCGGTCTGCCACATGTGCCGGTGGGTGTCGATCATGCCGGGCATCACGATCCCGCCGGCAGCGTCGATCTCCACGGCGCCCTCCGGGACCGCCAGGTCCGGACCCACCGCGGCGATCCGATCCCCGGAGACCAGGACGTCGGTGCGTTCGAGCACGGTGCGCCCGCCGTCGACGGGCAGCACCGTGCCGCCGCGCAGCACCACAGGCCGTCCGGCCTCGAATTCGGTCCGCTCGCTCATCGATGAACTCCGATCTTCCGAACGGTTGTCCGCTACACGGTCATGCTGTTCGCCGTAACTCTACGATCGCCCGGCCTGGTGTCAAGGGACGACAAGGGGTGCGGGGCGGTCTTGGGCGTGGTGACCGGCGTATGTCAGAATCGCGGTCACGGACAATTGTCCGCTTAACGAACGCGCGTGTGAGAAGGGGAGCCGGATGACAGACGACGCCGCAACGAGAGGACCGGTCGTGGGCGGGCCGCTGTCCGGCGTGCTGGTGGCCGACTTCTCCCGGATCCTGGCCGGACCCTACGCCACGATGCTGCTGGCCGACCTCGGCGCCGACGTCGTCAAGGTCGAGGGCCCCCAGGGGGACGACACCCGCGGCTGGACGCCGCCGGTGCGGGGTGAGGTGTCGACGTACTATCTCGGCGTCAACCGCGGCAAGCGGTCCATCGCGCTCGACCTGCGGGACGACTCCGACGCGGCGGCCGGCAGGGAGCTCGCCGCCCGCGCGGACGTCATGATCGAGAACTTCCGTCCCGGCGGCCTGGCCAAGTACGGCCTCGACTACGCCTCCGTCAAGGCCGCCAACCCCGGCATCGTGTACGCCTCCATCAGCGGGTTCGGGTCCGGCCCCGGGGCGCGGGTGCCCGGCTACGACCTCATGGTGCAGGCGATGTCGGGGCTGATGAGCCTCACCGGGGAGCAGGACGGGCCGCCGTACCGGGCCGGGATCTCGGTGTTCGACGTGATGGCCGGCAACCACGCCGTCATCGGCATCCTCGCCGCCCTCCGCCACCGGGACGCGACCGGGCAGGGCCAGCAGGTCGAGATCAACCTGCTGTCGTCGGCGCTCACCGGCCTGGTCAACCACAGCTCGGCGTACGTCGCGGGCGGGGTGGTGCCGTACCGGATGGGGAACGCGCACCCGAGCGTGTTCCCGTACGAGCCGCTGCCGACGGCCGACGACGACCTCATCGTCACCGCGGCCAACGACGCCCAGTTCCGCAAGCTCTGCGAGGTGCTGGGCGTTCCGGAGATCGGCGACGATCCGCGGTTCGCGCGCAACGCCGACCGCACCGCCCGCCGCGACGAGCTGCGGCCGATCCTGGTCGAGCGGCTGCGCACGCGCGGGGCCGTGGAGTGGTTCGAGCTGCTGGTCGACGCCGGGGTGCCGAGCGGGCCGATCCAGACGATCGACGGCGGGTTCGCCATGGCCGAGCGGTTCGGGCTCGATCCCGTCGTCGAGGTGGGCGAGGGGGAGCGGGCCGTGCCGACGACGCGCAACCCGATCCGGTTCTCAGAGACGCCCGTCGGCTATACGCTGCCGCCACCGGAGCTCGACGAGCACGGCGCGGAACTCCGCAAGTGGCTCGCCGCCCCCGCTGGCCCGCTCCCCGGCGGCGGCCCGCCGCACGAGCCGTCCGAGGGCGGGGAAGGAGACCCGGCGTGAACGACCAGGGACGCGTGAACGACCCGGGACGCCCGGACGGGCAGGGACCCACGGGCGAGCAGGGACCCACGGGCGGGCAGGGACGCGCGGGCGAGCAGGGACGCGCGGGCGGGCAGGGACGCGCGGGCGAGCGGGCGCGGCCGGGAGGACAGTCGCACGCCGGAGAGCACGCCGGCGGGCGGGAGTACCCGACGGCGCTCGGGGCGTCCTCCCTGAAGACGATCACGCTGCTCGGCCAGGACCTCGCCAGGGACGTCATGGGCGCGGTGGGCTTCGGCGAGCTGGCGTTCTGGCTGGCCACGCAGCGCCGCCCCACCCCGGGCGAGACGCGGGTGTTCGAGGCGGTGCTGGCCGCCCTCGCCGACCACGGGTTCACGCCCACGGCGATCGTGACGCGGCTGACGTACCTGTCGGCTCCGGACTCCGTGCAGGGCGCGCTCGCGGCCGGCCTGCTCGGCGGCGGCTCACGCTTCCTCGGCGTCACCGAGGACTGCGGCCGCTTCCTCGATGACGTGCTCCGCGCCAACCCGCTTCCCGGGGACGACGCCGGCTGGGACGCCCTCGCCCTGGAGACCGTCCGGGCCCGCAGGGAGCGGCGCGAGCTCATCCCCGGCCTCGGCCACCACGTGCACAAGGACGGCGACCCGCGCACGCCCCGGCTGTTCGAGATCGCCGCCGAGGAGGGCCTGTACGGCCCCCACCTCCGGCTGTTCGCCGCCATCGGCCGCGTCCACCCGCGGGTGCTCGGCCGGACGCTGCCGCTCAACGGCGCCGGGGTGTGCGGCGCCGCCCTGGCCGACCTCGGGCTGCCGCTGGAACTGCTGCGCGCGTTCGCGCTGCTGGCCAGGACCGCCGGGCTGATCGGCCAGCTCGCCGAGGAACTGCGCCGGCCCGTCGCCAACGACATCTTCCTCTCCGTCGACCTCAACAACCGGTCCATCCCGCCCGAGCCATCCGCCAACGGAGGTCTGCATGGCTGACGTCGTCGCGGTCATCGCGTCCACCCACCACCCCTTCTACTACCGCGCCTCCACCAGCACCGGCGACGACCGGCCGCCGTTCGCCGACGAGTGGGTCCGCAAGGTCGAGGCGTTCCGCGAGACCCTGACCAGGGCCAGGCCGGACGTGCTGGTCATGGTCGGCTCCGACCACTTCCACCAGCTCTGGCTGGACAACATGCCGCAGTTCCTGGTCGGCAAGGCCCCCTTCTACGACGCGAACTTCTACAACGAGGAACGCGAGTTCGGCCTGCCCAGGATGCTCCTCACCGGCAACGAGGACCTCTCGGCCCACCTCCTGCGCGGCGGCCTCGACCTGGGCTTCGACCTGGCCTTCTCCAACGAGCTGCGGATCGACCACTCCATCACGTGCCCGATCATCACCCTGCGCCCGCAGAACGACCTGCCGATCGTCCCCGTCTACACCAACATCTTCGCCCCGCCGCTGCCGCAGCCGAAACGGTTCGTCCAGCTCGGCAAGGCCCTGCGCGAGCTGGTCGAGTCGTGGCCGGGCGACCAGCGGGTCGCGATCATCGGCACCGGCCACCTGTCGCTGGAGCTGGGCGGGCCGCGCCAGTTCGGGCCGCACGGCCCCGACCCCGAGTTCGACCGCAGGGCCGTGGCGTGGATCTCCACCGGCGACCTGGAGGGCTGCCTGTCCGAGGTCACCCTGGACAGCCTGTGGAACCCCGGCAACGCCACGCACGGCTTCATGGACTTCATGCTGATGATGGGGGTCGCCGGCGAGGGCAGGAAGGCCGACTACGTCGACACCTACGACCTGTTCCACACCATGGAGGCGTACTTCACCTGGTACCCGAACGGAGCGCCGGCATGAGCGGTCCGGAGCGGAGCGGAGGGGCCGCGAACAGGATCGCAGTATCCAGCTCGTGCGCCCGGAGCGGAGCGGAGGGCGCATGAGCAAGTACCTGCTGGACAAGTTCCTGTTCACCGTCGACCGAGACCCCGAGCTGGTCGAACGCTACCGCTCCGAGCCGCGCGAGACCGTGGAGTGGTGGGAGTCCGCGTACGCCAACCGCATCCTCGGCTGCCACGGCGGCGAGTCGTCCACGTGGCTGCGCTTCGACGACACCGAGCGGGAGGCCCTGGCCGGCCACGACTACCAGAAGCTGTTCGAGCTGGGCGCCCACCCGTTCCTGACGCTCACGCTGTTCATCGCGATGTTCGAGCGGGACCACGCCGAGCCGCTCGGCTTCCAGCTGGAGTACGCCCGGCGGCTGTCGCACCACAGCCTGCCGTACCCGGACATCGCCACCTGATGCGCGCCGCGCTCATCGAGACGTGCGGCCGGCCGCCTCGCGTGGCGGAGCGGCCGGCGCCCGAGCCGAAGGCCGGGGAACGGCTGGTGGGCGTCCTCGCCGCCCCCGTCACCCCCCTCGACCTGCTGTGCGCGACCGGCGTCTCCTACTTCGGGACGCCGGGCACGCCGTACATTCCCGGCGTCCAGGGCGTCGGGACGGTCGGGGACGGGACGCTGGTGTGGTTCCCGACCAGCGCCGGGATGGTCCCGCGGGAGCGGGGCGAGGCGCACGGGAGCATGGCGGAGCTGGCCTGCGTGCCCGCCGGAGACCTCGTCGAGCTGCCGGCCGGAACCGACCCGGTGGCCGTGGCCGCGCTGGGGCTGTCGGCGGTGGCCGCGTACATGGCGTTGACCTGGCGCGGGGAACTGGCCGCGGGGGAGCAGGTCGTGGTGCTCGGGGCCGGTGGCGTGGTCGGGCAGGCCGCCGTGCAGCTCGCCCGGGTGGCAGGGGCGCGGCGGGTCGTCGCCGCGGCCCGGTCGGCCGGGGGGCGGGACCGGGCCGCGCGGGCGGGCGCCGACGCCGTGGTCGCGCTCGACACCGACGACGTGGCCGAGCTGGCCGCCCGGCTGTCCGCCGCCTGCGACGGACCCGCTGACCTGGTGCTCGATCCGCTCTTCGGGGCGCCGGCCGCGGCGGCGGCCCGTGCGCTGCGGGCCGGCGGGCGGCTGGTCAACCTGGGCGGCTCGGCCGGGGAGACCGGCCCGCTGGACTCCTCGACCCTGCGCAGCCGCTCCCTGCGCGTGCTCGGCTACACCAACAACGAGCTGACCGGCGAGCAGCGCGCCGCCGCCGTCGCCGAGATCGCCGAACTGTCGGCGCTCGGACGGCTCGACGTGGCCCACGAGATCGTCCCTCTCGACGAGGTCGAGAACGCCTGGCACCGCCAGTCCACCGGCACCGCCACCGGCCGCCTGGTCCTGATCCCGTCGCCGTGACCGGCGGCGGCCCGCCTGCCTCCGGGTCAGGAAGGGGTGAGGGTGATGTGCGGAACGGTTTCGTACACGGACCAGTCGGCGCCTATCGCGCTCGCTGTCTTCAGGAGCAGGGGGAGATGGTGTTCTGCGAGGTGCTCGACGGAGGTCTCGGCGGCGTGGGCGTTGACGTTGATGGCGGCGATCACGTTGCCGAGGCCGTCGCGCAGCGGCGCGGCGACGCTGCGGATGCCCAGGGCCAGCTCCTCGTCCGTCAGCGCCCACCCCTTGGCACGCACCTCGCGCAGGGCGGCGTCGCGCTCGGCCACGTCAGGACGCCAGCGCGGCTCCACCCCCGACCGGCTCGGCTCGGCCAGCACGCGATCGACCTCGCCCGGCGGCAACGCGGCCAGCAGCACCTTCCCCAGGGACGTCTGCAGGGCCGGGAACCGGGTGCCGATCTGCACCGACAGGGTGACGATCTTGGGGACGGCGACGCGGGCGACGTACACGATGTCGGAGCCGTCGAGCTGGGCGATGGAGCACGACTCGCGGGTCTGCTCCACCAGGCGCTCCATGTGCGGCCGGGCCACCTCCCACAGCCCCATCGACCGGACGTACGACACCCCCAGCTCCAGCACGCGCGGCGTGAGCGCGTAGCCGCCGGGCTCGCTGCTGGCGTATCCCAGCTCCTGGAGGGTGAGCAGGATGCGCCGGGCGGTCGGCCGGGCCAGGCCGGTGGCGGTCGCCACCTCGGTCAGCGACATGACGCGCCGGCCCGGCGGGAACGCCCTGATCACATCGAGGCCGCGGGCCAGCGCCTCGATGAAGTCGGGGCCGGTGTCAGCACGTGCCATGGAAACGCCTCCCTGCTCGGATCCCGCCGATCCGACTCTAGACCGTGACGGCCTCATGTGGCGGCCGTGGTCGGCCTCGTGTCCGCACAGCGGCGGCCGGGCGAGCATAGCGGTACCCGCCCCAGCCGCGAATACGAAGCCGGAAAGCATGAGGGCGTTCCGGTGACGCCTCCTCACGGTCGTTACGCGGACGGCTGTCCGACCATGGTCTCGGGGGGAATCGGGGCGGGATCCCGTCCCTCACCTTTGTCACAGGTGGGACTAATGTGGCGGAAGCTCCGAACCCTCTGGTCGCGGCGGACGTCTTCCTGAACGGGTTCTCGCACTCCCAAGAAGGGCGGCCACGCGACCATGATGGGTCCCGACACGACGCTGGCGGGCCGGTATCGCCTGCTGTCACGGCTCGGCAGCGGCGGTCACGGCGAGGTCTGGCGCGCCCGGGACACCCTGCTCGACCGGGTCGTAGCGGTCAAGACGGTGCACGCGGGCCTGGCCGGCGACCCCGCGTTCGCGGCCCGCTTCCACGCCGAGGCCCGCTCGATGGCCACCGTCGAGCATCCCGGCGTGGTGAGCGTCTTCGACTACGGGATCGCCGAACCGCCCGGCGGCGCCACGCCGTACCTGGTGATGCAGTACCTCGACGGCGAGCCGCTGCACCTGCTGCTGTCCCGGCGGGGACGCCTCCCCGCCGGCACCACGATGGACCTCGTCGCCCAGGCCGCCGAGGCGCTGCAGGCCGCCCACGACGCCGGCGTCGTCCACCGTGACGTCAAGCCGGGCAACCTCATGATCCGGCACGACGGCACGGTGGTCCTGACCGACTTCGGCATCGCGCGTACGGCGGCGGGCCTCGGCCTGACCGCCACCGGCATCGTCCTCGGCACCGCCGCGTACTGCGCCCCCGAGCAGGCCGAAGGCGCGCCCGCGAGCCCCGCGATGGACGTGTACGCGCTGGGCGTGGTCGCGTACGAATGCCTGTCCGGCCGGCCCCCGTTCGGCGGCGACAGCGCCGTGGCCGTCGCGCTGAAACACCTTCACGAACAGCCCCCGCCCCTCCCCGAGGACGTGCCGGAGCAGGTCGCCGCCGTCGTCGTCCGCGCTCTGTCCAAAAACCCGGGCGACAGATGGCCGAACGCCGCCGCCTTCGCCGCCGCCGCCCGCGCGGCCGGCGAACCCAGCGGCGCCGGGCCAGGACCGGTCGGGCGCGCCGGCGCCCGGCCCGGACTGGTCGAACCCGCAGCGGCGTCAGCGGGTGGCGGCGTTCCCGCGGGTGATTCGTCCGGACTCGGTGACAACGGGCCCGCGAGCGACCCGGGCCGGGAGGCGGGAGACCCGCTGGGTTCCGACCGGCAGCCCACCGCCCGCCCCGGCCGCGGGCGGCGGCCCGGATCGCCGCCGGAGGCGGACGGGGAGCCGACCGCCCGCCCCGGCCGGCGCCCGCGGCGGGCCCGGCCGCGACTGCTGGCCGCCGGGGGAGGGCTGGCCGCCGTGATCATCGCGGGCGCGGCGACTTCGTGGAGCCTGCTGAGCGCCGACCCGACCCCCACGACGGCCCAGGGGGGAGGCGCCGAGGACACCCGGGCCGCGGCGGAACGCCACCTGAACCCGCTGATCTACGTGGACCCCACGAAAACCCCGGACCCGACGACGAACACCGGCGACACCCCGGCGGACGCCGGAAAGCGCACGGACCCGAACCCGTCGGCCCCCGAAGAAACCCCCGACCCGACCACGGCCCCGGGCGTGCTCGTCGGCGGCATCGTCCACATCGCCGCCCTCACCTCCGGACAGACCGCCTCTCCCGGCGGGACCACGCCCCCCGGGCAGGCCACCACACC
>DASUCK010000029.1:0-9108 GCA_036276095.1 Nonomuraea sp. | reverse complement strand
ACGCGCGTGATCACGCTGGCGACCTGCGACCTGCCCGCCGACCGGCACGCGTACGCGCCGCTGCTGCGCGAGGACCGCGCGCTGCGCCTGCCCGGCGCGCCCGTCGCGCCCTGGACTGACGTCGAGACGGCGGCCGCATCGCCGCCGACGGGCTCCACCGCTGGCACTACGACCCCGACCCCGGCGTGCTGCTGGAGACGGTCGGGTTCGACCGCGAGGTGAGCGGCACCGACGGCGAGCGGGTGGACCGGCAGGCCATTTGCACGCCCGGACGCACGTCCTTCATGAAGACGATCCCGTCCAGGTCGGCGAGGTGGGCGGGGTCCAGCGGGAAGTAGCCGTGGCGGTCGGCCTGGTCCGTACGGGGGGTCAGCTCCACGCCGGCGAGGCCGGCGGCCAGGCGGCGGGCGTCGACGAGGTAGGTGTCGTCCGGGAGCGCGGAGAGCACGCCCTCGACGGTGCCGGGGTTCGGGTCGCCGAGCCCGTGGTGGCGGATGGCGCCGACGGCTGTGGCCAGGAACGCGTACCCGTGGCCGAGCCGCGCGCCGGTGATCGCCCCCGCGCTCCACCACCTCAGCAGCGGCAGGTCGGCGAGCTGCCAGGTGCTCAGCTCCCGCTGCAGGTGGCGGTTGTGCGCGTGGACGAGGGCCGGGCCGTGCTCGGCGACGGCCTGGAGGTTGGCGGCCATCATGCCGTCGCGCAGGCACATCATCCGCGCCACCCGCTGGTCGGAGGTGTCGGCCATCCAGAAGTGGTAGCGCAGCAGGCCGGTCGCGGTGCGGCCGGACAGCCGCGCCCGCCACCAGGCCGCGGGCGGGGTCGCCGCGAGCAGGTGGGGCGTGTGCGCGTCGAGCAGCGCCACGAGGTCGTCGGCGAGCAGCCGCAGCTCCCTGGCCTCCGCCGACCGCCCCACCGACCGCGCGGGGTCCATGGCGGCGTCGGGGTTGGCCCACCGGTCGTCGGCGCCGAGCAGGCGGTCGAGGGTCGCGGCGGAGCAGGGGAGGAGGCCGGGGTCGAGGTGGGGGACCAGGTAGGCGTGCAGGGCGGTGAGCGCCTGGCGGGGGCTGGCGGCCAGGGTCATCTCCAGCGGGGCGTCGAACCCGAAGAACCGCAGCCGCTCCGGCTCCGGCCGCCCCGCGTTGTACGCGCGCATCCACCGGACGAGCTCCCGGTTGGCCGGCGACGCGCCGAACCCGTGGCTGAACCCGCGGGCCATGGCCTCCTCCAGCGTGCCCGTGCCGTGGACGACGTGGTCGTCCACGGCCAGCCCCATGAGGCAGTCGCTCTCCAGGGCGAACGCCCGGTAGCCCTCGTGCTCGACGAGGTGGCGGAAGATCTCGTTGCGCAGCTCGCCCAGCGCCTCCTCCAGGTGCGTGGGCTCGCCGAGGCCGAGCAGCCGCGGCCGGGCGGGCAGAGAGTCGAGGAACGTCGTGACGGGGGCCATGCCGCCGGTGAGGGAATGGGCGTACTCTTCGACAGAAGCCATACCTTCGACGATATCGTTGAACCTACCGTGTAGACTTTCGGCGTAACATCCCAGAAACGCGAGGTCAGACCCTCAAGCCATGGTGAAAACCCGACTCCGCCCCGTAGACCTCGCCCGCGAGCACGGCCTGTCCACCCAGGCGATCAGAAACTACGAGCAGGCCGGCATCCTCCCGCCCGCCGACCGCACCCCCAGCGGCTACCGCGCCTACACCCCGCGCCACGCCCAGGCGCTGCGCGCGTTCCTGGCGCTCGTGCCCGGCCACAGCCACCAGACCGCCACCGCGATCATGCGGGCGGTCAACGACGGCGCGGCCGAGCACGCGCTGCGGCTCCTCGACGAGAGCCACGCCCAGCTCCTCGACGACCGCCACACCCTCCAGGCCGTCGAGCACGCCCTTCGCGACCTCGCGCCCCAGCCGGCCCAGCGGCCCCAGCCGGAGGAGCCGGCCGAGCCGGATCGCGGGGTCACGTTCATCGGCCCGCTGGCCAGACGGCTCGGCATCCGGCCCGCCACCCTGCGCAAATGGGAGCGGGCCGGGCTGGTGCGTCCGCAGCGCGACCCGCGCACGGGCTACCGCGTCTACACCGCCGCCGACGTACGCGACGCCCGCCTCGCCCACCAGCTGCGACGCGGCGGATACCTGCTGGAGCAGATCGCCCCGCTGATCGCCCGGTTGCGGGCCGCCGGCGGGCTGGAGCCGCTGGAGGCGGCCCTGCGCGAGTGGCGCGCCCGCCTGTCGGCCCGCGGGCGCGCGATGCTGGCCGGCGCCGCCGAGCTCGACGCCTACCTCCGCACCCTGGAGGTCAGCTCCCCACCGGCTCGGCCCGCAGCCGAGCCGAGTGCTGCACCAGAGCGATCAGCACCTCCCGGCTCGAATCCCGCTTCCGCGCGTCACACATGATGATCGGGATCGACGGGGCCAGCTGCAGCGCCAGGCGCACCTCGTCCAGCTCGAACGTCGGCGCGCCCTCGAAGCAGTTGACCGCCACCACGAACGGCGTGCCCCGCCGCTCGAAGTAGTCGACCGACGGGAAGCAGTCGGCCAGCCGCCGAGTGTCGGCCAGGATGACCGCGCCGAGCGCGCCCTCCGCCAGCTCGTCCCACACGAACCAGAACCGCTCCTGGCCCGGCGTCCCGAACAGGTAGAGCACGTAGTCGTTGCTCAGCGTGATCCGGCCGAAGTCCATCGCCACCGTGGTGGTGCGCTTGGCCTCGACCGACGTGAGGTCGTCGACGCCGATGCCGCGGTCGGTCAGCACCTCCTCCGTGCGGAGCGGCCGGGTCTCGGAGACCGCGCCCACCATCGTCGTCTTCCCCGCGCCGAAGCCTCCGGCGATCAGGATCTTGAGCGCCGTCGGCAGGCGCGGGCGCTCAGAGCGAGCGAAGGCCATCGAGCACCGCCCTGTACATCTTCATGTCGTGCATGTCCACCTCGGATCGCGGTTCCTGGGCAGAGACGAGTTCGCGGTCGAACAGGTCGCCGAGCAGCACGCGGATCGTGCCGGCCGGCAGGTCGAGATGCGCGGCGATCTCAGCGACGGACTTGGGCTCGCGGCACAGCCGCAGGATCCGCAGATGCTCCGGATCCAGGCCGGCGTCCGGGCCCGGCGGCGGACCCACCGCCAGGGCCATGGAGATCAGGTCGAACTTGCCGTGGGCCGGCTCGGTGCGGCCGCGCGTGACCACGTAGGGGCGCACGATCTCCGGGTCGACCCAGTGGTCCTCGCCTTCCGGCGCATTCACCGGTCGCTCCTGGCCACGGCCTCGGCGTTGCGGGCGCCCGAGGTGAGGTACTGGCCCACCCGGGCGACCATCATCGCCATCTCGTACGCGACCAGCCCGATGTCGGCGGTCGGCGCGCACAGAACCGCCAGGCAGGCGCGCTCGCCCGCGGTGGTCACGATCAGGAATTGGTGCCTCCACTCCACGACTGTCTGCCGCACCCCGCCACCGGAGATGTGCTCCGAGACGCCCTTGGCCAGGCTCTGCAGCCCGGAGGCCACGGCGGACAGATGCTCGCCGTCGGTGCGCTGCAACGCGGCCGAGGAGGCCATCAGCAGGCCGTCGGAGGACAACACGATGGCGTGGTCGACCTCCTTGACCCGGCCCACCAGGTCGTCGAGCAGCCAGTTGAGATCGATGCTCGCGGTCATTGCGCCTCCCCTCCCGGCTGATCCTCCAGCATCCTGGCCGCCTCCCTGCGGCCGAGGCGGGTGCCTGACTGCAGAGATCCCATCATCGCGCGGATCTCCTCCGGCGAGCGCTCGTCATCGTCCTCCTCGAGGTCGGGTTGCGTGGGCGTGTCGTCCCGCAGCGCCGGTGCCAGGTTGGCCTGGGGCACGCGCAGCGGCAGCCCGGACGGGGTGAACTCGGCCGCGGGCGGCTGCTCCGGCTCGGGCCGGGGCTGAGGCGGGGACTCGGGCCGGGGCGCGGGGTCCGGGTCCGGTTGCAGGGGTGCGGGTCTGATCGTGCGGACCTCCTCGACGGTGGCCGGGCGCTCCGCCGTGGCCACGGCCTGCCGGCGCGGCAGCCGCTCCCCGCCCTCGCCGGAGGGCGCCTCGGGAGCCGGGTTGAGCTGGACGACCTCCTGCGGCAGCAGCACCACGACCGTCGTCCCCCCGTACGGGGACGTCTTGAAGACGACCTGGATGTCGTGCCGTCTGGCCAGCTGGCTCACCACGTAGAGGCCCAGGCGGGCGGTGCCCGTGATGCGGAACTCGGGCGGGTTGGCGATGCGCTCGTTCGCGGCCGCGAGGTCCTCCGGCTTCATGCCGAGGCCGCGGTCCTCGATCTCGATCACGTACCCGTTGGCCACGAGCTGCCCGCCGACCTGCACGCTCGTGTACGGGGGCGAGAACGACACCGCGTTCTCGATCAGCTCGGCCAGCAGGTGGATCACGTCGCCGACGGCCCGGCCGACCAGCACCACGTCACCCATCGGCAGCAGCGTCACCCGGGTGTAGTCCTCGACCTCGGCCAGCGCGCCGCGCACGACGTCGACCATGGGGACCGAGCGGCGCCACGTACGGGCGGGGGAGGAACCGGACAGGACGATCAGGTTCTCTGCGTTGCGCCGCATCCGGATGGCCAGGTGGTCGAGCCGGAACAGCTCCTTCAGCTCCTCCGGATCGGTCTCGCGGCGCTCCATCACGTCGAGCACGGTCAGCTGCCGGTGCACCAGACCCTGCGTCCTGCGGGCCAGGCTGAGCAGGATGTCGCGGATGCTGCGGCGCAGCTCGGCCTGCTCGGCGGCGACCCGGATCGCGGTGCGCTGCACGGTGTTGAACGCCTGCCCCACCTGGCCGATCTCGTCGTCGCCGAACCGCAGCGGCGGCGCCTCGGCGGCCACGTCGACGTCCTCGCCGCGGCCGATCCGGTCGACCACGCCGGGCAGCCGGTCGTTCGACAGGTCGAGCGCGGCGTCGCGCAGCCTCCTCAGCTGGGCCAGCAGCTGCCGGGTGGTGGTGATCGACAACACGATCGAGGCGATGACCGCCATCAGGCCGAGGCCGCCGGCCAGCACCAGCCGCACGACCACGTTGACGGCGACCGGCACCGCGCGGTCGACCACGCGGTCTCCACCGGCGAGCACCATGGTGTTGAAGTCGTGCAGGGCCCGTCCTGACACCGACTTCCACTCATCGGCGCCGAACGGGAGGGCGCCGCCGGCGGGACCTCGCTGGGTGATCTGCCGTTCCAGCCCGGCGAGCTGGACGAACGACGCGCCCTTGACGAGCTTGTCGTAGGCGACGCGATCGGATTCGTGCAGCTCCGCCGCGGCCAGGTCGGCGGCCATGCGCCAGGCTCCCACGGTCTGCGTGAACTCCGCGTGCTCGACGGGGGACAGCCGTCCTGCGGTGAGCACGCCGGTGAGCAGGGCGTCTTCTCTGCTGAGGATCTCCCGGGCCCGGCTCAGGGCGGACAGGGCGCGGATCTCCTTGGCGATGGTCTTGTCGTCGAGCGTCGCCAGCGCGCCATAGAGGTGGTAGAAGGGGTCGATGACGTCGGCGTAGGCGGCCATGGCCTGGACCCGATCCAGCCGTCCGGCGCCGACGGCCTGCCGGATCCGCTTGATCGAGTCGAGCCGGCGGAAGACCTCGGTCAGGCGGCCGGCGCCCTCGTCGTCCGTCGCCCAGCCGACGACGGTCGCGCCGGCCGACTCCCGGAACGCCGAGATCATCCGGTCCGTCTGCTTGTGCTGGTCTTCCAGCTCCCTGCGGGTGCGCGGCAGGGAGTCACTCAGCTCGACGACCGAGAACCGGCGCTCCTTCTGCAGCTCCTCGAGAACCCGAACGCTGGGGTCGACGACGCTGGAGTTCAGCTGGGTGACCCAGAGCAGGTTGACGCCTTCGCGAAGAGTGACCCATGCGGCAAAGGCCCACAACGCCGCCAGGGAGACCAGCAGAGCCGTCACTTTGGTCCGCAGCCGTGTATTGCGGAAACCCATCTATACCCACCCTGTGAATGTCTATCGTGCGCCGGTGGCCCATGGGCACACAGTGGCAGCAGACCCTGCCGATCAAGGGACTGTAGCGCAGGGCAAAGCACCCCACAAGCCGCGCCAAACGATTTGCACGAAAACAGCCGATATTTGACAAATTTGGTCAAATATCGGTAGGTCGATAAGCTGTGCGGGTGAGCGAAGCCGCCGCGTACTTCTCCATTCGCAATGACCTTGTAGATCGCCTCCTAAAGCGCTCGCATCAGTTGGCCGGAGTGCCGGAACAGGACCGGAGCACCGTCCTGAACGCCGCGCTCGACGCCGCGTCCCTGGCGGAGCGCCTGCTGCGCCCCCACGCCGCGCTGTTCGCCGACGGCGACAGCTCGGCCAGCCGGCTCGCTTTCAGCTGCCTGTCCGCCGCCGCCACCTTCCCGAGCACGGGAAGGGACGAGATCGCCGACCTCGGAGCCCTGACCGCGATCCTGTTCGGCCTCGACGACCTCGCCGACAACGTCGCGGGCCCTGCGTCCGACCGTGACATCGTGGAGCTCTTCGGCCGGCTCGCCGCCATCCTCCAAGGCGAGGCCGCGCCCGCCGACGCCGCCGACCTCACAGGCCAGGCACTGCACGCCTGGCAGACCTGGTGCGCGCGCTTCCATGCGTACCAGGGCGCGGAGGCGCACGTGCCGACCCTGGCGCGGCGGCTCGACCTCGCCGGTGCCGCCATGGCGCGGGAGCGTGTGTGGGCGGCGGGCGGCGAGCCCTGGCCGGCCTACGACGAGTACGTCGCGAACGGTCGCGTCACGATCCTCTACCCCACCTGGTGGGCGGCCGCCCTGGCGGTGTGCGGCCCCGTGCCCGCCGACGTCGCTCACTGGGCGTCGATCGCGCCGGCCACCGCCCTCGGCGCGGCGTGCATGCGCCTCGCCAACGACATCAGGACGTTCGAGCGCGAGAGGCGCGAAGGCAAGCCGAACTCCGTTCTCATCCTGGAGCGCGCGGGGATGACCACGCAGGCGGCGGTGGAACGGGTCTCCGCGCACCTCGCCCAGCTCAACGCCGCCTTCGCCGCCGCCCTCGCGGAACTGCCGCCGGAGCTGGCGGACATCGCGGAGGGGCAGCGCAGGAGCGTGGCCTTCAACGGCGCCTGGTACATGGCCAGGGACACGCACGCGTACACGCTGCGGGAACTGGCAAGAGACGTCGACACCCATGGCGGCTAGGGCGATACGCCGTCCGGCGACGGGCGGCACGCCCGCTCGGCCAGGTGCTGTGCGGCGATCACCGCGGCACGGGTCACGGCGAGCGGTGTGTACAGGTCCTTGTCATGCCACAGCGGAGGATGCTCCTTGCCGGCCGAGCGCCACAGGTACGCCTGACCCCGGGCGGCGGCCTCCACGCAGCGCGGCTCCCATCGGCTCCTGGTCATCAGCAGGGTCTGCATCGCGTACGCGGTCTCCTCGGCGGTGCCCTCCCACCGTCCCCAGGACCCGTCCGGCCGCTGCGTGTCCAGCACCCACTCGACCGCGGCGCGGACAGACGCCGCCGACGGCTCCCCGCCGAAGGCGTCGAGCCCGAGGGCGCAGCTGACCGTCGCGTAGTAGGGAGAGGCGTGCCACCTGTCGGTCCAGCTGCCGTCAGGCCGCTGCCGATCCCGGATCCAGGCCGCCAGGTGGCGGATCGCCTCTCGGTAGCGCGGCGCGGCGGCGGGCTTGCGGGCGACGTACTCGCCGAAGGCGTCCAGCACGTGCGCGTTGACGCTGACCGAGACGCCCTGCTCTCCCGGCCAGGTGGAGAAGTGGACACCGGAGCGAAAGTGCCACAGGCTGTCGGGCTCGCACGGCACCCCGAGGAGCGTCAGCGCGAACAGGGCCACAGCCGTCGTGTCGGCGTCGGCCGGCAGACCTGGCCCCGCGGGTGTGCCCAGGGGGCCGATCGCCGCCCGCAGGTCGGCCACCATCTCGGGCGGGACGTCGACCGGCACGCCCGCGCGGCCGAGCCAGCTCAGCACCCAGCCCCGCTCGAACACGGTGATCGGCAGCCCGACGGGCACGGGGCCGCCGTGGAGCCGTATGACGGCCTCGAGATGGCCGCGGGCCGCATCGGAGGCGTCCCCGTCACTCCGTTCGCTGAGCCAGGCCGCGGTCGCCGCGGGCGAGGCCCCGATCGTCCCGATGGGGTTCGGCCGGATGCCGGGCGCGCCGGAGGCGTCCTCGCCCGCGATCTCCAGGGAGTGCAGCAGCTTCTCCGGGATCTCTGTTCCGGACCTGATCCAGGATCTGACCAGCCGGAGCCTGTCCTCGCTCATCCCCTGGGGAAACGGCAACGGCGGTCGCCCCGTGAGGTGCCGGTTGATGAGGGTCACGAGGGACGGGACGATGTGCTCGATCGCCGGCATGTCCGGCAGCGTGAGCTTCCGGCGCAGCCACGTGGCCAGCACGCGGACGCCGCGTTCTGCGGTGTGCGCAAGGCGTTCGCGATCGGCGCCGGGGTCTGCGCGCGACAGCGCCGCCAGGAGGCCTTCGGTGGCGCTCAGCGTGGGCACCAGGCCGTACCCGTCCGGTGCTCCCCACGCGCCGTCCTCCCGCTGCGTGGCGGTCAGGTAGGCGATGCGCCCCTCGTGGCCGGTCAGCCAGGGGGCCAGGGAGACCAGGCGACCGGTCTCGTAGATCGAGGGCGACACCTGTCCCCACGGCCTGAGCATGAGACTTGTCACCAGCTCGCCGGCCGCCGAGGCGATGCCGGACGTCAGCTCCGCGGTCATGTGCGCGCGTCCCGGTCGCGGGGCTCCAGCCGCAGCCAGAGGCTCTCCCGCGGCCGCACGGACGCGCCGGGCACCGGGGTCAGCTTCTGCGGGTTGGTCAACACCGGCCGGTATCGGCTCATCAGGGTGGATACCACCAGCGACGCTTCGAGGTGGAACAGATGCTGTCCGAGGCACACGTGCGGGCCAGTGCCGAAGGGGACGTAGGAGTAGCGGTGCCGGCGCTGGGGCTTCTCGCCGGCCCAGCGCTCGGGATCGAACTCCAGCGGGCGCTCCCAGAACTCCGGCAGCCGGTGGGTGGTGTACGGGCTGACCAGCACCTGCGAGCCGGCCTTGATCGGGACGCCGCCGATCTCCGTGTCGGCCACGGTCTGGCGCGGGATGATCCAGGCCGAGGGGTAGAGCCGTAAGAGC
>DASUCK010000028.1:0-6971 GCA_036276095.1 Nonomuraea sp. | reverse complement strand
GACCTGCCACCCCGAACCCTCCGCACGCGCGCGGTCTGGTGGACGCTCCCCACGTCCTCCGTCGCCCCGCTCGCCGAGGCGGGCATCGACCTGGGCGGCGCCGCCCACGCCGCCGAACACGCCTCGATCGGCCTGCTCCCCTTGTTCGCCACCTGCGACCGCTGGGACATCGGCGGCGTCTCCACAGAGCTCCACGCCGACACCGGCCTGCTGACCGTCTTCGTGTACGACGGCCACGAAGGCGGCGCCGGCTTCGCCGAACGCGGCTACGCCCGCGCCACCGACTGGCTGACAGCCACCCGCGAAGCCATCGCCTCCTGCGAATGCGACCGCGGCTGCCCGTCCTGCATCCAGTCGCCCAAATGCGGCAACGGCAACGACCCCCTGGACAAGCGCGGCGCCATCCACCTCCTGAACACTCTCCTGACCACGACCTGAACCCTCCCGTCAAAGCCCGTCCCCAAGCACCACCGTCGGGACGGCGAATGGCGATGTCACATGTCAGCAGAACACCGCAGCAGCGCGGCTGGAGCCACATCCCCAAGAACGACCAAACAAAGAGGAACCGGATCAAACCATCGGACCCGCCCGCGAGTCCATGACCGACTCGCGTGAATGCCTGACGACCGTGACGACCCTGAATGCCTCCTGAAGGCCATGGATGCCTCCTGAAGGCCATGGATGCCTGACCACCGCCGCAGACCATCCCGCCCGTCCCCATTCCGGGAGCGATCCCGCAGGAGCATCCACCGGGGTTCGCTCAACGTGACCGCTGGCAACACCCACAAGACAGCACACCACCCAACACAGGCACAAGCCGCGCTCACACCACCCAACACGGGCACAAGCCGCGCTCACACCACCCAACACGGGCACAAGCCGCGCTCACACCACCCAACACGGGCACAACCAAGCCGCGCCAACGTGCGGGTGACGGGCCACAGACCAAGGCGGCCCGCACACCCGCACACCCGCACACCGCACGACGCCCGGCCGGGCCGAGGCGCGGCGGCGCCGAGCAGGATCACGCGAAAACACCGGGCGAAACACCGGGCGGAAACATCGTGCGGAAAACCGGGCGGAAACACCGGCAGGCCGGCCCCGGCCGAGCTGGCCCTCCAGGAACCGGACCGGACGGCGCCGGCCACGTACCCACCCCAGCGGACCAGATGGCGCAAGCGCCAACGTAGATCGCGCCCGGACTCGAGACGTAGGTCATCCGTGTCCATCGGAAAGACCGGTCACGTGTCAGGTTCGAGCCGGAAGCCGGCCATCAAGACCACGCTCCCGACCGAACCACCGTACAACGTCACTACAGGCACGTGGACCAGGGGCCCACGCATTCCAGGCCCATGCACCCTAGGCACCCGTCGCATGCACCACCGCAGCCAGCCGAGAGCGCAAGGAAGCCAAAATCCGATCGCCCTGTCGGCTCCGTCCCAGTTGCCGCCCGTGTCCGGGTGCGTCGGCTGGAGCGGCGCGCGACGCGTGAGCCGCGTCGTCATGACCGCGCACGCCAGAGGAGTCGGGCGTCCCGTCGCCGAGCGCTATCAGGTCCCCGTGCCGGCAAGCCACCACCTCCTCGATGGCCTGCAGTTCGGTCAGTAACCGTTGCCAAGTGCCGTCGGCAGACCATCGGCGATGATGCTGATACGCGGGGATCCAGCAGCCGTAGCGCTCGGGCAGATCACGCCAGTGCACTCCGGTGCGGGTGTGGTAGAGAACAGCATCGATCATCCTGCGGTAGTCGCTACGGCTACCCCTGCGCATGCCTCTCATAGGCAGCAACCGTTGAAGACGCCCCCACTCGGCATTGGTC
Organism: Nonomuraea sp.; assembly: GCA_036276095.1. Classification (GTDB taxonomy): domain Bacteria; phylum Actinomycetota; class Actinomycetes; order Streptosporangiales; family Streptosporangiaceae; genus Nonomuraea. The sequence continues at coordinate 5,152 of DASUCK010000028.1, read as the reverse complement.
AGATCGCCACGATCCATGCGCCAAGCGTGACACCTCGGCAACTCTCTGTCAGGAAATCGTAAAAACATTGCCTGGAGATCGCTGACGAATTTGATCTCACGCCCACTTGTTCCGTAGAGCGAGTGCCGCCCGGCCACTGGATAAGGCGTACGAGCGACTGCGAGAAGTGCAGTCTGCCCGGCGATACGGTCAGCCGCCATCTGGATCCCGCACACTGACGACTCCGTCCCAGCTCGCTCAGGTGTCGTGTCGGAGGCGGCGTGGGACTGGGATAACCGGGATAAGCGGAACATGATGCGATTTCCGCCCTTGGACATGATGCCCCAGAAGCACGCCGTCCAAGAAGTCGTGACTCGATTGCGGCATATCCTCATGAGACTCAACCCGCCTCGTTCTCATCGGCTTCAGGTCTCGTGCGTTTAGGCGGCCCTGACCCGTTCCGGAAATTCCCATGTCAATGGCGAAGACGGGCTCGAAAAGGGTGCGTGATGGCGGGGGTCGGACTTTCGCGTATCCGTGCGGGGAGATGGCGACGCGTCCCCAAGTGATCTCTCTACTGCTGATCTTCTTCAATATCCGGTGAGTTGCCCGTCCCTGGCCCTGCTCGCGATCTTCCTGTCGCTGTGCGCTTGCCGACCATGGGCAGCGCGATTGGTAACGCCGTCCAGACTTCTGCCATCTCCCCGTTGATCTCGCAACGCGTCAGCTGTACCCCGTTCTGGGCGGCCAGTTCCGCGGCTCTGGCGCAGGCGCCTTCCGGGTCGAACAGCGCGAGTCTGGCGGCGGCCAGCGCGCAGAGGTCGGCGGCGTTGCCGGCCCGATGGCGGGCGACGCGTGCGACGCCCACCGTGGCGAACGCCATGGCTACGGCCATCAGGAGCCCCATGAGGGCCACACCCCACAAGGTCGCTGAACCTCGTTCTTGAGATCTGATCTCTGCCTCCGTGTTGTGCGGCAGGTTGCCGAAGGGTGGTCAGGAGCCATGGAGTCGCGAGCCGGCCGAGACCACGATCAGGGAAGTCGCCAGGGACGTCGCCATCGGAAGGTCAAGGCGCTGGCACATGGCGAGGGCCGAGCTGCGACTCCATGGCTGTTCTTAGGTCAAGAAGCTGTTCATAGGTCGAAAGGTCGTCATTGTTGTGTTTCAGAGATCAAGGTGATTGTCATCGTTCGGTGTCGGCGATTGCTGCGGCGGAAACGCGGACTGCCGGCAGGGATGAGCCCCATGCTGGTCGTACGTGCACAGTGATCTGCACCTTTGTCGTCTCCACGTCGCGGGTCACGTCTACCTGAGCGTCTGGGCGGGTCACCGCGCGGGCGACGTCGCGGACCTGGTCCAGAGGCTCGCCTCTGGCTGCGGCCCTGGCGGCCGCGCGGGCTGCGTCGACGCACTCCAGTTGAGCGCCCACGGCTTGGATCGCCCACAGTGCGGCAGCCAGGACGACCATGAGGGCGGGCAGCATCGCGGCGGTCTCAGCCGTCACCGAGCCGCGCGATGCCGTCCGCTTGCCATCCATGGACGCCCGCCGGCCACTCATGGACACCGCGTTTCCACGGACGTCCGCGCGAGGCGGAGCGTCATTCGCTGTTCGTCTTGAGCGCTCGGTCGATCAGAGCCGACAGCATTTCCTGCACCTCCGGGCTGCTGACCACCTTGAAGAGGAGCGCGGCGAAGGCACAGGCCGCGATGGTGCCCACGGCGTATTCGGCTGTGGACATGCCTCGCTCGCGGCCGACGATCGCGTAATGCAGCCACCTGTTGGACCGCCAGCCCATGCTTCGGGGGGTTGCGGAGGCGTCGGATGCGGTTGCCGGTGGTTCTTCCGGGAGAGTGCGGGGAGATGCCGGGGGCTTGAATGTTGAATAGCTGTCTTCTGACGACTGGTGAGGTCGGTGTGTTGTCGGAGCGGTTTCGGCGGTTGGCTGGTGTTCTCTGACGCTGGCGAGGCTTGAAGCGGACTGGGTCGGGTTGTGGTCTGCTCTGCGGGTGACGGCGGACTTCGGGCTGCTGAGATTCACGTTTGGAGCTGCGCTGTTCGGCTTCGTGGCGAGGATGGCGTCTGGGGTGGCGTTGATGGTGTCTGGCGTGGCGATGGGGCCATGCATCGTGCCTCCAGGTGCTCGGCGGAGCCGGCGTCTTGTCCGGCGTGGGATCCAAGGTTCGCCGAGAACGGGTCGGCTTCGAGGAGCCGAGTCGCGTTCTGTGCATAGGTGAGGGCTTCGGTGCACAGGCTGTGGATAACTGGGCTCGTAGTGGGAGTCAGTCCCTGTATGCCGTGGTTGTGCATGCCGTAGTCGGGCATGCGATTGTGCATGCGGGGGGCCAAGGGGCAGATCGGGGGTGCCGATCGTTACGGCAGGACGATCTGGGAGGCGAGGCCGGCTATCACCGGGATGATGCCGAGCAGGACGAACGCGGGCAGGAAGCACAAGCCCAAGGGGGCCACCGCCTTCACGCCCACCCGCCTGGCCGAGGCGACGGCGGCCGCCCGGGCGGTCTCGCGGGCGTCGTCGGCCGATCGGGTCAGGACGTCCGCCACGGGGGCGCCGCTTTGAGCTGCCCGGGTCATGGCCCGGGAGAGCTGCCCCAACGCGGGATCCTTCGCGAGGAGAGCCCACGTGGGCTCCGGGTCGGCGCCCAGGCGTAGCTGGCTGCTCACCCAGGCCAGCCGTTGGCCCAGGGGGCCGCCGATCGCGTCAGCGGCGATCTCGGTGGCGGAGCTGACCGGGCGTCCAGCCAGCAGGCATGCGGTCATGAGGTCGGCCGCGAAGGGCAGGTCGGCGGTGATCTGTCGGCGCTCGTCCTGGTTCTGCGCTGGCGCGAATCTGTGGAGGCAGATGCCCGTCGCGGGGGCGATCACAAGAGCGACCAGCATTCCGGGGAGGCCACCGATGAGGATGGCGGTCGTCAGTCCTGTGCATAGGGCGGTGACGAACGTTTTGCGGGCGAGGGGGCGCGCTTGGTCGTCTGTGGGATCCAGCCATGTGGGGTGTGGCTGATCGGTAGCACGGTTCGAGTCGTCTGCGTTTGGGCGATCGTGGGGGATGGACGCGTCGGGTTGTCCGTGGAGGGTTGGGGAGGGGGGTGAGCTGTGCTGACGGCGTAGGTGGAGGTGGGGGTTCGCCGGTGGAGGGCGAAGGCGAGCGAGGCGTTCCTGCGGCGTCTTCGATGAGATCCAGAGCCAGGTCGCCATGCCTGCGCAGAGGGCGGACAGCAGGTGAAGCACGGCGTGATCCAATCCTAAGCGTTCAGGATGACGAGGTTCGGACAACGGGGTGGGGGCCGTGGCCGGGGGGCTGGCAGCTCGGCTTCCCGATGGGGAGCGGACTCGTTTGCCCCGGATTGGCCGGGCGGCCGAGGAGGTCATTCGGGCAGGTCAGCACCGCTACCGCAGCTGCTACTGGTACGCGAGGTCGGCCATCGGGGGCGAGAGCGCAAGGAACGCGGGACACGAACGTCGGCCACTGCCGCTGAAGAGCGGAGCGGGGTACGCGATCATTGGCGAGGCTCGGGGTCTACCAGGGTCGCGATCCGAGGATTCCCTGATAGCGAGGTACCAGCGTGAGTGAGGACTGCGGGACAGTTCGGGGCTCGCGGTGAATGCTGCTCGCACGGTGAGCCCGCTCTTGCGAAGGAGACCAGGGCCGTACGGGCGTGGCGAGGCCAAGGGGCCCGGCTTCAGCCGGCATGACGCTCCACCGGGAACGGGACGGCTGGTCAGGTTGCCTTCGGCGTGCTGGTGGGCGGTCCTCGCAGTCTTGTCAGGATTGGGCTTGGTTGGACATGCGGTTGGTCCACCAGAGGCCGCAGGCGTTGAGGGCTGTTCCGGTCAGTAGGCAGGCGAGACCGGGAGCGCTGCCGAGCAGGAAGTCCAATGGGTGCATGTTGAGGGCTGCGGCCATGAGCAGGCCGAGGACGGGAAGGGCGGCCAAGAGTCTGGCCGTGGTACGGGGGCCGGCGAGTTGGGCCGCGACGTCCTGGCGGTGGGCCTGGGAGGTGCGTAACGTGCTCGCCACGCGTTCGACCAGGGCTGCCAGGCCCGCGCCTACGGTGATGCTGACGTTCCAGCATGCTGCCAGTTGGCGTAGGCCCTCGCCTCCCCGGGCCGGGGCTGCGGTGGTCAGGGCGCCGGAGACGTCGCCGCCATCTCTTGCCGCGGCGAGGATCGGGCGGAGGAGGTCGGGGTCGGGGAAGTCGACTGCGGCCATGGCTCTGGTCAGGGCTTCTCCGGGCGTGCGGCCCGCGGACAGTTCTGCTGACAAGGCCTGGCACAGTTCGATGGAGGCGGAGCGCCAGGCGTCCGCTCGGCGGGCTGGGTTCGGGCGGATGAGGAGTTTGCGGAGGCGGCGTCGGTCGTTGCGGGGCTTCTGAGGCGGGGTCGTCAGCTTGGACAGGCGGGTGGTGGCGGGGGCGGGAGCTGTCCACAGCCATAGTGCGCAGGCTGTGGACAACGCGGCTATGAGGGCGGCGTCGATCAAGGCCGGCGGGCCTCCCTGTTCTCGTGGTCGAGGGTGGTCATGGCCGCCTCTCTTGTGGTGATTGGTCACGGGGTTTCAGGGCTGCGCGGGTGGCCTGTGTGAACGATGCGTACGCGGGGCCGATATGGGAGGTGCCGTCGGTGGTGAAGGTCAGGGCGGGGACTGATTCGACGAGGCCGGTCGACGTTCTGGTGAAGAGGCAGATCTCGGCTATGCGTCTGCGGCCGTGGGGGCGGTCGCGGGTCAGGTGGACGACGGCGTCGAGAGCTGCGGACAGCTGACTGTGCACGGCCTCCCGGCTCAGCCCGGCTGCGCAGCCGAGGGCCTCCAGGCGGGGTGGTACGTCGGCCGCCGTGTTGGCGTGCAACGTGCCGCAGCCGCCCTCGTGACCCGTGTTCAGCGCGGCCAGCAGGTCCACAACCTCCGAGCCGCGGACCTCTCCGACCACCAGGCGGTCGGGGCGCATGCGCAGGGCCTGGCGGACCAGGTCGCGGAGGCCGACGCCGCCGGCGCCCTCCAGGTTCGGTGGACGGGTCTCCAGGCGTACGACGTGCGGGTGGAGGGGGCGGAGCTCGGCCGAATCCTCCACCAGGAGGAGGCGTTCGCCTGGGTCGGCGAGTGAGAGGAGGGCCGAGAGAAGGGTAGTCTTCCCGGTTCCTGTGCCGCCTGTCAC
>DASUCK010000027.1:0-26406 GCA_036276095.1 Nonomuraea sp. | reverse complement strand
CACGCCCAGCGCGGCCGCCACCCGCCACACCTTGTCCACGGCGGCCGGACGGGGCGGCGGGAGCACGCGCAGGACGCCGATCTCGGCGTCGAGCATCATCGCCGCCGCGGCCATGCCGGTCAGCAGGGAGATCTGCGCGTTCCACGCCTCGGCCGGCAGGGAGATCTGCGCGTTCCACGCCTCGGCCGGCAGCGGGACCCGGAACTCCAGCCGGTGGCCGCCGTCGCCCGGCACCACCTCCTGCTGGGGTGTGGGCAGGGTGACGCCGCCGCGCTCGCGTTCGAGGGCCAGCCGGAGCCGGCCGATCTCGGCCAGCAGTTCGAGCGTGGCGTCGGCGGTGCCGGTGGCCAGGGCCGCCTGTACGTAGTCGTAGTCGAAGCGCTCGCGGCTGCGGACGAGGGCGCGCCGCACGTCCGCGCCCACCGTGCGGCCGTCGGCGTCGAGGTCGACGCGCCACACCGCGGCCGGGCGCGGCGCGCCGGGCAGCAGGCTGGCCGCGCCCTCCGACAGCGCCTTGGGGTGCAGCGGCACCGTGCCGGCGGGGAAGTAGAGGGTCTCGCCCCTGGCCCGGGCCTCGGCGTCGATGATGCCGCCGGGGCGGACGAACGCGCCGACGTCGGCGACGGCGTACCAGACGCGGTAGCCGGCGCGCAGCCGTTCGAGGTGGAGCGCCTGGTCGAGGTCCATCGAACCGGGCGGGTCGATGGTGACGAACGGCACGTCGGTGAGGTCTTCGCCGCTGAGCTTGGGCACCTGCGCCACCCAAGCGGCTTCCTCCAGCACGGCGCGGGGGAAGTCGCCGGGGAGCGTGAACTCGCGCCTGATCCGGTCGAACCCGTCTTCGAGCTTGAGGGGTATCTCTTCGGGAACCTGAATCACGCCCACAACCTACCGGTGCGGGCCGTCGGCTCCGATCGTGTCGAGGTGGGCGTCGAGCCCGGTGACGCGCAGCAGTCGCCGCATCGCCGGCGGCACGCCGGTCAGACGCAGCGGCGTGCGCCGGCGCCGGGCCTGGTCGTGGAGGGCGACGAGCACGCCGAGCCCGGCCGCGTCGATGAAGGACAGGCGGCGCAGGTCGAGGACCACGGCCTGGGCGCGGCCGCTCTCCTGCAGCAGCCAGAGCAGCCGGCCGCGGAGCAGCTCGGTGGTGGCGATGTCGAGCTCGCCGGACACGGTGACGGTGACGGTGCCGTCGTGGCGGCTGGTGGTCACGTGTAGGAACTCCATGTCCGGCTCCGCGCTCTCAGGGCCCGGGGGACATCCTGTCGCTTGCGCGGACTCGCCCTTGCCGTAGGCACCAGATGTCCGTGCGCGGGTCACTCAGCGCGACTGCGCATTTCCGGAATGAAGTGTAGTCGGGACGACCCGGACGTCCAGGGCGGGCGTTCTCCGGCGGAGGGACAGGAGAGTTCCTCGGGAAACGGTGGTCGATTACCGGGGCGGAGAAACGTCATCCTCGGTGGGGGCGCGGGCATCCCCGAGGTTTGGCGCTTCCCATCGGCGGTGAACGGCGTGCCGGCGGGGTGGGCCGTGGCGGGGTGTCGGGCTGGACGGATCTTATCCAGAAATTTGTGGTTTTACCGGGAAAGATCACACTACGCTACGTCCTCGGTAGACAAGACGGGAGAGGCGTAGACGTGTGGATCGCAGTCGCGGCGGTGGCCGCGATCGTCGTGGGCGTGGTGGCCTGGCGGCTCCGCCGTGAGCCGGCCGGCGGGGACACCCCCGGCACGTTCGACGTCGAGCGGACGTGGGACTGGGCGCCGCGTCCGGCGGGCGACGCCGAGGCCGCGTTCGTGGAAGGGCTGCGGGCCTGCCACGGCGCGGGGACCCGATTGCGCGTCGCCGCCGATCGCGGCGTGGTCACGACGTACGACCCGCCGGCCCTGGTCTCGCTCCCCCTGCTCGCCGACGCCTTCGCCGCCCTGGGCGACGCCGCGCTGCACGACCCGCACGGCACGGTCGCCGCCCTGATCGCCCGGTACGCGGCCGCCGAGGAGCCCGGCGTGCTGCACCTGCGGACGGACCGCCCGTCCGGGGCGGACCGCGCCGCGTTCGCGGCCGCGGTGCGGGAGGTCGTGTGCCCGCCGGAGGCCGAGGGCCTCAGCGCTCTCCCGGACGACGATGGTGGCGGCGGCGGTGGCGCTTGGGGTGTTGGAGCGTTGCAGGTTCGGGTGCTCGCCGGGGGAGCGGAGGAGGGGTGGCACGCGAACACGCTGCTGCTGGATCTCGGGCGGGCGTACGAGCTGTGCGCGGAGGCGCGGGAGAAGGATCCGGAGGCGGCGGAGGACACCCTGCTGCGCCAGGTCGTGTCGGGCCTCGTCGCCGCCGGCGGGCCCGGGCTGACCTGGGTGCGGCCGCCCACCCCGGAGGAGCGCCGCGCGGTGCTGTCCGCCACGGGCTCCTCCGAACTGCTCTGAACGATCATCCGGGCGGGTCAGGTCAGCCCGGGGCGGCCGTGGCGCCATTTGAGCCTCACCCGCTGGTCGAACCCGTTGTCGGCGAAGTGATGGAGCTCGTCGCCGGTGGACGTCTCGCTCGGCCGGTCGCGGAACGGATCGGCGTGGGCGCGCACCGGTGTCCGCACAGGTCACAACGGGTCGCACCGCCGTCAGGCGGGTGCTGCGATGAAAGTTTCATGGGCGATTGACAGCGGGAAAGCGCTTACCTATGTTGTGCGTGTTCGCTCACACGTATGGCTGTCACATACGTGAACGGATGCTCGCTGGGGGGACACCAGTCGCAGGCCGTGGCGGCCTGCTCGGGCCAGCAAGGAGCTGAAATCGTGCGACACAGAATCAACGGCAGGACGGCCGCGGTCATCGCGGGCGTCGTCGCCCTCACCGGCACGGCGGTGGCAGGCCTCGCGGTGGCCTCCTCGGCGGTGGCCGCCCCCGCACCCGGCGCCTACACCGTGGTCAACAACGGCAGCGGCCTGTGCCTCACCGTGCCCGGAGCCACCTCGTCCGACGGCGTCCAGCTCACCCAGACCGGCTGCGGCGGCTCCGGCCAGACCTGGAACCTGACCGCGAGCGGCGGCGGCTACACGCTCAAGGCCGCCCACAGCGGCAAGTGCGCCGGGGTGCGGGACGCCAGCACGTCCGCGGGCAAGGCCGTGCAGCAGGAGAGCTGCACCGGCGCGTCGTCCCAGACCTGGACGATGCCCGAGTCGGGCTCGACCGTGCGGGTCGTCAACGCCAACGGCGGCAAGTGCCTCAACATCAAGGACAACTCCACCGCCTCCGGCGCCCTGGTGCAGCAGAACTCGTGCGACTCGGTCGCCACGAAGCAGTGGCGGCTCGTCCCCGCCGGCGGCGGCGACCCCGACCCGACCCCGACCGTGACGGTGACGCCTCCGGACCCCGGCAACCCGACCGGCCTGGTCGGCTGGGCCACCCAGGGCGGCGGCACCACCGGCGGCGGCACCACCCCGGCGGTCACCGTCTCCTCGGCCTCGGCGCTGACCAGCGCGCTGTCGTCCAGCAGCGCCGCGGTGATCCGCGTGTCCGGCACGATCTCCTGCTCCGGCATGCTGCGCGTGAGCTCCAACAAGACCGTGCTCGGCAACTCGGGCGCGACCATCTCCGGGTGCGGCTTCAACATCGCCGAGGCGTCGAACGTGATCGTCCGCAACCTCACGTTCCGCGGCTGGAACGACGACGCCATCAACGTGCAGTACTCCACCCGCGTGTGGATCGACCACAACTCCTTCAGCGAAGGCTACGACGGCGCCGTGGACGTCAAAAGGGCCAGCGACTACGTCACGATCTCGTGGAACCGGGTCTCCAACCACGACAAGACCATGCTGCTCGGCCACGACGACGGCAACGCCGGCGAGGACCGCGGCCACCTGCGCGTGACGTACCACCACAACTGGTTCGACGGCACCGGCCAGCGGCACCCGCGGGTGCGCTTCGGCAACCCCGTGCACGTCTACAACAACTACTACGCCAGCATCGGCGACTACGGCGTGGCCTCCACGCAGGAGGCCGGCGTGCTGGTCGAGGGCAACTACTTCGAGAACACCGACGACCCCTACCACCGCGGCGAGGGCGACTCCGACCCGGCCAACCTGGTCGCCCGCAACAACTGCTTCGTCAGCTCCGGCAGCGGCGACGCGGGCGGCAGCGTCGGCTCCATCCCGTACTCGTACTCGCTCGACACCCCGTGCAACGTCAAGTCGATCGTGACGGCGGGCGCGGGCGCCGGGCGGATCTCCGTCTGACCGTCCCCCTGCCAAGCCCCTCCCGGAACCGCCTTCCCTTCCGGTGGTCGTCGCAACACCCGCGACGGGCGACCTGAAGGGCGCAAGAAGAGGTCTCGGCCGCCGGCGCGTCGTGCGTCGGTGGCCGAGGCCTCTTCGCGTTCTCGGTATGTATCGCAGGAGAGCGCCTGACCGTCGCCGACCCGGTGCGCGAGGGCGCGTCGACCGGTCGATCGCCACCTCGTTCGGACGAAGCCCTTCCACGATCAGTCGGGAGTGTGACAATTCGCCACCATGGTTCGGATCTGCGCTGGTGGTGGCAGCGTCGGGCTCTCGCGTGATGACGGCGACGCCAGTCCGGCCAGCGCATGATGGCCGTGGCCGTGTGGGGCTGTGGTCAGCACGAGCGTGGCCAACAACCGGCGGATCTCGGGCAGCGTCAGGGGGATGCGGTCGTCGTCGGTGCTGGTTGGCTGGGCGGTGGCGATCGCGGTCAGCAGGGCCAGGGCGAGCATGGCGTGCCGGCGCCAGGCCGTCCAACCGCGCACCTGGTAATCCGGCATGTTCGGCCAGATTTAGCAGTTCTTGCGGTCGATATCGGCCAGCAGCCCGCGCACGTACGCGTCGGCCGCGCGGCGTGGTTCAACGCGACCGAACCGGCCGGCGATCCGGGCCGTCTTCTCGTTGAAGATGACCATCCAGCCCTCAGGGTCTACGCCGTCGGCCACGTGCACCTGGTGATCTTGGAAGGTCGTCACGAACACCGAGCAATCACGCGGCTACCCGTGTCTGGCCTTGGATGTGAGGGGCCGCCAAGTGTCGTGGGCATCAGGAGCGCGGCTGTCGTTGCTGGGCCAGGGCCATCCCAGTGACCGCGATGATGGCGGGAGACCAGGAGACCTCGTCGAGCCGGTCGATTGCGTCCGGCGGAAGGTCGAGGGTGAAGCCCTCCAGATTGCCATGGAGTTGGTCCAGGTCACGTGGGCCGATAATGACGGACGTGATCCCTGGCCGCTGCCGTACCCAGGAGAGGGCGGCGGCGGTGGAGGTGACGCCGAACTCGGCCGCTACCCTGCCGACCTCGTCGGCGATGCGCAACGTACGCTCGTTGAGCAGCCCCGCGGCCCAAGCCCGGGCCATCGGTGCCGCTGAAGCCAGCAGCCGCCCCATCCTGCTGTCGGCGGCGGGGACGGCCTGGTTGGCATACCGCCCGGCCAGGACCCCGCCGGCCAGGGGCGACCATACCATGGTGCCCAGGCCGTGGCGCTCGCACGCGGGCAGGATCTCCGCCTCGATGGATCGGGCCACCAGCGAGTACTGCGGCTGGAGGCTGACGAAGGGGGTGAGTCCCAGACGCTCGGCGGCCCAGCGGGATTCCACGATCTGGCTGGCGGTGAAATTGGAGCAGCCGATGTAGCGGACCTTCCCCGCACGCACGAACCCGTCCAAGGTGGTGAGGGTCTCCTCGATCGGGGTGTGCGGGTCCCATTGGTGGCACTGGTAGAGGTCGATGTAGTCGGTGCCGAGCCGGCGCAGGCTCGCCTCCAGTGCCCGGGTCAGGTGGGCCCGAGACAGGCCTCGATCGTTGGGCTCACGGCCGGTGGGCAGGAAGGCCTTGGTGGCCAGCACGACCGAGGCCCGCTTGCCGCTGATGGCCCGGCCAAGGATTTGTTCGGACTGGCCGCCGGTGTAGGCGTCGGCGGTGTCGACGAAGTTGTGCCCAAGATCGAGGAAGGCGTCGACGATGCGCCGGGCCTCCGGTTCGCCGCAGCTTCCCACACCGCCGGTGGTGCCGAAGTTCATCGTCCCCAGACAGGCGGGGGAGACCTTCAGGCCGGAGCGGCCGAGCGTGTGGTACTCCATCGTGGATGTCCTTCCGTAGCATTATGATCGGAACATGCGTTCCGGTTGAACATACGGAACATGCGTTCCGTATGTCAACGCCCGAAGAAGGGACCACAATGAGCGGCCAGACCAAGCCCCTGCGCGCCGATGCCCGGCGCAATCGGGCCCGCGTACTGGAGGCGGCGGAGGAGATCCTGGCTCGTGAGGGCCTGTCGGCCTCGATGCGCACGATCGCCAAGCACGCCGGCGTGGGCCTGGGCACGATCTACCGGCATTTCCCCACTCAGGAAGCGCTCTACCAGGCCATCATCATCGAGCGCATGCATCGTCTCATCGCCGAAGCCGACGCCCTGCGCGCCGCCGACGACCCGGGCGCGGCCTTCTTCGTCTTCTTCACCGGCATCGTGGACAACGCCAAGCAGAAAAAGATCCTGGCCGACGCCTTGGCCGACGCCGATATCGACCAGAAGGTCGGCCTGTCCGACATCCGCCGCCAGATGCGCGGCGCCGTCGAGACTCTGCTCACCCGCGCCCAGGGGGCCGGCGCCGTACGCCAGGACCTTCACCTGCCCGAGGTCCTGGCGTTGCTGAACGCCACCTGCATGGCCGCCGAACGTCACCAGTGGCCCGCCGGCCTGCAATCTGCCGTCCTGACCCTGCTCTTTGACGGCTTCCGCCCCCGCTAGCTCCCCCAGCCGATGGGTAGACCGCGCCCCACTCCTTCGATGTGACCACGCCACGAAGAACGCATCTTGCTTCGCGTGACCAACAGCATCCTCGGCCCTGTCGAAGTCCCACCGCGTCTTTCGCTTGCGGCCCATGGCTGGAGTTCTCAGCCCAAGCAGCGGAAGAGGCTCGGCCGGATGCCCGAGCCGAGCGTCTCGCCATGCTTCCCGCCACCAATATTTGATCATCGTGTTGCGACGACCCCTGTAATGCGCCCCGGCACCGGAGGGGCTTGCCCCGCCGGAGCCGGTAGCGTCTCCACTCAGCTCACCCCCTGAGCCGAGCCGGGCGCGGCAGCCCGGCTCGAGTGAGGAGCCTCGACGTGTCTGCCGTCATCCTCTCCGCGGCGGGCGTCGCCCTGCTGCTCGACACCTCCGGTCCCGGGCTGCCGCGGGTCCGCCACTTCGGCGCCGACCCCGGCCCGGTCGCCGACATCGGCCCCGTGCTGTCGTCGCTCGCGCCGGCCGTGCCGCTGCTGCCCGCCCAGGGCGACTCCTGGTACGCCAGGCCGGGACTTGCGGGTTCCCGGGCCGGCGAGGAGTGGCCGGTGCCCTGGACCGTGGACAGCGTGGAGGTGGACGGGGACGGAGCCGGGGTCGGGAGCAGGGCCGGGAGCAGGGACGGCGACGGGGCCGGGGCCGGGGCCGGGGCCGGGGCCGGGGGCGGGGGCGGGGCCGCCGCGCCGGGCCGCGGGGGCGCGGTGCGGGTCGCCGCCTCCGACGCGCGGGCCGGGCTGGCCCTGGTCAGCGAGCTGGCCATGGACGCGGGCGGGCTGGTCACGATGCGGCACACGGTGACCAACACGGGCGCCACGCCGTACCGGGTGGCCGGGCTGACGTGCGCGCTGCCCGTCCCCGAACGTGCCGGGGAGCTGCTGGACTTCACCGGTCGGTGGGCGCTGGAGAAGTCGCCGCAGCGCAGGGCGTTCGGGTACGGCGTCTGGGCCAGGGAGAACCGGCGCGGCCGCACCGGGCACGACGCCACCGGGCTGCTCGTCGCCGGGACGACCGGGTTCGGGTTCAGGAGCGGCGAGGTGTGGGCCGTGCACGCCGGCTGGAGCGGCAACCACGTGCACGTCGCCGAGCGGGTGCCCGAGGGGCCGGCCCTGCTCGGTGCCGGGGAGCTGCTCGAACCCGGCGAGATCACTCTCGCCCAGGGGGAGAGCTACCGCGGCCGCCCGCGTCGTCCACGGGCTCGACCGGCTGCTGGAGCTGGCCGACCGGGCCGCGGCGGCCGGGATCGAGCGGTTCGTGCTCGACGACGGGTGGTTCCGGCACCGCCGGCACGACCGGGCCGGACTCGGCGACTGGTACGTGGACGAGCGGGTGTGGCCCGACGGGCTGCGGCCGCTGGCCGACCGGGTGCGCGAGCTGGGCATGCAGTTCGGGCTGTGGTTCGAGCCGGAGATGGTCAACCCGGACTCCGACCTGGCCCGCGCCCACCCGGACTGGATACTCGGGCGGTCCGGGCGGACGCCGCCGCCGCAGCGCCACCAGCAGACGCTCGACCTGGCCCGGCCCGAGGTGTTCGCGTACCTGCTGGAGCGGCTGGACACGCTGGCCGGTGAGTACGCCCTCGACTCCATCAAGTGGGACCACAACCGGGACATCGCCGAGCCCGTCCACGACGGGGTGGCGGGCGTGCACGCGCAGACGGCGGCGACGTACCGGCTGCTGGACGAGCTGCGCCGCCGGCACCCGGCGCTGGAGATCGAGTCGTGTTCGTCCGGCGGGGCGCGGGTCGACTACGGCGTCCTGGCGCGTACCGATCGGGTGTGGACGTCCGACAGCAACGACGCGCTCGACCGGCAGGCCATCCAGCGGTGGACCGGGCTGCTGGTGCCGCCCGAGCGGATGGGGGCGCACGTGGGGCGCCGCGCGACCGCGTCACCGGACGGTCGCTGCCGCTGGCCTTCCGGGCCGGCACCGCGCTGTTCGGGCACATGGGCGTGGAGTGGGACCTGACCTCGGCGAGCGAGGAGGAGCTGGCGGAACTGGCCGGCTGGATCGCGTTGCACAAGCGGCTGCGGCCGGTGCTGCACGCCGGCCGGGTCGTGCGCGCCGACCACCCCGACCCGTCGGCGCTGCTGCACGGGGTGGTGCTGCCCGAGCGGGCCGTGTACGGGTTCGCGCAGCTGACCTCCCGCGTCGCGACGGCGCCCCCGCCGCTGCGGCTGCCCGGCCTCGACCCCGCCGGCCGGTACGAGGTCCGGGTCGCCGGTCCGGTGCCCGAGGCGGCGGCGATGCCGGCGTGGACCGCGGCCCCCGTACGGCTGCCCGGGGCCGCGCTGGGCGAGCTGGGGCTGCCCGCCCCGGCGCTGCGGCCCACGTCGGTGCTCGTCATCGAGCTGGAGAAGGTGGATCAGCGTTCGATGAGGGTGACCTCCAGCGAGTAGAGGGAGGCGCGGTAGACGTGGGAGCCGTGCTCGACGGCCCGGCCCTGGTCGTCGTACGTGGTGCGGATCATGGTGAGCAGCGGGGCGCCGCGGCGCTCGGCGAGCAGCCGGGCCTCGGCCTGGGTGGCGGCCCTGGCCCCGATGCGCTGGTTGGCCACCCGCATCCGCACCCCCGCCCCGCGCAGCAGCTCGTACAGGCCGCGGCTCCGCAGGTCGTCGGCGGTCAGCGGGGCCAGCCCCACCGGCAGCCAGTTGTGCAGCACGGCCAGCGGCTCCCCGGCCGCGAACCGCAGCCGCTCCAGGTAGAGGATCTCCGCGCCCGCCTCCACGCCGAGCACGCCGGCGACCTCCTCCTCGGCCGGCCTCGGCTCCAGGATCAGCACCTGGGTGGCCGGCTCCTGGCCCGCCCTGCGCAGGTCGTCGTACAGGCTGGTCAGCTCCACCGAGCGCTTGACCTGGCCGTGCACCACCTGCGTGCCGACGCCGCGCTTGCGTACCAGCAGGCCCTTGTCGACCAGGTATTGGATCGCCTGGCGGATCGTCGGCCTGGACAGGCCGAGCTTGTCGGCCAGCAGGATCTCGTTGTCGAGCCGGGCGCCGGGGGCCAGGTCACCTCGCCGGATGGCCTCCGCGATCTGCTCGGCCACCTGGAAGTACAGCGGCACGGGGCTGGATCGATCCAGGTCGATGGCGAGGTTCGCGGTCATGCTGATCAGCTTAACGGGGTAAGAATGTCCTGACAAATGCCTCTGACCCGCTCGGCTCGCCCTGATCGGGACCGCTTAGGCTGGAGCGGAGATGGATGAGACACAGTTGCTCGAAACCGCCGGCGAGGCCGCCAGATCCGTGGGCCCCAGGCTGCGCAAGGCGTTCAGGTCCAGGCCGCCGGCCCAGACCAAACGCGACTTCCACGACCCCGTCACCGAGCACGACCGCGCCGCCGAGGAAGCCATCCGGGCGGTCATCGAGGCCCGCGTGCCCGGCAGCGCCATCGTCGGCGAGGAGGGCGGGGTCACCGGCTCAGGCGACCTCACCTGGTACGTCGACCCCATCGACGGCACCGCCAACTTCGCCGCCGGGCTGCCGTTCTTCTGCGTCTCGATCGCCGCCGCCGTCCGCGGCGAGCTGGTGGCGGGCGTGGTCTACGACCCCGTACGCGACGACGAGTTCGCCGCCACCACCGCCGGAGCCTGGTGCAACGGCGCCCCGCTCCGCAGCCGCGGCGCGACGTCCGACCGCGAGGCGATGCTCCTGTGCGCCTATCCGACGCCGCGCGACCTCGACGTCGACGGCGAGGCGGCGCTGCGGCGCTACGCCCGCTTCCTAAAGTCCTTCTCCGCCGTCCGCCGTCCCGGCAGCGCCGCGCTCAACCTGGCCCACGTCGCCGCGGGCTGGTCCGACGCCACGTACGGCACCGGCTCCAACCCCTGGGACGTCGCCGCCGGCGCCCTCCTGGTCCGCCAGGCCGGCGGCGTCTACGTCGGCGACCCGCTGGCCGAAGGCGACTACCTGGCCTGCGTCGGCGGCTTCGACCTGGCCGGGTCGTCCCTGGCGGAGGTGCTGCCGTAAGGCCCTCCTCCGGCCCCTCCTCTGGCGCCGCCCGAGCGCGGCGACCCTCGACGCTGGACGGAACGCTCTGGTCAGCACGTCTCGCGAGGGCCCGCCGTGGCGGCGATGCGGGCGGCGGTCTCGCCCGGCGGGTAGCCGAGGGTGAGGCCGCGTACCGACAGCGGGGCCTGGGCGAAGCGGAGCTCGGCGTGGTCGGTGAGGATGTAGTCGAGCGCGGGGGAGTGGCCGCGGTGCGCGTCGAGCGCCGCCGCCTCCGGCTCGGCCAGCTCCGGCGGCAGCGCGTCGAGGTAGTCGGCGATGAGCGCGTCGAGGTCGAACAGCTGCGCGTACCGCTCGGCGGTGCCGGCCACCACGCGGATCCGCTCGCCGGCCGTCTGCGCCTGGTAGACCAGCCCCGTGCCGCCGCTCTTGGCGAACCAGCGCAGCGCCTCCTCCACCGGCAGGTTGAACGCCCCGTACGGCTTGCGCCCGTACAGCAGCGCCTCGGCGATCCACCGGTCGCACCACAGCTCGTCCCGGTACGGGGTCGGCGCGGCCGGGTCGATCGTCAGCCCCTGGGCCAGCACCGGGTTCCACGGCGAGACCATGGGGCTGCCGAAGCGGCGCATGCGCGGGCCGTGCCAGTGGTTGAGCGCGTAGCCGTACCAGACCGTGGCGACCTCGACGTGACGCCCGGGCAGGAGGCACTCGTAGGCGCCGTTCATGATCTGCCCGCCGTCGGGGTGGCGCCACGGCCCGGGCGGGATGCCGGAGTCGGCGGCCGGGATCGGGGGAGTGCGGTAGTCGGGGTGCAGGATCCAGGCGTCCCCCACGGTCTCTGCCCTTCGCGGTCGGCGTTCACGGCCCAGACCACCAGGGTGTCACAACGTTCGGCGGCCGTCGCCGGCCTCGCCGACGGCGTGCGGGCGCCGATGGCGGGTGCGCGGGCGGATGGGGCCCGGGCTCCTGATCGTTCCGCCGGGTTACGACGGCCCCTCTGACTCCCTTCGCCGGCGGGAGGACAGTTCATCGTCCGTGGGGGCCGGGCCGGGGAGCTCGCGACGGGAGGGTGGGTTGCGGAGGGCGTCGGTCATCAGGGTCAGGTAGCGGTGGCGGAGCTCGGCGACGCGTTGCGGGTCACCCAGCTTGATCGAGGCGAGCAGCTCGAAGATCAGGGCGATGTCGGCGGTGGTGACGTCCGGCCGCAGGACGCCGGAATCTTTCGCGCGCCGGTGGATGTCGGCGGCCAGCCGGCCGGCCGTGGCGGCGTCGCGGCCCAGCTCCTCCGTCGGCTCGAACGTCCCCGCGGCCGGAGATCTACGGGCGCGCGGCCGCGGCGGAGCTCGCGCGGTTCGGCTCGTAGAGCGACATGACCGTCGGGCGGCCGTCGGCGACCACCTGCCTGCCACGGGCGATCACGTGCGTGATGTCCAGGTCCGGCCCGATCACCAGGAGGTCCGCGTCGCCGCCCACGCGGACGCGGCCCTTGCGCTCCTCGAGGCCCCAGGCCCGGGCCGGGTTGGCGGTCGCGAACGACAGGGCCTGGGTGAGCGGCAGCCCGCACGAACGGACGAGTTCGACCACGGCGTCCCACAACCAGGTGAGGCTCTTCTCGTACGGGCCGCGGGTGCCGTCCGCCAGGGTCATCGGGACGCTGGCGTTCCCGTCGGTGGTCATGGTCACCAGGTCGCTGTCGACCCCGGCCTCCAGGGTCCGCAGGATCGCCTGCGCCACCGGGACGGCGCGCGGGTGCCCGAACGCGGGGGTCAGGATCGGGTTGAAGTCGACGTACCCGCCGCTGAGCGCGACCTGCCGGGCGGCCTGCATGGTGTCCGGCGTGTAGTTGCAGTGGGTCGCGTGGAAGCGCCTCGGCGGGACGCGGGACTCGCGCATGGCGTGCAGCAGCTGGCCGGCGGGATCCTCCGACTCGCCCAGGTGGGCGTGCAGGACGCAGGCCTTGCCGGTGGCTCCGGCCAGCCAGTGGAGCTGGGCGGCGAGCTCGACCAGCTCGTGGTCCTGGAAGCGCGAGGCCCGGGTCTCTCCCAGCGCGACCTTGACTCCGAGGATCTTGTCGACGGTGAAGATGTCGCGGAGCATCGAGTCGGTGAAGGTGCGGAACGGCCGCTGGAACCCGCCGACCATCATGTACGCGGTCACGCCCTCGCTCTCCAGGGCGTGGGCCTTCGCCAGGATCGAGTCGAGGTTCTTGGCCACCATGTCGAGCCCGGGCGGGGCCACGACGGTCGTGATGCCCGCCGACACGAGCTCGCCCGTCCACAGCTCGGGGATCCGCGAGGCGTAGCCCTCGTTGCCGCCGCCTCCGATGATGTGCAGGTGCCCGTCGACCAGTCCGGGGACGACGAGCCGCCCTGAGGCGTCGAGTTCCGTCACCGGCAGGTTCCCGAGGTCGAGGCGCGCGTCGATGGCGACGACCTTCTCCCCGGCGATGAGGACGTCGCGTATGCCGAGGTCGTCCGGGGCGAAGACGTGTGCGTCGCGCACGACGAGGAGCTCGCTCACTGCACCTCCAGGTGTTCTCGGGCGGCCCGGACGGGAGGGTTGACGTGGCCGCCGCGGCGAGTACTGTGCAATGTAATCCGATTACATTCCTCCTGCAACGGGGGTAGGCGATGACTCCTCCTGTCACCGCGTTGCGCGCCCGCTGGACCGTCGTGCCGGACGCCGGCGGCGTCCGCGCGGTCGAGGGCGCGACCGTTCTCGTCCAGGGCGGCCGCATCCTCGACGTCGTACGCGGCCCGATCGACGTCGAGGGACCGCGCTTCAGCGAGGGGATCCTGTTCCCGGGATTCGTCAACCTGCACAACCACTCGATCAACGGGCCGATCTTCCGAGGCATCGTCGACGACGCGCCCGAGGAGGCCGACAGCCTGGTCTACCGCGTCCTGCTGCCGCTGGGCGACCACGCCGGCCAGGTGCTGTCGGAGGAGGAGATCAGGTCCGTCTACCGGCTCGCGCTGATGGAGGTCCTGCGCAGCGGCACGACGACCCTCCTCGACATGCCGCGTGCGGTGCACAGGTCGTTCTTCGACGTGGCCAGGGAGCTGGGGCTGCGGGCCTTCGGCGCCCCGTACGTCTTCTCCTGGCCCACGCGCGGTGTGGACGCCTCCGGCGCCCCGGCGTACGGGGAGATCGACGAGGACCGGTCGCTGAAGGCCGCGCTGGAGATCTTCGAGGAGTACGACGAGGGCCCCGGCGGCCGCATCCGGGTCGGGTTCGGGCCGCACGCCACCGACACCTGCTCACCCGAGCTGCTGCGCCGCATCGGCAGGGAGGCACGGGAGCGGGGCTCGTTCGTCAGCATCCATGTGGCGCAGAGCCGCATCGAGGTCGACACGGTAAAGCGGCGCCACGGGGTGACCCCCGTCGAGCTCCTGCGGGACACCGGCGTCGTCGGGCCCGGCGTCGTGGCGGCGCACTGCGTGTACGCCGGGCCGGGCGACCTCGACCTCCTTCGGGAGACCGGCACGACCGTCGCCCACTGCCCGCTGACCTTCGCCAGGAGCGGTGTCACGGTGTCGTTCGACCGGTTCCACCGGCACGGGGTGCGGACGGGCATCGGCACCGACGCCTACAACTTCGACTACTTCGCCGAGATGCGCGCCGCCGGGTTCATCGCCAAGCTGACCAGCGGCCGGTCCCACGCCGTCGACGCCGGGACGCTGCTGCGCGCCGCGACCGAGGTGGGCGCCGCCGCGCTGCCGCACCCCGGGCTCGGGCGCGTCGAGGCCGGCTGCGCCGCCGATCTCGTGGTGGTCGACCTCGGCCGGGCGCAGCTGCAACCCGTCCGCGATCCGCTGAGGAACCTGGTGTGGAACGCCGCTCCCGCCGACGTCGCCCTGGTCATGGTCGACGGGAAGGTCGTCGTCCGGGACGGCGTGGTCAGCGGATGCGACGAGGCCGGAACCGTCCGGTCCGCGGCGGCGGCGGTGCACAAGCTCTGGGAGTCCGCGGAGCGCGAGGGCGTCCTGGCGGCGCGGGGGAGCCGGGCATGAACGATCCGCTCGCGTTCCAGACGGCTGACGAGCGCCGCGCCGAGCTGCTCGCCGATGTGGTGGCGGCGGCGTGGGGCACCAGCGGCGAGTACATCGACGCCGACCGGTTCCTGACCAAGCCGACCGTGCTGCGGCGGCTGGCCTCCATCCTCGCCGGCCGCGTGCCACCGGACGTCGACCGCCTCATCGGCCGGGAGCCGCATTCCCTGGTGCTCGGCACCGCGCTGGCCCTGGAGACCGGACTGCCGCTCGTGGTGGCCCGCGCCATGGACGGCGGGCGGGAGCTGGACTTCTTCGGCGAGCTCCACGCCGGCGAACGGGTGCTCGTCGTCGAGGGCGTGACCGGCACCGGAGCCTCGGCGGAGCAGGCCGTCCGGCTGGCCCTCGCCCGCGGCGCGACGGTCGCGGGCGTGCTCGCCGCCGTCGATCGCGGCGCCGGAGCCGCGGGCCGCCTCACCCGGCTCGCCGTCACGCTGGACACCCTGTACGCCGACGCGGAGCTGCGCGCGGCCGCGCGACGAGAGCGGGCGCACGGACGATGATCGCCAAAGCGGACCCGGAACGCCTGTGGTCGACCCTGCGGAGCATGGCCGAACTGACCGAGGACGGCCCCGGCGTGACCCGCCTGGCCTACAGCCGGCTGGAGCGCCGCGCGCACGAGCTGTTCGGACAGTGGATGGCCGAGGCGGGCTGCTCCGTCCGCGTCGACCCGGCGGGGAACACCATCGCCACGAGGCCCGGCCGCTCGGACGGCCCCGCCGTCGGCACGGGCAGCCATCTCGACTCGGTCTACCACGGCGGCCGCTTCGACGGCATCGCGGGCACCATGGCGGCCGTCGAGGTCGCGCGCCTGCTCCACGAGTCGGCGGTGACGACGGAGCTGCCGCTGCGGTTCGTGGCCTTCGCGGGCGAGGAGGGCGCCCGGTTCGGGCAGGCCTGCTGCGGATCGAAGCTCGCGGCGGGGCTGTCGTCCCGCCACGAGCTGGACGAGCGTCGGGACAGGGACGGCGTCTCGCTGGCGGAGGCCATGGCGGGCGTGGGCCTCGACCCCGACGCCGCGGCCTCGACGCCGTGGCATCCCGCGGACTGGTCGGCCTTCGTCGAGCTGCACGTCGAGCAGGGGGCGGTGCTGGAGCGCGCGAACCTGGACGTGGGCGTCGTCGATCTCATCTCCGGCTCCACGCGGCTCGAAGCCGTCGTCACCGGACAGGCCTCGCACACCGGGGGCACCCCGATGCGCGACCGCGCGGACGCCCTCGCGGCCGCCGCCGAGGCCGTCCTGGCCGCCGAGGACGTGGCGCTGGACCCGCGCCATCGCGGCACCCGCGCGACCGTGGGCCGCCTGGCGGTCGAGCCGGGATCGATCACGACGATCCCCGGGAGGGTGACCTTCTCGCTCGACGTACGCGACGTGGACGCGGACCGCCAGCGCCGGGCGGCGAGGGAGATCGTGGACCGGATGCGGGCCGCGTGCCTGCGGCGCGGCACCCGGCTGTCCGTCCGGGTGCTGGCCGACACCTCGGCCGTCGTCCTGCCGGAGTGGGTGCGCGATGAGGTGACCGCCGGCGCGAGGGAGCTGGGGATCCCGTACCGGGTGCTGACCTCGGGCGCCAGCCACGACGCGCAGATGATCAACCGGGTGACGCCCACGGCGATGATCTTCGTCTCCAGCCGGGGCGGCCTGTCCCATGTCCCCGAGGAGTGGACGGATCCCGCGCGGCTCGCCGTCGGCACCGACCTCCTCTGCGCATCGATGCTGCGTCTCGACGCGCGGGCCGCCGCGCTCGCGGGTCGCCAGGAGCCGAAGGGAGCCTTCGCGTGAGGCTGCTGGTCAGTCAAGGAACTCTGGTCACCGAGCACGGCCTGATCGCCGCCGACCTGCTCTGCGCCGACGGCCGCATCCGGGCGCTGCTCGCCCGTGGCGAGGCGGTGGCGGCCGACGAGCACATCGACGCCTCCGGGCAGTTGGTCTTCCCTGGGTTCATCGATCCGCACGTCCACTCGCGCGATCCCGGGGCCACGCACAAGGAGACGTTCGCGCACTCGACGCTCGGCGCGCTCTGCGGCGGCACGACGACCATCCTGGAGATGCCCAACGCCGTCCCGGCGGTCACGGACGTCGCCACGTTCGAGAAACGGCGCGAGGAGCACGCCGCCAAGGCGTGGGTCGACTTCGGCCTGTGGGGGATGGCGCTCGGACCGGGCAACCTGCACGAGATCGCCGGCCTGCACCGGGCCGGCGCGGTCGCGGTCAAGTTCTTCTGGGGTTATGCGCTGGACCGGGAGACCAAGGGCCTGGTCTACAACTTCACGGCCGCGCCGCCGGAGTCGATGCTGCTGCCGCCGGAGAACGGCGAGGTCCTGGAGATGTTCGCGGAGGTCGCCTCGTACGGCGGGGTGCTGGCCGCCCACTGCGAGGACCGGCACATCCTGGCCAGGTCCGCCGAGCTGCTCGGGCACCCGATCGAGACCTACGACGACCTGCTCCTCGCCCGCCCGGCCGTCGCCGAGGCGACCGCGATCGCGGTCGGGGCGCAGTTCGCGCGGGCGACCGGGTGCCGCTTCCACGTCGTGCACATGGCCTCGGCGGCGGGGGCGCGGGTGGTGCGGGAGGCCAGGGCCGCCGGGGTGCCGATCACCGCCGAGACGTGCCCGCAGTACCTCACCCTGACCGACCGGGACGCCGACCGGCTCGGACCGGCGCTCAAGGTGTACCCGCCGGTGCGCTCCCAGGCCGACCAGGACGCGCTCTGGGCGGCCGTCAACGACGGCACGATCTCGTCGGTCGGCTCGGACCACGCGCCACACCTCGTCGAGGAGAAGCTGCTCGGGTTCGGAAGCGCGCCCGCCGGAGGGCTCGGCGTCGAGACGCTGGCGCCGCTGATGGTGGACGCGATGGCGCGCGGGAAGATCACCCCGGTCCGGCTGGCCGAGGTGCTCTCGACCGAGACGGCCCAGCTGTACGGCCTGTGGCCGCGCAAGGGCACGATCCGGCCGGGCGCCGACGCCGACCTGACTCTCGTGGATCCGTCCGGGAGCCACCAGATCTCCAACGAGCGCATGCACGCCCTGAACCCGGTCACCACGTGGGACGGCTGGAACCTCAGGGGCAGGGTGACCGCGAGCGTGCTCAGAGGACATCCGGCCATGAAGGACTCCGAACCGGTGGGCGAACGCCGGGGCCGGTTCGTCGCCGCCGACCACGACAGGAGCCGGACGTGACCGCCGCGCTGGTCGCGCAGGTCGAGGAGCTGATCGGGCAGGCGTCCGCGCTGACGCCGGCCGATCTGCCCCACGAGGTCGTCGACCACGTGGGCCTGCTCTTCGCCGACACGGTGGGGGTCATGGCCGCGGGCGCCCGCTCACCCGAGATGGTCGCGCTCGCCGCCGACCCGTGGCTCGGGCTGACCGAGGGAAGGGAACCGGACGGCCCGGCGCCCGGGCGGGCGGGCCGGCGCGGGGCCCGGACGCTGGTCCCGGGCGCCCGTTCCGGCGACCCGGCCACCGTCGCCTGGCTCAACGGGACGGCCGGCACCTTCCTGGAGCTGGACGAAGGATTCCGTCCCACCGGCCACCCCGCGATCCAGGTGGTGCCCGCCGCGCTGGCGGTGGCCGAGTCGACCGGCGCGTCGGGGCTGGAGCTGGCCGCCGCGATCATCGCGGGCTACGAGGTGTCCGCCAGGCTGTTCGAGACGTTCGCGCTGCCCCGCCCGATGCACCCGCACGGGCACTTCGGCGCCATCGGGGCGGCCACGGCGGTCGCCAAGCTCACCGGCGCGGACCCGGTGGCCGTGGCGCGGATCGCCGCCACCCAGCCGCTGCTGACCGGCTGGGAGGCCTGCTACGAGGGGGCGACCGCCCGCAACACCTGGAGCGGCCACGCCAACCGGGCCGGGGTGCAGGCGGCGATGCTGCATCGGGCCGGGTTCACCGGGTCGCTGGCCTCGCTGCTGTCCGTGGTGGAGCCGTACGTGGCGGACCCGCGGGCGCTCGCCGCGCCCGTCAGCGGCGGGACGCTGCGCGTGATGCGCAACTATGTCAAGTTCCACTCCGCCTGCGCGCTGACCCACAGCACGCTCGACGCGCTGCGCGCCGCCTGGGACCGGCTCGCCGTACGGGACCCGTGGGAGGTCCGCCGGATCGAGGTGACCACGGTGTCGGCCAACCTGCGGATCGCCCGGCCGGCGCGCCCGAACGCGCTGTCCACGCGGTTCTCGTTGCCGTACGCGGTGGCCGCGGCCCTGCTCACCGGGGCGACGGGCCCGGCCTCCTTCGAGTGGGACGAGACGGTCGCCGACTACGCCGGGCGCGTCTCGGTGACCGCCGACCCCGCCATGGACGCGCTGTGGCCGGGCCGCGCCCCCGCCCGCGTCCTGATCCGGACCTCGGCCGGGACCGCCGAGGCGACGGTCGACAATCCGCGGGGTCATCACTCCTGTCCGGCCACCCGGGACGAGCTGCGGGCCAAGTTCGCGGCGCTGACGGGTGAGCGGCCGGCGGGCGTGTTCGACGCCCTGGCGGGGCTGGCCCGGGCCGGCGACTGTTCCGCGCTACCGCTTCCCAATAACGGCTCGCAACTTTTGATGAATGAGGTCTAGTCATAAGTGGCCGGGCTCTGTAATTTGATTACATCCGTTCGTGAGAAGGGTCTCTCCGATGACCGAACTGTCCTCCGACGAGCAAGAGATTCTGCGGCTGCACCGCGATTGGTACTACTCGAACTTCAACATCAACATTCCGCTGATGCGCACGGTGTTTCCCGTCGGCGCGGAGAACTTCCTGATGTTCAACCTCAACGGCCATCCCTACTTCGGGGTCGATGACCTGGCCGCCCTGTGGTCCTTCTACGCCAGGACCGGCGAGTGGGGGCTCTGCGAGGACCACGTCATGCGGATCGACGTGTCCGGCGACATGGCGTACGTCGTCTCCGAAGGCGTCTTTCCCGCGTGGACGGTAAGAGACGAGGACGGAAACCGGCTTCCCGAGGATCAGTACGTCGACCTGACGGCCTCTTACCGGTCCACGGAGATTTACCGCCGCGACGACGGCAATGGCCGTCCGGAGTGGCGCATGTGGCATTTCCACTGCTCCACTCGCCCGGCCGACGACGAGGCGCCGGACGCCAAGACGGACAAGGACTCCGCGGCCGCGCGGGGCCTCGGCAACACCCCGTACAGCGTGGGGACCCGCACGGAGTACCAGGAGACGACGTGACGTTCTCCATCGTCGCCCGGGACGAGGCGACCGGCCAGCTGGGCGTCGCGACCGCGACCCACGCCTACGGCGCCGGCCCCATCGCCGACCACGCGCGCGCCGGCGTGGGCGCGATCGCGACGCAGGCGTTCGTCGAGATCTCCTACGGCCCGCAAGGACTTGAGCTGCTCGACCGCGGGATCGCGGCCGACGAGGCGCTCGCCACGCTGCTGGCGGCCGATCCCGACCGCGACATCCGGCAGGTCGCCTTCGTCGACGCCTCCGGCGCGATCGCCCACCACACCGGGTCGCGGTGCGTGCCCTCGTGCGGCAGCGTCGTGTCCGGCACGGCGATCGCGATCGGCAACATGCTCGCCAACGACCGCGTGCTGCCCGCGATGGCGGACGCCTACCACGCCGCGGAGGGCGAACTGGCCGACCGCCTCCTCGCCGCGCTCGAAGCAGGGGAGCAGGCGGGCGGCGACGCCCGCGGGCGGATGTCGGCCGCCCTGCGGGTGGTGACCGGCGACCGGGCGGCGCACCCCTGGCAGGGCGGCGTCTACGACCTGCGCGTCGACTTCGACCCCGACCCGCTGCGGGCGCTCGGCACGAGCCTGCGGATGAGCAGGGCCTACAACGTCTTCTTCGAGTCCGTCTTCGCGCCCGGCCTGGTCACCGGCTCCGAGCCGGTGGTGGGGGAGAAGCTGGAGGAGGCGCTCGCCGGTCTGCGCGCCACGCAGCGGGAGCTGGGCGAGGACCCGGAGCCGACCGCCTGGCAGGGCGTGCTGCTGCTGCGGGCCGGAGAGGTCGAGCGCGGCCGTGAGCTGCTGGCGCGGGCCATCGCCGCCCGCCCGCCGCTCGCGCGTTTCGTCGACGGGCTCGCCGAGGTGGGGACCATCCCCCTGGCGTCGGCCCGCGTCCTGGGGACGGTGGCGCCATGACACCCACCGTCGGATTCGTCCTGGGCAGCGGCTTCCACCCGGCCGAGCTCGTCTCCGTGGCGCGGGAGGTCGAGGCGAACGGCTTCGACAGCGTCTGGTCGACCGAGGACTACTTCGCCACGGGCGGCATCGCCGGCGCGGCCGCGATCCTCGGGGCTACCGAGCACCTGCGGGTCGGCACCGGCCTGCTGTCGGCCTACGCCCGCCACCCCGCGCTGACGGCCATGGAGGCCGCGACGCTGGCGTCCGTCCATCCCGGCCGGTTCCGGCTGGGGCTCGGCGCCGGCGGCCTGTTGTGGCTCGACCAGCAGGGGATACGCCATCCCCGGCCGCTGTCGGCCGTACGCGCGAACGTGGAGACGATCCGCGCCCTGCTCGCCGGGCACGAGCTGTCGGGGGAGCACGGCGGTTTTCAGTTCGACCGCGTCCATCTGGAGTTCCCGCCCCCGCAGGCGCCCCCGATCTACATCGGCGCCACCGGCCCCCGCATGACGGCGCTGACCGGGGAGATCGCCGACGGCCTGCTGCTGTCGGTGTTCAGCTCTCCCGAGTTCGTCCGCATCCAGCGCGGGATCGCCGACAAACCGATCTCCACGTTCGCGTTCTTCGTGCTCGACGAGTCGGCCGAGCGGGCGCGGGCCAAGGCGCGGCCGATCCTGGCCGCGTACCTGGGCGACGGTGAGAGCTCGCCCATGACGGACGCCATCGGCATCACCGCGGAACTCCGCGAACTCGCCGCCGAGGGCGGTGCCGAGGCGCTCGCCGCCCGCATGCCGGACAGCTGGATCGACCGGCTGGCCGTCTGCGGTGACCTCGACACCTGTGTGGCGCGCATCCACGCGCTCGCGGAGGCCGGGTCCGACGAGGTGGCCCTCGCACCGATCGCCGCCGACACCCTTCACTCCGACATCCGCAAGCTCGGCCGGGCCCTGGGCACCAGTTGACACAGCGAGAGGAGACCTGCCGTGAAACTCAGGTGCCTAGCCATTGGCGCGACACTGCTCCTAATCACCACGACCGCCTGCGGCGGCCCGCCGCCACCCCAGAGCGGGGGCACCGGGGAGGTCATCGTCGCGTTCTCGTCGGACGTCGACACCCTTGATCCGCACCAGTTCCGCTCCGTCGCGGCCTACGGGGTGGTGGGCAACATCTACGGGACCCTCCTGCAGGAGGACTACGCGCAGCCGGCCGGGGGTGTCCTGGAGTACACCGGCAAGAGCACGCCCTACCTCGCCCAGTCCGCGACGTGGAACGAGGACCGCACCAAGCTGACCTTCCAGCTGCGCTCCGGCCTGACGTTCGCCGACGGCAGCCCGATCACCGCCGACGACGTCGTCTACTCCCTGCGCCGGGCGCTGTCCGACGTCGGCTACGTGTCCGCGGTCGGCGCCTGGCTCAACGTCTCCGACGCCAAGAAGGACATCGTCGCGGTGGGGGGCTCCACCGTCGAGCTGCGCGTCACCCACTACTCGCCGCTGATCGAGCAGTTCCTCGCCTTCCAGATCTTCCCCATCCTCGACCAGTCGGCCGCCGAGGCGGGCAAGACGGCCGACGACCCGTGGTCGGCGGCGTTCTTCGCCAAGAACGTCACCGCCTCCGGCCCGTACGTCGTCGAGTCGCAGGTCAAGGGGCAGAGTCTGACCCTGAAGAAGAACCCGAAGTTCACCGCGACGGACATGTCCGCCGCCCCGAGCAGCGTCGTCGTGCAGAACATGCCCGACCCGCAGCAGGCGTTCCTGGCCCTGCAGAACGGCGCGGTCGACCTGGTCTACGGGCTGACGCCGGACATCGCGCAGGCCGTCGAGAAGGACTCGAGGCTGAAGCTCTACAAGCTGGCCTACAGCGACATCGTCTACGTGGGCTTCAACAACGAGGATCCCGCGCTGAAGGACGCGCGGGTCCGCCGGGCGATCTCCCACCTCATCCCGTACGACACGCTCAAGAAGGACGTGATGAAGGGCTACGCCGGTGCCGCCTACGGCGCCGTGCCGTACCCGATGCGCGACGCGCTGGACGGCAAGGGTGACCGCACCGCCTACCCCACCGACGTGGCGGCCGCCAAGCGGCTGCTGTCGGAGGCGGGCATCGCGCCCGGCGAGCTCTCCCTGACGCTCTCGGTGCCGGCCACCGACGTGACGCTCAAGCAGTCCGCGGTGTTCATCCAGAGCGCCCTCGCGCAGGCCGGGATCTCGGTCAAGGTGAGCGAGATGAGCGAGGCCGAGTTCAACGCCAACCTCGGCAAGATGCAGATGTACGTGGACTCCTGGTACTCCTGGGGCCAGGACTCGGTCTACCAGCTCTACTTCCTCCTCAAGACCGGCCTGTTCACCAACTACACCAACTTCAGCAACGAGGAGGTCGACGGGTTGGTCGAGAAGGCGATGGCCACGACAGACCTCGACGAGCGGCGGGAGCTGTCGCAACGCGCCCAGCAGATCGTCATCGACCAGGCGCCGTGGGCCTTCCTGTTCACCCGTGACGTGCTCATCGGCGCCCGCGGCGGAGTCTCGGGAATCACCCATTCCAACGACGCCAACCTGCGTTTCGACCGGCTGCGGGTCGCGGGGTAGGGACGAGGCCTCATGCTCAGGTCGATCGGCAGGCGGCTCGGCGTCGCCGCCGTCAGCATCGTCGGCGTGGCCGTGCTGATCTTCTTCATCACGCAGCTGCTGCCCGGCGATCCCGCGCGCATCGCCGCCGGCCAGTACGCCTCAAACGAGCAGGTCGAGCAGGTACGCGCCCGCTACGGCCTCGACCAGCCGATCATGGTGCAGTTCGGCGGCTACCTGGCCGACCTCTTCCGGTTCGACCTGGGCACGTCGATCCGCACCGACCAGCCCGTACGGGAGGAGCTCCTGACCCGCCTGCCCGCCACGCTCGAACTGGGCCTGTCCTCGCTCCTGATCGCGGTGGTGCTCGGGGTCGGCCTCGGCGTGGCGTCGGCCGTGTGCCGCCACCGCGCCGGAGACAAGATCATTCAGATCTTCGTCGTCCTCGCCTCGGCCACGGCGGTGTTCTGGGTGGCGCTGGTCGCGATCTCCGTGTTCGTCAACCGGTGGGGGTTGTTCCCCAGCCCCATCGGACGCCTGCCGCGCGGCTACCCGCCGCCGGCGCACGTGACCGGGTTCCACGTCGTGGACGCCCTCCTGGCGGGCGACCTGGCCACGGCGGGCGCGGCGCTGCGCACCCTGCTGCTCCCCGCCCTGCTGCTCGGCGCCCTCGCCTCGGCGTCCATCGTCAAGATCGTACGGTCGTCGACGATCAGCGCCCTGGAGTCGGACTACGCCAGGACGTCGCGGTCCTTCGGCTACCCGGGCGCCTCGATCCTCGTCCGCGACGCCCTGCGCAACGCGCTGCTGCCCGTCATCACCAACGTGGGCCTCGTCGCCGGCTTCGTCCTGGCCGGCGGCAACGTCCTCATCGAGCAGCTCTTCGCCTGGCCGGGCATCGGCGGGTACGCCTACCGGTCGCTGCAGGAGAACGACCTCTTCGCGCTCCGCGGATACGTGATCTTCATCGGCGTGGCGTACGTGCTGATCAACACGCTCCTCGAGTTCGTCTACCGCTGGGCCGATCCGCGCGTGGCGATCGCGGAGGCGACATGACCGTGACCCTCCGCGGCAACCTCGCCGGGCGCGTGCGGCTGGGCGACCGCATGGCGTACGCCGCGTTCGCCACCCTGGGCCTCATCATCGCGCTGGGCACGGTCGTGCCCCTGCTCTTCGGCGACGGCGACGTGGCCCGCGACAACGACGCGCTCCTGTCACCGTCGTGGAGCCACCCCTTCGGCACCGACCGCTACGGGCGTGACGTGCTGCTGCGCAGCATGGCCGCGGTCCGCATCGACCTGTCCCTGGGCGTGGTCGTGGCGCTGTCGGTGCTCCTGATCGGCTCGGTCGTGGGCGCGCTGAGCGCGACCTTCGGCGGGGTGGTCGACGCGGTGATCATGCGGATCACCGACATCCTGCTGGCGGTGCCCGGCGTGGTGCTCGCGCTGATCATCACCGCGTCGCTCGGCAAGAACGCCTGGTTCGCGGCGATCGCGGTCATCGTGGCCTTCATCCCGATCCTGGTCAGGCTGGCCCGCGCCAAGGCACTGGAGGTCAGGTCGGCGGACTACATCGCCGCGGCGCGGCTGAGCGGGGCGTCCACCGCGGGGGTCGCCTTCCGGCACGTCCTCCCCAACGCGATCAAGTACCCCTTCGTCCAGTCCACGCTCGTGGCGTCCCTGGCCATCCTCGACTTCGCCGCGCTGTCGTTCCTCGGCGTGGGCGTGCAGCCGCCCACCCCGGAATGGGGCGCGATGATCGCCGAAGGCGTCGGCGACACGCTCCTCGGTTACTGGTGGCCGGCGTTCTTCCCCGGCCTGATGATCCTGCTCTCGGCCGGTTCCTTCCAGGTCATCGGCGACTGGCTCGACAGGAGGATGAGATGACCCTGCTGAGCGTGGAGGGGTTGTGCATCGACGCGCGTGGCGGTCAGGGCATCGTCCGTGACGTCGGCATCGAGGTCGACCCCGGCGAGATCGTCGGGATCGTGGGGGAGTCCGGCTCCGGCAAGACCATGACCGCGCTGTCGCTGCTCGGCCTGCTGCCGGAGGGCGTCTCCGTCGTACGCGGGGAGGCGAGCCTGGCCGGCACGCCGTTCCTGCGCGGCGGGCGGACGCTGCGGCGGCCGAACGCCACGATGATCTTCCAGAACCCCACCGCGGCGCTGAATCCGACGATGCGGATCGGCGCCCAGCTTCGCCGGCTGCTGCGCTTCCTGGGCAGGAAGGGCGAGGCCGAGGCGCTCCTGGAGTCGGTGGGCATCCACGAGCCGCGGGCGGTCATGGCCAGGTATCCGCACCAGCTGTCCGGCGGCATGAACCAGCGGGTCCTCATCGCCATGGCGATCGCCGCCGAGCCGAGCCTCCTCATCGCGGACGAGCCCACGACCGGCCTCGACGTGACGGTGCAGGCGCAGATCCTCAGGCTGATCCGCTCCACCGTCGCCGCCCGCGAGATCGGGGTGCTGTTCGTGTCCCACGACATGGGAGTGATCGCGCAGATGTGCCGCCGCGTGGCCGTGATGTACCGGGGCGAGGTACGCGAGTTCGCGGACGTGGACGACGTCTTCCACGCCCCCCGCGACTCCTACACCAAAGAGCTGCTGGCCTCGGCGAGGGAGGGCGACGATGGCTCTCGTCCTTGACGACGTCACGGTGGTCTACCGCCGCCGCGGCGTCGAGACCCACGCGGTCCGCGGCGTGAGCCTGCGGGTCGGTAGGGGCGAGACCCTCGCGGTCGTCGGCGAGTCGGGAAGCGGCAAGACCACGATCGGCAAGGTCGCCGCCGGACTGCAGCAGGCGACGTCCGGGACGGTATCCCGCTCGGGGAACGTGCAGATGGTCTTCCAGCACCCCGTCCAGTCGCTGGATCCGATGTGGCGGATCCGGCGGGCGGTGCGGGAGCCGCTGGCCCGTACCGGCCTCCCGCACCGGGAGGCGGCGGCGCTCGCCGCCGAGATGATCATCCGGGTGGGCCTGGACCCGTCGGTGCT
>DASUCK010000026.1:0-19268 GCA_036276095.1 Nonomuraea sp. | reverse complement strand
CGTCGGCGAGGGAGACGTCCTCGCCGTGTCCCTGGACAGCTGCTCCACCTTCCCCCTGCTCGTGCCCGCGGCCGCCGAGCTGGGCGCCGCGGTGCTGCCGCTCAATCCGGGATTCACCCCGCCCGAGCTGGACCAGATCCTCGGCCTCGTCGAGCCCACGCACGTGGTGGCCACGCCCGAGTTCTGCCGTACGCAACTGGACGTGATCCGGCGGCACGGCGCCGCGGCCATCCCCTTCCAGGACGACGTGCCCGGTGCGGAACCGCCGCTGGCTCCGGCCGACGCGCCGTTCGACGACCTCGGCCGCACCGAACATCTCGACACCCGGATCCGGTTCGGTCTCACGTCCGGGTCCACCGGCGTGCCCAAGGCGGTGGCCAAGACGCAGCGGCAATGGCTGCTCGACGGCCGGGCCCTGGCGACGGTCATGGAGCTCACCCCGGGCGATCGCGTCATGTCGTGCCAACCCCTGTACTACGGGGATCCGTTCATGCTGCTCATGGCCGCCCTGCAGACGGGCGCGACGGCGGTCTACCTGTCGCGGTTCCGGTCCCAGACGTTCATGGAGAACGTCGCCCGCAGGTCGATCACCAAGTTCATGACCATCGGGTCCATGCCGGCCATGCTGCTCAACACCCCGCCAGGCCCGTACGACACCGGCCACCAGGCCGTCGCCGCCTGGAGCGTCGCCGTTCCCCGCCACCTGCACGCCGAGCTGGAACGCCGATTCGGGCTGCCCTGGCTGGAGCTGTACGGCACCGCGGAGATGGGCGTGACGATGGGGCAGCCCCTGTCCGAGGCGCGCGCCGGCACGCGGCGGATCGGCGCCGGCTGGCTGGGCCGTCCCATGCCCGGCGACGAGCTCCGCCTCACCGATGAGAACGGCCAGGTCATCGAGGGCGACGGGATCGGCATGCTGGAGGTGCGCGGGCCCACGGTGACGGACTCCTACCACCGGCGGCCCGACGCCACCGCGGAGGCGTTCCGCCCCGGCGGCTGGTACCGCTCGGGCGACATCATGGAGCGTCAGGGGCCGGACTACCGCTATGTCAGGCGGATGAAGGACATCGTGCGCAGGGCGGGCGAGAACATCTCGTGCCAGGAGGTCGAGGCCGTGCTCCGCGGCCAGCCGGGCGTGGTCGACGCGGCGGTCATCCCGCGGCCCGACCCCGTCCGCGGCGAGGAGGTCTGGGCGTTCCTGCAGGTCGACGACGTTCCCGTGGAGGCGCACCTGGTGCGCGAGCGGGCCGAGGCCGTCGTGTCGGGCGCGCGGGCCGCCCTGGCCCGGCACAAGCTGCCCCGGTACGTGTCGTTCGTCGACCACTTCGAACGGACCCCGACCGAGCGAATCGTCAAGCGCCGCCTGACAGAACTGGGTGACCATGTCCCCACCTGCGATCTTGGAGAGCGACGATGAAGAGAACCGACGGAACCGCGAAGAACCTCGACGTGGTGGCGCCGTCGACCGAACAGCGTCTGATGGAAGCGGCGGGGACGCTGTTCGCGAACAAGGGGTACTCGGCGGTGGGCATCCGGGAGATCGCCCGCGAGGCCGGTCTGACCATCGGATCGCTCTACCACTACGCCTCCAGCAAGGAGGACCTGTTTCTCAAGCTGATGCGGCGCAACTACGCGCGCACCACCGCGCGCGCCCGGGACGCGGCCGCGACCGGGTCGACCCCGGCGCAGCGGCTGATCAACCTCGTGAGCGCGCACGTGCTGGCGGAGGTCCGCGACAGCAAGGTCTGGCGGCTGAACCGTTCGGAGCTGGAGGTCATCAGCGCGGAGGCGCGCGAGGAGCTGGTGGCCCTGCGCGACGAGTTCGAGCAGATCTGGCGGCGCGTCATCGAGGACGGCATCGTCGACGGCAGCTTCGCGCCCGAGGACGCGTCTCTGGCCCGATTCTCCATCATCCAGATGTGCAACGGCGTGGCCCTGTGGTACCGCCCGGACGGGCGCCTGACGCTTGACGAGATCTCGGGAATCATCTCCCGCCAGGCCCTGGCACTGCTCCGCGCCCACTGATCGGCGGACCACGCGTCGCGTCGCCCGCCGCGAACGTCGACCCGCGTTCCCCCGGGACGGGCGAGCCGGCCGCGTCAGGAGGCGATGCCCCCGGGCAGGAGCGGCCCCACGTACGGTACGGCGTGTCGCGTGCGGCCGTGGACGCCCGTGGTGGTCGTCGCCATGAGCAGCGAGTTGAGCAACGCCTCCTCGACGGCGTCCATGACGGCGGTGAAGACGGGATTGATGGCGTCGTCGGGCACGAGCGGGGCCTGCGGCGGCGCCGTGGTGAAGGCGATCGCGTAGTCGCCGCTGCCGCTGGCGTACGACGCGCCGACCCGTCCCATCGCGAAGATGGCTCGGCGGGCGAGGCGGCCGAGCCGGCGGGCGTCGAGCGGCGCGTCGGTCGCCACCACGATCATGCAGGAGTTGCCGGAGGGCTCCTCGCGGTCCTGCTCGCCGAGGATGCGGCCGACCGGCATCGGGGCGCCCCGTACGGTCAGGACGCCGCCGAAGTTCGCCTGCACCAGGACGCCGACCGTCGCCGGGGCGCCCTCCACGAGGAGGGTTCTGGATGCGGTGCCGATCCCGGCCTTGAATCCCAGGGCTGTCGTGCCGGTGCCGGCGCCCACGCATCCTTCCGCGGGCAGGCCGTCGGACGCGCTGTCCAGCGCGTCGAGGACATGCCGTTCGGTGACGGGACGGAGGCGGATGTCGGAGAGGAAGCCGTCGTTGGTCTCTCCCACGAGCGGGTTGAACGACAGCCCGTCGGGGCGGCGCGCCAGGAGGTACGTGAGCAGGGCGTCGGCCGCCCGGAACGCCGACAGGGTGGCGGTGAGAACGATGGGCGACTCCAGGACGCCGAGTTCGTCCACCTGGGTCGAGCCGATCAGCTTGCCGTGTCCGTTGCCGGCGTAGACGGCGGCCGGCAGCTGTGGTCGTGCCGCGGTCAGCTGCGTCGGAACGACGGCCGTCACTCCGGTGTGGAGATCGGCGCCGTCGTCGATCGTGGTGTGTCCGACCAGGACGCCCTCGACGTCGGTGATCGCGTTCAGGCGTCCGGCCGGCAACGTGCCGACGGCGATGCCGAGGTCGTGCGCCCGTACGCGGGCTTCGCCATGGATGTGGTGAATGTGGTGGTTCATGCCGTTCCTGTGGTTGGTGTTAGCATCGGCGGATGCGGGTGTCTATGCGGCATTTGGCAGGTCGGGTCTGGTGGTATCCCCATGACGAGGACCACGACAATGTTCAGGCGGGCGTCGCGGTCATCGCTGACGACGCCGGCTCTGTGGTGGTGGACGCCGGGAACAGCCCGCGGGCGGCACGCCGCGTGCAGGCCGCCATGGAGGCCGCCGGGCTGCCCCCGGCGCGTCAGCTGGTCTACACGCATCACCACTGGGATCACGTGTGGGGAGCGTGCGCCTGGCCCGGGGTGGAGATCGTCGGTCACCGCGCGGGCGCGCGGATCCTGGCGGCGGAGGCCCAGCGCCCGTGGAGCCATCAGTACCTGCGTGACGAGGTCGACGCGAACCCCCGGCTCGGCCCCAGTTTCCGGGCCCGCGCGTGGGCGATGCCCTCATGGGAGGGATTCGCGATCATCCCGCCGCAGGTCGAGTTCGACGACGCGCTCACGTTGCCGTCGGGGGTGGAGTTGCGGCACCTCGGGGGGCGGCATGCCGAGGACTCGACCGTGGTGGGCGTGCCGGACTCCGGCGTGTTGCTGCTGGGAGACTGCTTCTACCCGCCGCCGTTCCATCTGCGGGAGCCGGATGACGGGTATGCGGTCGACTTGATCGAGCGGTTGCTCGACAAGGCCGAATTCGGCGGCTACGAGTGGTACGTCGACAGCCATCATCATCCACGGACCTCGCACGGCCTGCGGGAGCTGCTCGGCTCCGAACCGGGCTGACGATCGGCCCCGGCCGGCCCGCCGCCGAGCAGGTGGGCGTATCGGCCCAGGTCCA
Source organism: Nonomuraea sp. (assembly GCA_036276095.1). Taxonomy (GTDB): domain Bacteria; phylum Actinomycetota; class Actinomycetes; order Streptosporangiales; family Streptosporangiaceae; genus Nonomuraea. The sequence goes on along the minus strand of DASUCK010000026.1, from coordinate 15,300 downwards.
CATTGCCGCCGCTGATCAGCACGCCGATTCGGCGACCGGCCACCGGAACGGCACCGGCGAGGACGGCCGCCAGGGGCAGACAGGCCGTGGGCTCGGCCACGATGTGCAGCCGCTGGCTGATGAGCGCCATCGTCTCGACCAGCTCCGCGTCATCGGCCGTGACCACTCGGGTGCCGTGTTCCCTGAGAATGGCGAACGGCAGCCGGCCGAGGTGCCGCACCTGCGCGCCGTCCGCGATCGTGCGCGGCGTGTCGATCGAGACCAGCCGGCCGTGCCGAAGGGAGAGTTCGGCGTCGTTGCCGTTCGCGGGTTCGACGCCGACGACCTCGCAGCCGGGGGAGAGCGCCTTGGCCGCGAGGACCGTGCCGGCGGCCAGGCCGCCCCCGCCCACCGGCACGACGAGCACGTCGAGAGGGCCGACCTCGTCGATCAGCTCGACGGCGGCCGTGCCCTGGCCGGCCACGATGTCAGCGGAGTCGGCTGACGGTATCAACGTCGTGCCCGCGGACTCGGCGAGCTCCCGGGCGAGCGACTCCCGGTCGTCGGTGTACCGGTCATACCGCAGAACGGTGGCGCCATGGTGGCGCGCTCCGGCGACCTTGACGTCAGGCGCGTCCCAGGGCATGAGCACGGTCACCGGGATGCCGAGCCTGGCCCCGGCCCAGGCCAGCGCGAGCGCGTGATTGCCGGACGAGTACGCGTGCACCCCGCGCCGGCGTCGCTCGGGCGGCAGCCGGCGAAGCGCCGTCAGCACCCCGCGGACCTTGAACGAACCGGTCCGCTGGAGGTTCTCGCACTTAAAGAAGAGCGTGCTCGAAAGCCTCTGGTCGAACCATTCGGAGGTGACGGTGGGCGTCCGGGGGAGGATCTTCGCGACGTCCGCGGCCGCGTCGAGCACTTCGGTCTCGCTGAGCATGCTTGACATATTGTCTATGACTGGACGGTTTGTCAAAGAACCGCTAGCCTCGCAGTCGTCGAGTTATCGGAGCATCGAGCAAGGCAGGGAAGACTCCTATGGCAGAAGTGCCACCGTTCGTCTGGGACGGCCACAACGATCTGGCGTGGAAACTGCGGACCGAGGCCGGCGGCGACGTCGGAGGAGTGGACGTGGAAGGGAACGACCCGGCCAGGCACACGGACCTCCCCCGGCTCAGGGCCGGTGCCGTGGGCGCCCAGTTCTGGTCCGTCTACGTGCCTTCCTCGTTGCCTGAGCACGAAGCCGTCGTGGCGACCCTCGAACAGGTGGACCTCGTCCATCGCCTGGTGCGGCGCTACGAGCGCGACCTGCGCCTCGCGCGCACGGCCGAGGACGTCACCGAGGCCATGCGAGAAGGCCGGATCGCCTCGCTGATGGGCGCCGAGGGAGGCCACTCCATCGGCTCGTCCCTTGCCGTCCTGCGCACGTTGCACGCCCTAGGGGTCCGCTACCTGACGCTGACGCACAACGACAACGTGCCCTGGGCCGACTCGGCGACCGACACACCCGCCGTGGGCGGCCTGTCGGCGTTCGGCGTCGACGTGGTCAAGGAGATGAACCGGATCGGCATGATCGTGGATCTGTCTCATGTCCACCCCTTGACCATGAAGGCCGCCCTGGCGGTGACGACCGCGCCGGTGATGTTCAGCCATTCGTCCGCGCGAGCCGTCTGCGACGTTCCTCGCAACGTCCCCGATGACGTCCTGGAGGCCCTTCGCGGCAACGGGGGCATCTGCATGGTCACCTTCGTGCCCGAGTTCGTGACGCCCGGCCGGATGGAATGGCGGCGGCTGCACCGCCGACGGCCGGTTGCCGGGGAGGCGGCGGCCACGCGGGACGACGGCGGCGACGCCGTGCCACCGCGTCCGGAGTCCACGATGGACGACGTCATACGGCACATCGAGCACATCCGTGAGGTCGCCGGCGTGGATCACGTCGGCCTCGGCGGAGACTATGACGGCACCGACGGAATGCCCACGGGTCTGGAGGACGTCAGCCGCTACCCCCTGCTGTTCGAAGCGCTGCGCGAGCGGGGATGGTCGCCGGCGGAGCTGAACAAACTCGCCCACGGTAATATGCTGCGGGTGATGAGGGCGGTCGAGCAGACAGCGGAAAAGGCTCGTCGAAATGGCATCGAATCCGTCGGCGAGAGATGAGCGAAAGCCGACACCTCCCAAAGGGCGGTATCCACGGATGACGTCACAGCAGGACGACGGAAACGCCCGCGACAGCGAGCCGGCGGTGGATGACCTGATCGCCAGATTGCGCGTCGTCGCCCGCGGCATCGCGCAGACCTTCGCGCCCTTCTGCGAGGTGGTCGTCCATGACCTGCGCACCCCCGACACGTCGTTGGTGGCGATCGAGAATCCGCTGTCGCGACGTTCCGTCGGCGCGCCCGCCACCGAACTCGGAATGGCCCGGCTCGCCGATTCCGCCTTTCCGGAGCTGCTGGTCAACTATCCCAACAAATTCGCCGACGGCAGGCGGGTGAAGAGCACGTCGATCGGCTTCAAGAACGACGCCGGCGAATACGTCGCCGTACTCGGCATCAACGTCGATCTCACTCCCTTCGAGGACATGGGGGCGATGCTCGATCGGTTCGTCCGCCTCGACGATCAGGAGACGGTGGGCGAGAGCCTCGACCCGGTGAACTCCACGGCGCTCCGCCGCCGCATCGAGAGCTTCGCCGCCGCGCGCGCCACGAGCCCGCGAGCGCTCACCACGGAACAACGCCGCGACCTGGTCCGCGAACTGCGCGAAGGCGGCTTCCTGGAGGTGCGGCGCGCGGTCGAGACGATCGCCGCCGTGGTCGGCGTCTCACGGGCGACCATCTACGCCGACGCCAAGTAGCCCCGCACGGGAAGGTGGAACACGACGACGCAGGGTGCGAAGTCGGGCGCCTGGACCACGATCAGGCTTCCTGAGCGGTCAGGACGAGTTGCCTGGCGATCTCCGTGGCGGTCGCGTCGCCGGACAGTGGTCTCCGGTCGTCGAGGGTCAGGCGCCGGAGGGGGCGAGCACGATGTCGAAACGCGTCCTCGACCACGTGCGGTCGAGGACGCGGCCGTCCGGCGTGGGCGTGCCGGCCGGCTGCCGAGGGAAGTCCCTGACCAGCGACTCCTTGACCCCGAAGACGGCGTCGGAGTCGAGCAGCGCGTCGCCGCGTACGAAGATGTGCGTCACCAGGGTCCGGTAGCCCTCATGGGAGACCATGACGTGCAGGTGCGAAGCCCGCATCGGCGCGCGGCCGACCGCGTCGAGCAGCCGGCCGACGGGTCCGTCGTGGGGGATGGGATACGGCGTCGGGGTGACGCTCCAGAACCGGTACGTCCCGTCCTCGTCGGTGAACAGGTGTGCTCGCGCGGCGGTGCGCCCGTCGCCGTACTGGACGTCGTAGCGGCCGTCCTCGTCGGCCTCCCACACCTCGATCCGGGCTCCCGGCAGGGGCTCGCCGTCGGCGCCGGTGACGGTGCCCTCCACCCAGCACGGCTCACCGGGCGCGCCGAACGACAGGTCGTCACCGTTGGCGATCTCCGGCGCGCCCTCGACGAAGAACGGCCCCACCACGGTCGCCTCGGTCGCCCCGCCGTAGGCCTGGTTGTTGACGGCGATGGTCTGCATGGAGGCACCGAGGACGTCGGAGAGCAGGATGAACTCCTGCCGCCTGTCGTCGGTGATGTGACCCGCGGCGGCGAGGAACGCGACCGCCTCCCGCCACTCCTCCTCGGTCAGCCGCACCTCGCGGATGTAGGCGTGGACGTGCTTGACCAGGCCGACCATCAGCTCCTTCAGCCGCGGGTCGCGGCAGCCGTCGAACGAGCGCACCACCCGCTCCACCAGCTCCTCCTCGCGAGCGGCCTGCTCGGCGGACACGTCGGTGCGCACGGTGGTCATGACGTCGCTCCTTCCCCGGCCGCTCGGAGCGGAGCGGCGAGGTCTCGTCGGTGACGGGTGTGGGGTTGTCGGCGGGCGTGGCCTTCGGCGGTCACCGCCGCGCGGCCACTCCGGGTCCGAGCACGACGTCCGGATCGTAACCGTAGATCCAGCCGTTCGCGACGAGCGGATCGTGGCGGGCGAAGGCCGCGTCGCGTTCGCGCTGCTCGGGGCCGTCCGGCAGGTGGTTGATGTGGGAACGCGCGTGGCTCACGGTCTGGAGCCGGGTCGTGCGGGGGATGCGCACCTCCTCGTACCGCTTGAGCGCTCCGGCCGGGTCGTCAAGGCCCGTCGCGAGGCAGCGCGCCAGCACGGCGGCGTCCTCGATCGCCTGCGCGGCGCCCTGGCCGAAGAAGGGGAACATCGGATGGGCGGCGTCGCCGAGGAGGGTCACCCCGCCCTCCGACCAGCGCGGCAAGGGCGCCCGGTCCAGCAGGGCCCATCGGCCGGGCGTCCCGGCGGCACGGATCAGCTCGACCAGCCGCGGGTCCCAGCCGTCGAACTCGGCGAGTAACTCCTCCACCGGCGCGGTCGCGGTCCAGGACTCCACGGTGTAGTCGCCGGCCGGGGCGATGGCGACGAGGTTGACCAGTTCGCCGGCCGAGACCGGATAGTGCACCAGATGGTGGCCCGGCCCGAGCCACAGCGTCTGCGTGGGACGCCGGGCGAACGCCGGCGCCCTGCCCGCCGGGACGAGCGCCCGGAAGGCGCAGATCCCCGAGTACGCCGGTGGCGAGACCGTGAACAACGCCCCGCGTACGACGGAGTGGACCCCGTCGGCGCCGATGACGACATCGGCCTCCACCGTCTGCCCGTCGGCGAAACGGAGCCGCGGCCTGGCGCCGACCTCCAGCCCGACGCACTTGCGTCCGAGCGCGATGCTCTGGACCGGGACCCGCGCCTCGATGACGCGAAGCAGGTCGGCCCGGTGCGCGGTGTAGGTCTGCTCTCCGTAGAGGCGCTCGCAGGCGTCGGCCAGGTTCTCCGACGACAGCACCGTCCCGTCCTCCCAGCGGCGGAACTCCCAGCCGGTGTCGAGCTGCACGGCGCGCTCGCGCAGGGCGTCGAGGGCGCCCAGCTTGCGCAGCTGGCGCGCCGCGTTCGGCGCGACCACCAGGCCGGCGCCCACCTCGGCCAGCTGGTGCGCCTGCTCGTAGACCGTGCTGGGGATGCCCTCGCGGTGGAGGAACGCCGCGGTGGCGAGACCGCCGATGCCGCCGCCCACGATCGCGATCCTCGGCAGTCCGGCCGTGCGTGGTGTCATCCCTGAGCTCCTCCGGTTCGCGGTCCCCGATCCGATGGGCGGTGTCCCTGGCGGTCGGCTTGGTCGTCCCCATCGGCCCCGGTCGGCACGCGGGCCACGCGGCTTCCCTCGGCCATCACCAGTGGGGTGGCTTCTCCAGGATGCTGGGGTGGCGGCCGGGCATCAAGGTCCGCCCGGGCTGAACCGGGGGCGACCGGGGTCACGGTACGTCTCCTGACACCTCGAAGAAGGGATCAGTGGGTGGGGACGACGCGTCGGTGTCGCCGTTCGAGGATGCCGGAGGTGAACGCTTCGCGGGCGGCGGCCGGCAGGTCGCCGGCCTGTTCGGCGGGCAGGTGGGTGGCGGCGGTGATGGCGCGGTCGATGCTCCCGCGCCCTCCACCACCTGACTTCCCAGCGACGCCCGCCGAGCCCGGGCCTGGACGCCCGCTGACGGTGATGATGTGGATCAGCGGGCGTCGGAGCGGGTCGCGCGGAGACCTCCGCCGGCAACCGCCCGGCCGCCGTTGGCCGGGAACGTTCCAAATGCCCCGCGTTGGTCACCGCCGACCGATGCGGCCATAGGTGTGCGAGATGGGGAGGTTGGTGATGAAGGTGAAGTAGTAGGTGCCGCTGGCCAGGTTCTCGTAGTGGAACGGGTTGGGGGCGTTGTCGCACCCCATGACGACGGGCGCGCCCACCGGGGCGGTGGAGCCGCGGCGGTAGAGCTGGGCGGTGGTGTAGCGGCCGGGGCAGGTGGAGCGGAGCTCGCCCTCGACGAAGCCGACGAGGCTGAAGTACGGCGAGGTTCCCCTGCCGTTGTAGCGGACGTCGAACGTGTAGTCGGCGGCGGCCGAGGCGGAGGGGGCGAGGGCGGCGGCGGAGGCGAGGGCCGCGACGATGGGGAGGAACCGGCGGTACACGGGGCGCAGTCGCATGGACGGATCCCTTTCGCTTGGTCGGACGTGTGACTTCACTGTGGGCCGCCCGCGGGCCCGGGCACATGAGTCCGCGGTCCCGGCACGGCCCGGTCTTCGCCCGATCTACGCCCGATCTACGCCCGGGGTATGCCAGGACCGACATAATGCCCGGTATGTGGACGCGGACGGTTCCCCTGGTTCTCCTGCTCCTGCTGCCAGGGTGCGGCTCGGCGGGCAGCCCTTCCTCGTCCGGGGAGTCGGCCGCCCCCCGAGGTACGTTCGATTACCTCTATCCCGACCACGCCGACTCCGAGCGGACACAGGTCTCCGTGCCGACGGACGGTACCGGGGAATGGAAGCTGTCCCACCTGGCTGACCACGGTGTCTTCGACACGCTGTCGCAGGTGGTGGCCGTCGCCCCGGACGACCTGTGGGCGTTCGGACGCACCGGGACGGGCAAGGACGGCGGGCCGTTCGCGCTCAGAGGGGACAGCCGTCGCTGGACGCCGGACCCGCTACCCGAGCAGGCCAGGGGAGCCGTCCTGGACGCCGCCGCCTCCGGACCCGACAACGTCTGGCTGATCGCCGGCAGCACGCGCAACCCGACCGCGTTCCGCTGGGACGGCAAGCGCTGGGCGGCCCAGGACGCGCTGCCGTACGGGACGCGGATCGAAGTGCTGGACGCCACGCACGTGTGGGCGCACTCGGCCGGCGCCGTCCAGCGGATCTGGTTCTACGACGGCGGCGGCTGGCGACCGGCGGCCCTGCCGGACGGGGTCGCCCTCCAGGCGTTCGACGCGACCTCGCCCGACGACCTGTGGGCCCTCGGCTCCTTCGAGGAGGACGGAAGGACGGCGACGGGCGTGTTCCGCTCCGACGGGACCCGCTGGACCCGCGTGCCGCTCGGCGAGGACATTCTTCCCGCCGACGACCAGAGCGCGTACGTCGCCCTCGACCTGCTGGTCGCCGCCTCCCGCGACGACGTCTGGATCATGGGGAACCGGGTCCGGCGCCCGGCGGAGGAGAGCGAGGCCGAGCCGTCCAGCGTGCCCGTCGCCGCGCACTGGGACGGACGCTCCTGGCGCCGGGTCGACCTGCCGCCGCGGTGGCGGCCGTACCGGGCCATCGCCGACGGCGACGGCGGCGTCCGCGTCCTGGCCGGGCCCAACCCCGCCGACCTCGACGCGGTCGCGCCCACCACCACGATCCTGTCACTGTCGGCGAGCGGGGCGTGGTCGGCCGCGGCGCCCACGATCTTCAAGGGACGGGTCTCGCTGAACGCGCTGACGGCGGTGGGCGGCGCGGTCTGGGCGGTGGGAGCGGCCTACCTCGCGCAGGTCACCATGTCGGCCGCCACCTCGGTCGCCTACACCTGGACGCCCTAGGGCTTCTTCCTGCGTGTTCGCCCTGGCGTGTTCCTCGGAGCCTCAACGGCCCGCGATCCGTCCGGCTAGTCCTCGCTCTCTATGCGGTACGCGCGGATGATCGTCTGCTCCACCGTGCCGCCGGCGGTGTCCGCAGCCTTGGCGCGCAGTGAGACGTAGCCGTCGGCGCCCGGGTGGAGCACCGTGGCCACGCCCGCCCGGACCTGTGCCCGCTGCCAGCTGACGCCGTCGTCGTAGGATGCCTCCACGGTGAGTCCGCGCAGCTCGCCGGCGGCCGATCCGGGTTGCCGGTCCACGTGGATCGGGATCGGGAAGGTCCGGCCGCTGGGCGCGGTGTTGCGCGCGTCCAGCGCGGGGGAGAAGCGGACTACCGAGACCGGCAGCGGGCTGACGTCGGCGGTGTGTTCGGAGCGGAATGTCCAGGCGGTGACGACACGTGTGGAGAGCGTGGCGGGCGCGGTTCGCTCCGCCTCCATGACCAGGCGGTATTCAGCTGCCTCCGGCGGTACGGCGAAGGGCTTCCCGCCCAGCGTGTCGCGGTCGCCCACCAGGACGCCGTCCCGGTGGAGGGTGACCCGCGCCCGTCTGACCGCCGCCCGGCCGGTGTGACCGTCGCCGTCGCCGAACAACGGCACGTCGGCCTGAACAGCGTCGCCCGAGCGCGTCACCCCGCCGTACTCCTCACCGGGCACCGAAGACGATCCCGAGGGCAGCACGGGAGAGAAGACGCCCGTGTTCCACGACTCGCGGTAGGCGTGGCCGGGCTGGTAGGCGGAAGGCGCCGATTCCAGGTCGGCCTCGGTGCCCTCCTCGTGGAAGTAGCGCCGCCACCGCAGGCCGCTGTCGGCGTTGACGTACTCGGTCAGCACGGCCGGGGTGGCGATCTCGACCTCCGTCAGGAGGTGGAAGCCGGGCGGCGCGGCGGTGACGCGTCCCCGGCCGGCGTGCGCGGCGTAGGCGGTGCGGATGACCGCCAGGTCCCGCGTGGCGACCCGCCGGGTGAGGCCGGTGGGCATGCCGCCCTGGTGCTGCCAGGCGAACCGGTAGACGGCGCCCGGCTTGGTCCACGTTCCGGCGACCCTGGTGACGGCCTTGTCATAGGTCTGGTCGGGGCCGAGCTGCGCGGTCGCCAGGTTGTCGAAACGGCCGGCGAAGATCGGGTAGGCGAGGAGACCGTCGGTGAAGGTGATCTCCGCGCCGACCGGTGCGGCCGCCGGGTCGGGCATGCTGACCGAGATCGGTTTCGCCAGGCGGGCGTCCAGGTCCAGGGCCTGGTTTCTGGTCAGGCCCAGGCCAGGGTGGATGAGCTGGGCAGTGTGCTCGCCGTCGAACAGGGTGCTCCTGATCATCCACCTGCCTGCCGGCAGGCGGAGCGTGACCGTGCTGTCGGTGGGGGACTGCACGATGATCTCCCGGATCGGCTCCCCGGACGCGTCGTTCCGGTGCAGCGTGGTCAAGAAGTCGGTGGTCGGCGAGCCGTCGCGGCCGGTGTGCCGGAGCGTCAGCGCGTAGCTCTCCTTCTCGTTCTCCACCGCCAGCGGCGTGCTCACCCGCAGGCCGTCGTCCCCCCGGGCGAGGAGGTACCCGCCGAGCGGGCCCAACGGCGCCCCGGTCGTGTCGGCCGTGACTGACACTTCGGTCTGGCCGCCCGCGGGGATCGTCACCGTGGCCGGCTGCACGGAGAACGGCCTGTCGGCCGACAGTTCCAGGGTCACCGGTGTACTGCCGTGGTTGCGGTAGGCGACCTGCCGGGTCAGGGGTTCGTCGTCCTCGTGCGGCCATTCCTGCACGCCGAAGCTGACGCCGGCGGGCTCGGCGGTGACGGCCTGAGCGGTGGCGCGCGCCACGTCCACCCGGCCCGCGCCCTGGTCGAAGATGCCGAGCGCCGGGTTGGGCGCGGCCGATCCCATGAGGGCCGCCTTGAGCGTGCCGGGGCTCCAGTCGGGATGCTGGCCGGCCAGGATCGCGGCCGCCCCGGCGATGTGCGGCGTGGACATGGAGGTGCCGGACATGGTCAGGTAGGACCCCTCGCCGTGCGGCGAGTCCTTGGAACGGGCGGCCACGATGTCCGCCCCGGGCGCGGTGATCTCGGGTTTGAGCCCCGAGTCGCCGGCGCGCGGCCCCCTGCTGGAGAATTCGGCCAGTTCCCCGGACTTGGTGACGGCGCCCACCGCCAGGGCCGCGTCGGTGCTGGCCGGCGACTCCACCGAACGCTCGGTGCCGCTGTTGCCGGCGGCGGCGACGAAGAGCATGCCGTACGTGTCGGTCAGCGCCTCCACTGCCGCCTCCAGCGGGTCGAGGCCGGGCGTGTCGGCGCCGCCGAGACTCAGGTTGACCACCTTGGCGCCCTGGTCGGCGGCCCACTGCAGGCCGGCGAGCACCGCCGACTCCGCGCACACGGCCTCGCAGACCTTGCCCGCCAGGATGGTGGCGCCGGGCGCGACCCCTCGATACGTCCCGCCGGAAGCGGCGCCGGTGCCCGCGATGGTGGAGGCGATGTGCGTGCCGTGCCCGCTGCGGTCCACGACGTCGGACCCGCCGGTGAAGTCGGCCTGTGCGCCGACGCGGCCGACCAGGTCGGGGTGGGTGACGTCGACACCGGTGTCGAGCACGGCGACCTTGACCCCGGCGCCGGTCAGCCCCCGCTCCCAGGCGGCGGGCGCGCCGATCTGCTTGACGCTGACGTCCAGGGAGGGCGTGCGCAGGCCGTCCAGCCAGATCTTGCTCGTTCCGCCGGACAGCGCCACGTCCTTCCAGAACCGGGCCCGGTCCTGCCGCGCCGTCCGCACCGCCAGGCCGCGCAGCGCGGGGATCTCCCGCGTCACGCGGGCGGCGCCCGCGGCCACCGCCGAGCGCAGCGCGGCCGGTCCTGAGCCGGTCACGATGAGGGCGAGGTCGTCGGCGTAGCCGGATTCGGCGAGCGTCGTCACGTCGAACAGCCGCGGGTCGAGCCGTCCGGTGCGGACGAGCGCATCGGCGTCGGCGGGTAACACCCGCACCCGCCCCTCGTCCCGTTCGGTGACGAACGAGATCCCGGCGCGCCCAGGGCCCGGCTCGATCGCCGCGCCGCCCGACGCGGTCAACCGCACCCGGTCTCCGGTGATGAGGGTGACGATCGCGGGGCCGCCGGGCCCTTCTCCGACCTGCGCGGCGGCGAGCGGCGCCGCCGGCGCGCCGAGGGCGAGCGCCACCAATCCCGCAACCAGTGTGATTCCGTTTCTCATACTCTCTTTTCCGCCGTCAGCCGCGGTCGCTTTCACACCAGTGGTGAAAGCGGAACTCCTGATCGGTGGAGTAAGGGATGTGACTGCCAATTCGACGGTTCGGGGCATCGCCGATCCTGCGGGGACGCTCAGCGACGAGGCCCTGCTGGAGCTGTCGCGCCGACGCCCCGAGCGATTCGGGGAGATCTACGACCGGTACGTCCGCGAGATCCACGGCTACCTGGGCCGGCGGCTCGACCGGCAGGCCGCCGACGATCTGACGGCCGAGGTCTTCCTGGCCGCGTTCCGCAAACGGGAGACGTTCGATCCCCGCCGCGGCACGGTCCGCCCCTGGCTGTACGGCTTCGCGAGCAACGTGATCGCGCTGCACCGGCGCACCGAGCAGCGGCGGCTGGCCGCGTTGGCGCGCAGCGCGGGCGCCCACGACGGCCGGGAGCACGGCCACGAGGATCGTGTGGTGACCCGCGTGGACGCCGCGAGCGTGCAGGGGCGGCTCGCGGCCGAGTTGGGCGCGCTGTCCGACGGCGACCGGGACGTGCTGCTGCTGAGCGCCCTCGGCGAGCTCAGCCACGAGGAGGTGGCCAGGGCGCTCGACATTCCGTACGGCACCGTCGGCTCGCGCCTGTCGCGGGTCAGGAAAAAGCTCCGCGCCGCCTTGGGCGGCGTCGATCCCATGCGTGGAGGCTGTGATGGATGACTTCCGGACGGTGCGGGAGCTGATGCCCGCGCCGCCGTTCTCGCCAGAGGTGGAACGGGCGGGCCGCGAGCGCCTGGACGAGGCGTTCGCCTGGGAGCGCACCCGGCGCGGCCGCCGGTCGGCCAGGTGGGGCGCGTTCGGGCTCGGCCTGGCGGGGGCCGCCGCGGCGGCGGCTCTCGTGATCTCGCAGGCCGCGCCGCCCGCGCATCCCGGCCCGCGCGCCACCCAGGCGCAGGGGGACGCCAAGCGGTTCCTGCTGGTCGCGGCGGCGTCCGTGGCGGCCTTGCCGGACGCGGGCACCTGGTGGGGCACGACGGAGGTGCGCGGCCGGCAGTTTCACGACCCCACCGGCCGGTACGTGCTCCACGAGAGCCAGACGGTCGAGACGTGGATCCCCGCCGACCCGGAGGGCCTCACCTGGTACCGCTATACCCCCGGAGGGATCCGCCCCGCCACGCCCGCGGACGAGGCGGCCTGGCGCTCGGCCGGCTCGCCGACGTCGTGGACGTACGACAAGCGCTCGCCCGAGGGCCGCAAGGGCGAGCTCACCGCGCGCGCCGAGAAGCCCGAGACCCATTCCACCGAGGACTGGGACTTCCGCATCCTCGTCGCGGGCAAGCCGCTGACCAAGATGAACGAGGTGCCCGACACCCCTGAGGCCCTCAGGGCGATGGTCGGCGCCGACGAGCAGGTGGCGATCGACACGACCGTCCGGCTGCTGTTCTTCGCCCCGGTTTCCAGCGGGACCCGGGCCGCGGCCTACCGGCTGCTCGCCTCCCTGCCCGGCGTCGAGGCCGCCGGGCAGGTGACCGACGTGCTGGGCCGCGCAGGGCAGGCCGTCGAGTACGACTCCGGCGAGTACACCCCGACGGGCTTCCCGGGCCCGAGCAGGACCCGGCTGGTGATCGACCCGGTCTCCGGCCGGCCGCTAGCCATCGAGACCCGCTCCGCCGCGGACGGGCTGCTCCTGACGTACACCGCGGTCAGGGACAGTCGCTGGGCCGACGGCAACCCCTTGCAGAACACCACAAAGGAGAACTGAATGCGATTCGTGCTGACTGCCACCGCCGGGCTCGCCCTGGCCGGCGTCACCGCCCTTCCGGCCGCCGCCGATGCGCCTCAGGGGGCGTACTGGCGGGTCGAAACCGTTTACACCGCGACGCATCCGCACGCGGTGGGCAGCGGCTACCACCTGACCGAGCGCTCGGTGAGCACCGACTGGACCGCTCCCGACGGCACGGGCTGGAGCGGTTACCGCGAGCTGGGCGCCCGGCCCGCCACCGCGAAGGACGAGGCGGCCTGGCGCGCGGACGGCTCGCCGTCCACGTGGGTCTACCGCACCGAGGGCATGAAGATCCGCCTGTCGACGCGGCCCGGCAAGGGGTCGCTGGGGCGGGCGAAGGGCCGGCACGGGTGGCCCTGGGGTGAGAGCAGCGTGTCGTACCAGCAGATCCAGGCACTGCCCACGGGAACGGAGGCGCTGCGGGAGCGGCTGAAGGCCGACGTCGACGCCTGGATCGACGAGGCCGCCGAGGAGGCCAAGGTCACGGCTCCACGGGCCACCAAGCAGGACTGGCTGGCCTACCGCGACGGGTACGTCGCCAAGCGGGCCGTCGCCCTGCTGTACGCGCTTCCGGCGCCGGACAAGGTGCGGGCCGCCGCGTACCAGGTGATCAAGACCACCAAGGGCGTCACCGACCTCGGCCCGGCCAAGGACGAGAAGGGCCGCTCCGGGCGGAAGCTGGCCCTGCCGGTGGACGACCGCGGCAAGGCGGTCCGCAAGGAGCAGCTCCTCGTGGACACCAAGAACATGACGATCCTGGCGATCTCCACGGAGCTCACCGCCGACGGCAAGCCCGTGCTCGGCAAGCCGGGCACGCAGACGATCACGGCCGGCTGGACCGACGACAAGCCCGCCGTCCCCGGCACGGGCTCGTAGCAGTGATCCCTCAGCGCTGACAGGCAGGCGCGCCGGTCCGGGTGGCGAGGAGCAGTCGTACCTCGCGACGACCTGGATGAAGGGGTCGGACCTGGCGGCAGTCGAGGTCGGCGGGCAGGCGTTCGCGCTCGGCCCGGTGGACAAGTGGGCGATGGACCGAGTCCGCCGTCAGGGCCCGTCTGGGCGGCTGCCTGCCCGGGTCAGCGAGCACGCCTTGTCGTACGCCGGAGAAGGGCACGGCGTACCAGCCAGGCGTGGACGAGGGCGGCGGGCAGGAGCGTGTAGGCGAGGATCGCATGCCACGCCTGCTGCGGTGGCACGCCCGCCCACCGCAGCAGGCCGGTGATCGTCATGCCGATCGCCAGGAGCGCGAGCGGCACATAGGCGGCCAGCCGTACCGCCTTGCCCGGACGCAGGAGCCGCGCCGGCCTGGTGAGCAGGTGGATGACGATCATCGCGGACAGCGCCAGCCCGGTGATCAGGTGGGCGGCCGCCACCGAGACGGTGAACCAGCACGCCATCAGCAGGACCAGTACGGGCAGGTCGAAGTACAGCGCGGGAGCGTTCCTACCGATGGAGGTTCTCGGCGACGTGGGCCGCATCTCTGATCATCCCCTTGATGAGCCCTGACCCAAGGGAGTGTTGGAAGGGGAGGCCGACGAAGCCCAGGCCGGGAACGTCGTCGGACAGGCCGCGCCGGTGCCGGAGCCGGCCGCTCTCGTCGAGGATCGGGAGGTTGATCCAGTCGGTGCGGTACGCGGGTCCGTTGCACCAGATCACGGCCGCTGGTTGCACGCGACGCCCGTCGGCCAGGATGACCGACCTGTCGTGGGCGTCCACGCTGCGTGGGATGCGTTCGACCCCGGCGTTCGCCAGGTCCTGGGAACGGACGCGGACCAGGGGCGTGCCTCGTTGGGGACCTCTCACCAGCTTCCGGCCCAGCCTGTTGTCGGCGTTGAGGGCCTGGACCGCCCACCAGAACGGGGGCAGGCGCAGCGCCCGCAAGGGTATCCGGCCCGTGTCGCGGCCCGACAGCCATACCCGGCGGCCGGGGGCCAGGTCCATGGCGATCTCCGCGCCGGAGTTGCCGGCGCCCACCACGAGGGCGGGCCCGTCGGGGAGCTGGCGGGGGTTGCGGTAGCGGTTGGTCCCGTCGAGCGCCTGGAACTGCTGGACGGACGGGTGGAGCCGGTGGGCGAAGGGCGGCGGCCTCTGGGTGAGGCCGGTGGCCACGATGACGTGCCGGCCCTCCACGGTGCCGTCGTCCGCGGTGGTCACGATGAAGCGGCCATCGCGTCGATCGAGGCGCTTGGCGGCGGTGTCGGTGCGCACGGGCAGGTCGAAGCGTTTGGCGTAGGCCTCCAAATAGTCGGCCATGTCGTCCTTGCTCGGGTAGGCGCCGCCGGGGCCGGGGAAGGCCATGCCGGGCAGCGCGCTGTAGCGCGCCGGAGTGAACAGGCGCAGGCAGTCCCAGCGGTTGCGCCAGGAGTCTCCGGAGCGCGCGTTGCCATCGAGGACGACGAAGCTGCGGCCGAGCCGCTTGAGGTGGTAGCCGGTGGCCAGTCCTGCCTGGCCACCGCCGATCACGATGGTGTCGTAGATCGTGTCGACATCCATGGGAGCACCCTTCCGATCGTGATCTTCCACCTTAATGAATGACGTTCATTCACTGCAAATCGGTAAGCTGGGGACCATGACGCAGAGAGCCCGGCGTGTGGTCAAGCCGCCGCAAACCCGCCGCGACGAGGTGGTGGCGGCCGCGGTGCGACTGTTCAAGGCCCACGGCTTCCACGAGACCACCGTTCAGGACCTGGCCCGTGCCGCGGGAGTCGCCATCGGGACGGTGTACGTGTACTTTCCGTCCAAGGAGCACGTGCTCGTCGAGTGCCACCGGCGCCTGCGGGAGGGGCTGGGCACGCTGATGGCCGCGACTCTCACCGACGCGTTCACCGCCGCGCCAGGCCGTCAGCCGGTCGATCTGA